>PLZH01000125.1 GCA_003152055.1 Burkholderiales bacterium
AATGCGCACTCGACGAGCTCAAGACGACTAGATTCGACTTAGAAGGGGCGTTGCGGCGTGGCGGCTGGGTTTTCACTCGTCGTCGCGCACCTTGAACTCGCTGACGAGTTGCTCCTGCGTGTTCGGCGGCACCGGCTCGTAGTGCGAGAAGTCGATCGTGTACCGGCCCTGGCCGCTGGTCAGCGCGTTGAGCTTGCTCTGGTAGCCGAGCAGTTCCGACATTGGCGCCTGGCCGAGGACGGTCATCGTGCCGGGCGCACCGTTGGCTGTGCCGCTAACTATGCCGCGGCGCGACGCCAGGTCGCCGGTGATGTCGCCCAGCGCCGGCTCGGGCGCCGTGATCTCGACGTGCACGATGGGCTCGAGCACGATCGGCCGCGCCTCGCGCACCGCGGCCGTGAAGGCCCTGCGGCCCGCCGTGACGAAGGCGATCTCCTTGCTGTCGACGCTGTGGTGCTTGCCGTCGTAGACGACCACCCGCACATCGACCACCGGGTGGCCGGTGATGGCGCCGGTGGCTAGCACCTCGCGCACGCCCTTTTCCACCGCCGGAATGAACTGGCTCGGGATCGTGCCGCCCCTGACCTGGTCGACGAACTCGAAGCCGCCGCCGCGCGGCAGCGGCTCGACGCGCAAGAAGACCTCGCCGAACTGGCCGGCGCCGCCGCTTTGCTTCTTGTGGCGGTGGTGGCCCTCGGCCGGCGCCGTGATCGTTTCGCGGTAGGCGATGCGCGGCGGCCTCGTGTTGACCTCGAAGCGATAGGTCTCGCGCAGCCGCTCCAGCAGCACCCGCAAGTGCAACTCGCCGAGGCCGTAGACGATGGTCTCATTGGTGCCGGCCACATGCTCCAGCTTCAGGCAGGGGTCTTCATCGACCAGCTTGGTCAGGATCTCCCACATCCGCTGTTCGTCGCCGTGGCGCTTGGGCTCGATGGCCAGGCCGTGCACGGGCTTGGGAAAGGGCAGCGGCGCGAGGTGGATGTGGTCATCCTCGGCGGCGTCGTGCAGCACCGCGTCGAAGCGGATCTCGTCGACCTTGGCCACCGCGACGATATCGCCCGGCAGCGCCTGCGCCACCTCGACATGGTCCTTGCCCTGGAGCATGAACAGGTGGCTCACCTTGAAGGGCTTGCGGCCGTCGTCGATGTACAGCAGTCTGTCCTTCGTGACCGTGCCCTGGTGGACGCGGAACACGCCCAGCCGGCCGACGAAGGGATCGACCGTGACCTTGAACACATGGGCCAGCACATGCCGGCCCGGGTCGGGCACGGCGGCCAGCGGCTCGGCCGCCGTGCCCTCGCCGCGCAGGAAAGCCGGCGGGTTGGCCTCGCCCGGGTGGGGCAGCAGCTTGACGATGATGTCGAGCAGCTCGGCCACGCCCGCGCCGTTCTTGGCCGACACAAAGCACACCGGGATCAGGTGCCCCTCGCGCAGCGCCTGTTCCAGCGGCGCGTGCAGTTCCGAGGCATCGACGTCGCCGTCGTTGAGGTAGCGGTCGACGAAATCGACATCCACTTCCACGACCTGCTCGACCAGTGCGCGGTGGGCGACGTCGACGCTGCCGAAGTCGCTGTGGCCTTCGCGGTTGTGGAAGCAGTCCACGACCCGCGTGCCGCCGGCATCGGGCAGGTTCAGCGGCAGGCATTCCTTGCCGAACGCAGCCTGGATCTGCGCCAGCACGGCGGGCAGATCGACGCCGGGAGCGTCGATCTTGTTGACGATGATCAGGCGGTCGCGCTGGCGCGCTGCCGCATGTTCCATCATGCGCACGGCCATTGGCTCCACGCCGACCGCCGCGTTGATGACCACGGCCGCCGTCTCCACCGCCTCGAGCGCGGGCAGGCTCTGGCCCAGGAAATCGGGTGCGCCAGGCGTGTCGATGAAGTGAACTCGCGTGTCGCCACGCATCAGGTGGAGCACGGTGGCGTTGAGCGAATGCTGCATTCGCCGCTCCAGCGGGTCGAAGTCGCTGGCCGTGGTGCCGCGCTCCAGGGTGCCCGGGGTGACGATCGCGCCCGCGGCAGCCAGCAGCGCTTCGGCCAGACTCGTCTTGCCGGCGGCGGCGGGGCCGACCAGCGCGAGCGTGCGGATCGATTCGATTCCAACGCCGGCGCCTGGAAGTGGGCTTGGCATGCGGGTATCTCCTTTAGCAGTTGCCGGCAGGCATCCCAGCAGGCGATGGTTCTACGGTCCGGCGCTGGATTATGGAATCCCGGAGCGTGGCGCCCATCTGCAGGCGATCAGCGCCGGCCCGGCTTTCGGTAGAGCTCTTTGCGGCGATCGCTGGGTTGCGCTCGAGCAGGCGGTCGGCGCTTGCGTCGGAACTTGGCGCGAAATACATCGCCCTCCGCAAAGGCCACGCTGGTGCGCGCTCTTCGGCATGCGGCGCCTTGAAGCACCGCTCAGCCCCCGCTGCCGGCGCCGAGCCGATCTCTCGGGCGTTGGCGTGCATGGGAACCATGTCCCATCTCCGGCTCGTCGACGTCAGTGACCGCTTCCTGCCGCACCGTGCGTGATGCCAACCGGCCGAGTCTGGCCGATGCCCGACAAGCTCGCACTCACGCTTCGCCCTCGCCGCAGAGCGCCGCCAGCACTTCGCCAATCGGCTCCCGGATCACGGCATCCGCCATCTCGTCCATCACCGTCGGCTGTTCGTTGACGATGACGATCCCCGCGCCCGTACGCGCCGCGAGGGGCACCATGCCCGCCACCGGATGGACCTGCAGCGTCGTGCCGATGGCGATCAGCAGATCGGCCTCGGCCGCCGCAGTCATCGCGCGGTCGATCACCTCGGGTACGAGCGCCTGGCCGAACGAGATGGTGTCGCTCTTCAGGATGCCGCCGCATTCGAGGCAATGCGGGTCTTCCTCGCCGGCGCGCACCCGAGCGAGTGCCTCGCCCATCGGCGCGCGGCGGCCGCACTGCCAGCACATCACGCGGCGCATGCTGCCGTGCACCTCGATCACGAGCCGCGATGACTGGCCGGCGCGCTGGTGCAACTCGTCGATGTTCTGGGTGACGAGCGCATGCAGCTTGCCGCGCCGCTCGAGCGCGACGAGGGCGCGGTGGCCAGCGTTCGGTTCGGCCGTCCATGCCGGCGAGTCCAGGCGCGCTCGCCACGCGGCCTTGCGCACCTCGGGGTCGGCGAGGTAGTGCACGATCGTCGACTGCTTCTCGGCCGCGGGGTTCTTCGTCCATACGCCCCGTGGGCCGCGGAAATCCGGGATGCCCGATTCGGTCGACATGCCGGCGCCAGTGAGGGCGACGACACACCGTGCTGAGTCGATCAAGCGGCGGGCCGCGTCGAGCGCGGTGGGATCTGGCACGGGCGGTTGCAGCATGGAACGATCATCGTAGCGTTCGCGCGGCCTCAAGCCGCGTGACCCATGTGGCGCATTGGGCGATACTGACTCGACCAAAGCAAGAGGAGACATCGACATGGGCCAGCTCCACGTATCGGCCGGCATCTGCACGCGATCATCGCTCGCTTTTGGCGCCCTCATCGCCATCGCTGCATGCACGACCGCCGTGCCGCCGCGGCCGATGGCCGCCGACCCGGCAGCGGCCTGCGCCGTGCTCGGACTCGACCGACCCTGACCTCTCGGCCTTCGCGCGGCGCGGCGGCAAGCTTGTTGTCAGCGAGCACATGGCCGACTACGCGCAGAGCCCTTATGCCGGCATCGAGTACTGGAAGAGCGTTGTCGAGCGCATGGGCCGCGGCCCGACTGACGACTTCATGCGCCTTTACGTCACACCCGGCGCGGACCATGTCGGCACCGGCGCGCCAACGATGGTCGACATGCTCGGCGTGCTCATCGCCTGGGTGGAGCATGGCCGAGCGCCCGGCGACCTGGTCCAGGTGTCGCTGCAGGACGCGCCCCCGCACGGCGAGACCATGAGCCGGCCGATGTGTCGCTATCCGACGTATCCGCGGTACGTCGGCACGGGCGGAGTGGGCGACGCGAAGACGGCGGCGTCGTTCGAGTGCGCGTCATCGAGCGGGCGCTGAAGGCATCCCACGCGATGTGGCGAGCGCTTGCGGCGACTGGCACTGGCGCACGGATGACGAGATCAACCAGCGTCGGCTAGGCGCATGGTGACGTGATGGTCGGCGCGAACGTCCCAGCTCCACCATTTGAAGGACTCATGGCGTGCCAGGACGTCCATCCAGAAACCGCCAAGCAGCGAAAAAAACAAGCGATTGAGTCAGATGACGACATCAGGATCGCTGCATCCATGGTGTGTCACGTAGCTCGAGCATCGTCTTCCGAACGGCCTCTCAGCGCCCAGGGTCGTTCGCAGCCTTGCGTGGCCATAGCGGACCGATAGCGTCTAGCGTGTTCTTGAGCACCAGGCCGAGTTCGGTGTCACCTTCCATAACCAGCACTCGCTCGAAGAACAGGCGATCTGGATCGTCTTCACCTCGCAGCAAGCGCAGGTAACTATCGGCGGTGGCGGCGATGCGCAAGGCTGCCTCACCCTGGTCACCGACAGGTGCAAAGCCGGACGGCGTGATCTGCAGTCGCACTCGTAGTCCGAAGTCGGTGACCCGCAGTTCTACGCAACGATGGCTGAGCGCTTGTCGGGCGTCGGCTGGCAAGCGATGCAGAAGCACACGGTCCAACACGCGCGCTATCACGAATGAAGGCGGTGTCACCGGAAGTCGTTCCACCCACCCGGAGATTCGACGATGAAGCGGAGCGAGGAATGCCGGCAGGCCTGCCGGGACTCCGAGGGCGGGGCGGGTGTTCACGCGTCGCTCCACGTCATGCCTGGCAAGCCGCGCGCGTAGCCATTGCTGAAGGGCCCAGGCATGCCGCTGTCCACCCAGGCCGCGACGCGCCCGTCCACGGCTTTGCCCAAGTTCATCACTGCGTCGAAATCGTTCAGCACCTCGGTAAAGCCCTGGGCACAGGGTGACAGCCGCAGGCGTGTGACGCCGGCAGCGCGCAGCGCCGGACCATCCCCCAGCAGGTTCTGAACCGCCGCAGACTGCGTCTGCGTACCGTTAAGCACCAGAAACGGCTGGCCTTCGGTGGAGGAGACCAACAGCCCGTCGGGATCGGCCAGGCAGCGGAATCCGCAGTCATCCTTGGACACATGATGGTGGCGCGCCGTAAAGCAGCGCGCCGAAAACGCCAACGGCAATCGCCCGAAGACCCAGGCCTCGGTCGCGATCACCTCGCCTGTGGGCGTTCGAACCGGATCCTGCGACGGATTGACAAGTGCCACCTTGTCGAGCGCCAGTTCCACGGGCGCCACCCAGCGCTGCGCCCCCAGGTCTGCGTGTTCGACGAGGGCCTCGCGACTGTAGATGTTGAGGTGTGGCCCGAGTACCAATGGCACGCGCCCGGCAAGCAACTGCAGCGCCGAGGCGTCGCCGGCCTCGACGGCGAAGCTTTGCTGCTCGGCTTGGCGCTCCAGCAACCGCAGGTCGGCTTCGGTCTCGATCAGCGTCTGCGCGACGAGCACGACCTCTTTGCCTGCGTCCGTCAGATCGCGGCCGAGCGCAAGCCAGTCGTCGAGGCGAAGTTCGCGCCGCCGCGCACACACGGCTTCGCCGAGCACGATCGTATCTGCCGGGCCGTCCGCCAGGCTGGCATAAAAATGCATCAGGGTGTCACGCGACCAGTGATAGAGCACCGGTCCGACGGTCAATGCCAAGCGGGATGGCGTAGAGGATGTGTTCAGCGGTGCGTTCATGCGAGCAGCCCCGGGGTTAGCGCCACGGGCGGTTGTACGCGCCGAGCGTGTGATGCTGGCCCTCGGCATGGCGGGCCAGCGTGGCGGACCATTCCGGCTGCACGCTGTAGCGACCCTGCGCCGAGCAGGCCTGGTCGATCGCGGCCCGCCAGACACGCGTGACCTGTTCCACATAGGCCGCGCTGCGCTGCCGACCTTCGATCTTGATCGCCTTCACGCCCAGCTCGACCAGTTCGGGCAGGATCGCAAGCGTGTTCAGGCTGGTTGGCTCCTCGAGTGCGTAGTCACGTTCGCCCTGAACCACGAAGCGGCCCTTGCACAGGGTCGGGTAGCCGCGTGGCTCGTCGGGCGCGTAGCAGTCGATCAACACGCCGTTCAGGCGAGCTTGCACGCCTGCAGCGCCGTCCTGCCAGCGCACAGCCGAGGGTGGCGAGCAGACTCCGGCATTGTTGGGCGACTGCCCGGTCGCATAGGACGACAGCGCACAGCGGCCTTCCACCATCACACAAAGGCTGCCGAAGCCGAACACCTCGATATCGACTTCGGTGTGTCGAATCACCTGACCGACCTGCTGCATGGTCAGAACACGGGGCAAGACCGCACGCTGGACGCCGTAACGGCGACGGTAGAACTCGATCGCCGCATGACTCGTGGCCGAGGCCTGGACAGACAGGTGCAGGCGCAACGTAGGGTAATGATCGCGGCAATAGGCCATCACTGCGCTGTCGGCGACGATCAATGCGTCGGCGCCCAGCGCGACCGCCTTGTCCACGGCGCGCCGCCAGGGGCCCGGGTCGCGCGCGTCGGCAAAGGTGTTGAGCGCCATCAGCACTCGGGCTCCTTGCCTGTGGGCGTAGGTCACGCCCTCGCGGATCTGCGCGTCGTCGAAATTCAGGCCTGCGAAATTGCGGGCGTTCGTCGCATCTTTCAACCCGAGATAGACGGCGTCCGCGCCGGCATCGACGGCGGCCTTCAATGCGCGCAACGAGCCGGCAGGGCACACAAGTTCGGGTGCAGTCCGCAGGTCTTTCATCACGATACCTTTCAATCCCGCACGAACAGAGCAAGCCGACGTGCAGTCACGCATGACTAAACCGGCCGCACTGTAGGCCGATTCGTCGGCGTCGGTTTGATGCACGGCAAGCTTATGGAAGTCTCATGAACGACGCAGCGTGCTGATGCGCTTGCGCCGGCTGACCTTCAAGCGCAACTGCGGCCCTTCGAGGCGATCCAGCCGGTGCATGCGCTATTTGTTCACTTCCCACCCTTCGCGTTGCAGCATGACCTGGATGCGCAAGTAGCCGAATCCGAGGCCGGGCTGGCGGCGCGCCAGCTCAATACAGCAGGTAGCGCTTTCGCCGCGCCAGGAAGTCATCTAGGCCTTGCTGCCAGTGCGAGGCGACGGTGCGGAGATCGACGCCGTCGCGCAGTTCCAGCAACGTCTGCTCGGAGCCGATGAGCGCCCGCGTCTTGTCGATCTCGAAGACCTCGGGCCAGAGGCGATGCAGCCTGCGTACGAGCAGCGCACCGAGCAGCGGGGCGTCCAAGTGCTCGCGGTCGAGCACGCGCGTGCCGAGACGCTGGGGGCGGTTGCGGTACCGAAGTCGAACTGGCCTTGCTCGTCGGTTCGGCACACTTCACCTGCGGCCACCACGGTCGCGTGCGCGATCGCTTCGCCGGTAGTGCCATCCCGCACCACGCCATCGAGCGCCTGCGCGCCGAACACGAAGGCTGCGAGGGCGAACGCGACGAAGTGGTGCGGCCGGCGCTTCACGACGCCTCCGCGATCGCGAAGGCGGCTTCAAGAATCTCGCAGGTGTTACCGGCCTTCGAGAACAATCGGGCCCGCGTGTAGCGCGCCAGGTCTTGCGTGATCGTCAGCCTGCCGTGGGCGCCCGCGCCCTTGGCATGCACGACGCGCTCGGGCACCCGCTCGCGGTTGAAGTGGGCCATCTTCTCCATGAGCTGATAGTCCTGCATCAGCACCGGGCCACGCGGCCCGGCGGTCTGGGAGTTCTGGTTGTCCGCGACCGGCGTGCCGGCAGCAGTGGTCTTGACAGGGCATTTGTTCAAGGACGACTCCCAAAGTAATGCAACCGCCCGCGCGTTCGACAGTGCCGCGTGGGCCAATGTGCGCGCCGTGCCGTCCGCCGTCTGTCCGCTGCGGCACCGAACCCGGGTGTTGTGCGCGTCGGTCGGCACCGTCTCAGTTCGGCCGTGAGCAGACCTTCGCCCCGCATCCGAGATTCGGACGGCGCCTGCGGGCCGGAAACAGGTTGTTCCGCTTCATGCCGCGGGGCTGGACTTCGGGTAGCCCACCGTCTGCGCCAGCAGCACCTGCTGATCGACGCCCAGCTTCATCGCTGCGCTCAGCGGATCACGGTCGATCCAGGCGCGGATCACGGTCGCCAAGCCCTGCCAAGCACAGTACAGATACACGTTCTGCGCCATCGCACCGGCCGTCGCGTAGGCGTAGTCCTCGCGCTGCTCGTCTCGCACCAACTGCACTCGGCTGTCATCGGCCACAAACACCAAATCCAGCGCCGCCTCGCCGGTGAAGTCCTGGTTTCCGGTCATGGCGCGGATGTCCTGGGGCACCGCCAGACGAAGCACGTGGCCAGCCGGCTCGTAGCGATACAGACCCTCAGGCAAGGCCACGTAGACATCGATCTCCTGGCAGTTCATCGCCCTCGGCGCAGTGCGCCCGCCGAGCGCCGGGCGGTTGACGCCGCAAGCTGCCCACAACAGGTCGGCCAGCATCTGCTCGGGCAAAGCCGTGGGCGCGAACTCGCGTTGCGACCGCCGCTGCCGCAGGGCCTCCATCAGGCCGCCGTTCGAGCACGCGGGCGGCAAGGCCAGCGTCGCCGCCGAATCACCGCGCGCCGGCCGAACCTCAAGCTGACCCATCGGGCCGAACCCCGACCGGTTCGGCGCGCTCACACCAGCCCGACCCGCAACGCGGGAACTACCTGTCACAACCGCCCCAAAACCAGCAGCACGATGACGATGACCACCACCAAGCCCAGCACGCCACTGGGCGCATAGCCCCAACTTCTGCTGTAAGGCCAACTCGGAATGGCGCCGATCAGTATCAGGATCAGAACGATCAACAGTATGGTTCCCAAACTCATGGCTTTCTCCTTGAAGTTGTGAGTCGGTCGATCCGGTTCGCTGCAGGCGACTTCACGAAGCGCATGCCAGCGCTACGCTTTGTAGCGGTCTCGGTCAGCGTCCGACTTGATCTGCATCAACCGAGGCTGCCCGGTATGTTCGATAGTGAACACAGCGCAGTGGACGACGCGTCCGGAGCTGGAAAGGAATGTGAAACGCACGCTCGACGCGAGGCAGCCACGCGCGGCGTGAACGGGGTGATGTCGGTCAGCAACGAGATCGCCGTTCGCCTCTGAGTTCTTGCACGAATTCTGGCTCGTGGTTTTTGTCAATTCACCATCGAAGGAGATTCAGATGAACTGGGACCGCATCAAGGGCAACTGGAAACAAGTCACCGGCAAGGCCAAGGAGCAATGGGGCAAACTGACCGATAACGACCTCGAGGTCATCGCTGGGCACCGCGATCAGCTCGCCGGGAAGATCCAGGAGCGCTACGGCGTGGCCAAGGACGAAGCCGAAAGGCAGCTTGCCGAATGGGAACGTAAGGCAACCGATTCGTGGTTCACGAAGGCCAACAAGCGCCTCTGAATCACGCCCGCGGTTCGCCAACTCATGGCAGAAGGAGAAGCAAGGTGCTCGAGACCATTGCAATCATCCTGGTTGTCCTCTGGCTTCTGGGTCTTGTCACGTCGTACACCATGGGCGGATTCATCCATGTTCTTCTCGTCATCGCGATCGTGGTGATTCTGGTACGTGTCATTCAAGGTCGACGCCCGTAGATCCCGGACTCGTTGCGCCGAGCCGCGCTTTGGCGCAAATCAACAAGGTATCGGCAGCTCTGCCACAGGCTCGAGTCAGACCAGTGTCAAGATCATTGAGGATCATCCTCGTCGGTGCCCTCGGGCTCGTCGGTCTTCTCGCCGTTGGCGCAGCTGCTCTGCTTCTTCTTGTAGACGCCAGCCACTGCAAGGCCCGGCTGGAAGCGGCCGCCTCGCGAGTCTTGGGAATGGAGGTCAGCATCAGCGGCCGGGTGGGGATCGCCTTCTTCCCAGGCTTGCTCGTCACACTCGCGGATGTGCACATTCGCAGCCGGGGGGTGGAGGTCGCGTCCGCGAAGGAGGCCAAGCTCGGGATCGATCTCTTCCCTCTTTTTTGGAAGGAAATCCGGATCGAGAAGATCGTGCTGAACTACCCCAGGATCGCCATTGAAAGGGACCGCGACGGTCAGTTCAACTTTGAAATGCCGGGGGCGGCCGGGGGAACGTCACCCGCCCTGGACTGGCCGAGCGTCTCCCTTTCGGACGGGACTCTCGTCTACGCGGACAGACAATTCGGGGAAGGATTCGACGCAGCGGATTGCCGCTTGGACATGCATCGTCTGCGCCTTTCTGGCGGGAAACGCTCGAATCTCATGAAGGACCTTTCCTTCACCGCGGAGCTCGCCTGCGGGGAGGTCCGTCATGATGGTTTCACGGTATCCGATTTGAAGTTTTCGGCTGACGCGAAGAATGACGTCATCGTTCTCGAGCCGGTTACGACCCGTGTCTTCGGCACGCAGGGATCGGGAAGCATCCAAGCGGACTTTTCGGGTGCTGCCCCGCTTTACCATGTCCGTTACTCTCTCACGCAGTTTCCCATCGAGGAATTCTTCAAGGCCATGTCGCGGCAGACGGTTGCAGCGGGCCGGATGGACTTTTCCGCAAACCTGTCGATGCAGGGAAAGACCGAGAAGGAGATGCGACAGACGTTGAAGGGACAGATCACGCTGCGGGGCAAGAACCTTACGCTTAGTGGCAGCGATCTGGATCGGGAGCTCTCCAGGTTTGAATCCAGCCAGAACTTCAATCTCGTGGATGCGGGTGCCTTCTTCTTTGCCGGGCCTCTCGGCCTGGTGGTCACAAAAGGGTATGACTTTGCCAGCCTCTTTCGAGGAGCGGGCGGTAGCAGCGAGATCCGCACGCTCGTCTCCGACTGGAAGGTCGAGCGCGGCGTGGCACAGGCGCAGGATGTGGCGATGGCCACGAAGGAGAACCGGATCGCCCTCCAAGGAGGGCTCGATTTCGTCAATGACCGGTTCAATGACGTGACCATCGCGCTGATCGACGCGAAGGGCTGCGCCAAGGTGCGGCAGAAAATACGTGGCACCTTCCAGAATCCGGTGGTGGAAAAACCGAGCCTTCTCAGGTCCCTCACCGGACCTGCGCTGAGCTTGATGAAGAGGGGGAGCGCCCTCTTCTTTGGCGGACAGTGCGAGGTGTTCTATGCGGGATCGGTCGCGGCGCCGAAGTGAATCGTCTTCGAACGCGTGTTCGCCGCCCGGCATGTAAGAACGATGCGCCCGGCCGACGCGGCGAAGCGCATGGCCGCATCATGCGGGCTTGATGGTGCCCACGGTCTGCGATAGCAACAGTTGGTGATCTGCCCCCAGGCCCATCGCCTGCGACAGCGCGCGGCGATCGAACCAGGCGCGGATGACGGCGGCCAGACCTGCCGACGCACAGTACAGGTACACGTTCTGGGCCATCGCGCCCGCGGTAGCGAAGGCATAGGCTTCACGTTGCTCTGCAGGCACGAGTTTCATGCGCGTGTGGTCGGCCACGAAGACCAAGTCGAGCGGAGCGGTGTCGACGAAGTCCTGGTTGCCGGTCACGCGGCGCACGTCATTGGCAACGGTCAACTGCAACTCGTGTTTGGTCGGCTCGTAAAGATAGAGCCCTTGCGGCAAAGCCACATAGAGCAGGATCTCCTGCGAGTTCATGGCGCTGGGTGCCGTGCGCCCGCCGTGCTCGCTTCGGTTGATGCCGCCAGCTGCCCAGAGAAGATCTGAGAGGGTCTGCTCGGGCAGTGGTTCTGGCGCGAACTCGCGCTGCGATTGGCGGCTTGCCAGCGCCTCCATTAGCGGTTTGCCGCCCCTTTGCGCAGGTGGTGGCAGCGCGATCGTCGTGCCCGGATCGCCGACCGGCGGCAGCGGTTTGAGCTGGCCCATGAGGCCGAGTGCGAGTTTGGTGAGGGTGTTCATGGACAAGGTGCTGGGGTTCGCTACGGTTCAGTTCGTTGCGGCAGCGCTTGCGCCGGCGAGATCCTCAACGACGAGTCCCGTTGCAATCGACCGTGTTGCAACGGCGCGCCAGCACCCCAATGGCCAACAAACCCGATAGCAGCAGCGCGGACGTACTCGGCTCAGGAACGGCGGCGACGGCGCCGGTGCCAGCGACGGCGACGGCCAGGATGTCGAAGTGCGAGTCAGCGCCGCAGCATGATTGGATGCGGACGGCATCAAACAACGCGTCCGGCACAAGCCCCAAGTCTGAGGCCGAGAAGGTGCCGAAGTTCGTCTGATAGCCGGAAGGCTGCGTATCGTTCAGCACCGGTGCTATGTTTCCCGAGCCAAAGCTCCGGAACGTGGTCCATCCCGCAGTGGTGTGCACAGACACGAGCGCGTCGCTCACGTCGTTTTCGACGGTGAAGTTCCCGGCCTCCCAGATTGCGAGGCTGGAGCCGATCATGGGGAGCGCCAGCGTGACTTCACTGGCGGGGCCGAGCGTCAGGCCGGTGGTCAGATCGGGGCCCAGCGCCGCGATTTGCAGCGATGCCGGGCTGCAAGCCGACAACACGCCCGCGGTGAAACAGCCGAACTCGCCGCTTGGCCCCGCCAGCGTCGCGAACGCGAAGGCGTCGCTGTCGAAAGCGCGGCTGCCTTGAGGCGTCGGCATGCTGACCGTTGCCGCGAGCGCGGTGCTCGCCGAAAAGAGGAGTGCTGCCATTGACGCCATCAAAATGGGCCGGCTGCGCCGTGGTATGGATTGATTCATGAGTTGTCTCGTTGGATTCAAAAGCGATACTGCAGGCCCAACGAGCCGAAGTCGATATCGGAGCGTCCGGAGCTAGCGGCATCACCGATGTGGAGGAAGCGCTCCCACTCGAGGCGCGCGCTGAACGCCTGCGTGAACTGCAGCCGTACACCGAGGCCGGCGATGGGGCTCGCACCGCTGGCATCGGCCGACTGCGCGCCGCGCCCGCTGAAGGTGCCCGAGGCCTGGAGCCTGGTTCGCCAGAGCCCCGCGCCCGCCTTGCCGAATATTTCGAACCGGTCTCCCAGCGGTAGAATGCCGACCGCAAATGCGTTCCAGTCGTCGGCTCGAAAGCTGGCCTGCACAGTGCCAGGGTCGGCAATCACCTGTCCCTGAAAGCCGTATCGGCCTAGAAACGTGTAACCTCCCTCGACCGCCCAGTGGCGATCAAAGCGGTATCCGGCGAACAGCTTCCAGCCGGTGGCACGGTCGTCAACGCTGGTGGTGCGAACCGCAAGACTTTGCATCTGCAGCGCCTGGTTGATGGCGTCACGGTTCAAGTCGCCGGCGCGCAACCAGCCCACGTTGCCACCGAGGTAGGGGCCGCCAGGGTCGGTTTGCACCTGCGCCCATGCCGGACCGGCAGACGAACAGAGAAGACACAGGCCGGCCAAGCGCAGGGACGGGGCATTGAGGAGAGTCATGGTTCGTTCGCGCACGTTCACACGACGAGCACGCGATTCACAGTGTTCCGCGTACCGGTTGATGCGTCTGTGCGCTGGCTGACTGATGGAACGAGCCCAAGTGCAAGATGAACCGTTCAACCCACATGGACTTACCCACGCCGAAAGACTAAGTTGGCCGCGCGCTGACCGGCTTGACAATGCGCAAGCTTCTCCATTCATTTCCGGCAAGTCGCCCAGAACACCACCCAGAACGACACGCCGAGGATGAGCCGTCGCGCCCGGGCTGGCGAGCGACTCCATGTGAGTGACTTGCGCGGGGTTCTTGAGAGTCCCCCTCCGGAATCCCGGCGGTGGCGCGAGGGCTGACAGACCCCTGGGTCGAAGAAGTCTGGATTCAGGCGAGGGCAGGCCGCGTCATCAATCGAACCAGGAGTTCTCGCACGCTGCGAATTTCCTGACCGAATGGCAGCGTCCCGACGCCACGGAAGAAGAGGCCCTTCTTGACGTCGCCTCGCAGCGCGGCCACCAGTTGCTTGTCTATACAGAACTGGCCCCATCCAGCGAGACCGTCGCGCAGCCCACACTGTGCCAGGCAGTCGAACGCCAGCGTGCAGCGTGGCTTCACGTGGGCCACGCTCTTGAGCCTGGACTCGGCCTTCAGGTAGTTTTGCAGCCAAGGCGTATTGACGGCTCGCGCGGGCAGACCTGCCACGCTGGTGAACTCGACCATGTCGTCGTCGCTGGCCTGGGCGAGCACGCGCTTGAATTCCGCGTGCGCATCGCATTCCAACGTCACCGCGAAAGGCGTGCCGAGCTGCACGGCGGCCGCGCCCAACGCCTGTAGCCGGACGATATCTTCGAAGCGCCGGATACCGCCGGCAGCGATCAGCGGCACGTCGTTCTCGATGCCCGCGGAGCGAAGGAATGCGAGCGCCTGCGGAATGACATTTTCGAACTCGAAGCGCGCGTCCCTCAGGTCCGCCAGATTTGCAGCGCCGAGGTGACCGCCTGCCAGGCCAGGATGTTCGATCACGATTGCGTCCGGCAAACGCTTCTTGCGTTCCCACTTGCGCACGATGAGCTGGACACCGCGTGCGTCGGAAAGGATCGGCACCAGCAGCGCGCTCGGATGATCCCGGGCCAAGTCCGGAAGATCGAGCGGCAAGCCAGCTCCGACCACCACAGCGTCGATGCCGCTCTCAAGGGCGCGGGTCACCGATGGGCCGTACTCGCTGACGGCACGCATCACGTTGATGGCAAGCAGGCCGCGCCCGCCAGAGAGTCGGCGCGCACCACGAATCTCGCGCTCCAGGGCTTCGAGATTGGCCTCGTCGATCGCCGCCTTGGCGGCTTGCGTGCCGGCCTCGCCGGCAACCAAGTGGCGCGTACGTTCCATGAGGTCGCCGTGATGGCGACGGAGGTCCACCGATGCGATCGTTCCCATGGCCCCGAGAGACGCGACACTTCCTGCAAGCTGATGTGCCGAGATCCCCACGCCCATGCCTCCCTGGACGATCGGCAACAGCGTCCGCCCGCGCAGGCGCAGAGGCTCGAGGCCTGTCTCGCGCAGCATCGCCATCAGGTTGTCGGCGGCATCAGCGGCGCCAGCGCCATCGGAAGCGACGGTCGCGCGATCGGAGTCGTTCATTGGCTTTGTAGTCTCGAGCAGGGTGCGGGAGGCGCCGCCCGGTACCGGCTTCGGTGGGCAGTGACTCGGACCGCAGCCTTGCCTCGCTTGACGAAAGCCCGGCCGTCGTCACCCAGCCGCGCGGACAACACGACCTACCAACTCGCGCTACCGCTTACGGACCAAGACACCCGTGTCCTAGATGCACCTATCCTAGGGGCCACGCCATGGAGAGAAGTTGATCCATATCAAATTCTCGCCGCGCGTCCCTTGGAAGCGAACTGTGATCAGGCGCCCGATCTTTTATCTGCTGTTCTTTGCCGCGGGCCTTGTTGCCGGTGGTTATCTCTTTTCGCGGAGCCTGCCGCGCTCGTTTCTCGCGCTCGGCACCTGCGACCAGCACTGCTATAAGGCCGACGAAGTGGCCGGGCTGCTCGCCTCGGCGGCGATTCAACGTGTGCCTGGGCTGATCCCGGACGTCGTTCTCGAATCCGACACCTGCCTCGCGGTGCGCCACCCGAGGCCCCAGGAGCGGATTCATTTCGTGCTCTTTCCGAAGCGCGATGTGAAGAACATCGCGACGTTGACGCCGGACGATGTGCCCTACGTTCTGGGTTGCTTCGCCATGATTCGAGAACTGGTCGCGCGTGATCACCTCGACGACTATCGCGTCCTGACCAACGGCCCGGCCCGCCAGGACGTGACCTATCTGCACTTTCACCTGATCGCCAACTGAGTCCAGCAACGCGCCTCATGAAGGCTCGCTCGCCGAGACGGTGATCGTTCGCAAAAGCGCATCGAGCGTCGCCGGATCGATCGGCTTGACGACGTGATGGTCGAATCCGGCGTCCTGCGTTCGCTGTCGATCTTCCTGTTGTGCCCATCCGGTCTGAGCGATGAGTGTCATGCCACGGCCCCAAGGGGTCTCGCGAATGCGGCGACACGTGTCATAGCCATTCAGCTTGGGCATGCCGAGGTCGAGCAAGACCACATCGGGCCGGTATTGCTCGGCGGTTTGCAGCGCCTGCTCGCCGTCATAGGCAACGCGGACTTCGTGGCCCATCGCGTCGAGCAGCATTGCGAGGCTGTCGGCACTGTCGGGCAAGTCGTCGGCCACGAGAATCCGACGCGTCCGGGCGACCGGCGATCCAGCTTCGCCGGCCGGCCCGGGTGATCCGGCGAGCTGCGCCCGGCGCAGGATTGGCAGTCAAACAATGAATTCGCTGCCCTTGCCGACGCCTTCGCTGCACGCGCTGATCGTTCCGCCATGCATGTCTATCAATCTCCTAGCGAGCGAAAGGCCGATGCCCAGGCCGCCTTGCGATCGGTCCAGCGCCGATTCCACCTGGCCGAACATCTCGAAGACGTGGGGCATCTGGATCGCGGCGATGCCGATGCCTGTATCGGTCACTATCACCACGATTTCGTCGTCTTGCTGCTCGACGCCCAGCGTGATACGGCCCACCGGCGGCGTGTACTTTGCGGCGTTGATGAGGAGGTTGGAGAAGACCTGCGCGAGTCGCGTCAGGTCGCCCTCGACGTTCAGTGACTGCTTCGCGGGTTGAACCGGCTGGTCGTGGGCTCTTGGCCATCAGGGCCTATCGCAGGAAACGATTCGCGACCCAACGCTCATCCTGCCGACGCGACGGATTCTGCGATGCATCGGCGCGACATGGCAATGGCCTTTTCAGCGGGCACCGGTCCAACCCCGGTGATCGCCACGTTCGGCTTGGCCATCGTCCCGTTATAGTTGACCGTGCATTTCCGGTGCGAACACCAAGCGAACCATGACGATTTGGCATCCTTCCTGCCGTCTGCGCCGGGGCTCGCGCCTCCGGCCGGCGATCGCTGCCGTCGCCTTGTCGGTTTCCAGCGCCGCGACGCTTGCCGCCGACCTCACGGTTTCGGCCGCCGCGAGCCTCACCAACGCGTTCAGGGAGATCGGCAGCGCCTTCGAAGGTGCCAACACGGACACGCACGTGCAGCTCAACTTCGCGGCGTCGGGCATGCTGTTGCAGCAGATCGCAAAGGGCGCGCCGGTCGACGTGTTCGCCAGCGCCGACCAGGAGACGATGAACCAGGCCGAGCAGCAGCGGCTCGTCAGGACCGGCACCCGCGTGAACTTCGTCAGCAATTCGCTCGTGGTCATCGTTGCGCAGGATGCGGTGGCCGTGCCCGCATCGCTGTCCGATCTCGGTGCCGCCGGCATCAAGCACGTCGCCATCGGTCTTCCGGCGAGCGTGCCGGTCGGCCGGTACACGAAGGCGGCGCTCGAGAGGGCGCGGCTGTGGCCTGCGATCGAGGCGAAGATGATCGGCGCGCAGTCGGTGCGCCAGGTTCTCGACTACGTAGCGCGGGGCGAAGTCGACGCCGGCTTCGTCTACAGCACCGACGCGGCGATCATGCCCGGCAAGGTCAAGGTCGCCTTCGTGGTGCCGACCGCAACGCCGGTGCTGTACCCGATCGCGCCGGTCGCATCCAGTGCGAACGGCGCTGCGGCGCAGAAATTCATCGCCTACGTCTTGTCGCCATCGGGCCAGACCGTGCTTGCGAAGTTCGGATTCGGCAAGCCCTCCGATAGCGTTAACAGGCCCTAGGCTTTCTTGTGGAGCCGGCCTGGATCGCGCTCGCACTGTCGCTGAAGGTTGCCCTTTGCGCGACCGGGCTGGACCTCGTTTTCGGCGTGGCCGCCGGCTTCGCGCTGGCGCGCTGGCGCTTCCCCGGGCGCGAGCTGATCGACTCGATCCTGCTGCTGCCCATGGTCTTGCCGCCGACGGTGCTGGGCTACTACCTGCTCGTCCTGGTCGGACGGCGGGGCTGGCTGGGCGGCTGGCTCGAGCGCGAGTTCGGCATCAACCTCATATTCACGTGGCAGGGGGCGGTTCTCGCCGCCGCGGTGGTCGCCTTTCCGTTCGTCTGCAAATCGGCGCGTGCGGCGTTCGAGACCGTCGATGTGCAATACGAAGAGGCGGCCAAGGTGCTGGGGCTTGCGCCTGCGGCGATCTTCTTTCGCATCACGCTGCCGCTCGCCTGGCGCAGCATCCTCGCCGGCGTCCTGCTCGCTTTCGCCCGGGCCCTCGGCGAGTTCGGCGCCACCTTGATGGTGGCGGGCAGCATCCCGGGCAAGACGCAGACACTCTCGATCGCCGTCTACGAAGCGGTGCAGGCAGGCCAGGACGCTCTGGCGAACGTGCTGGTGCTGCTGACTTCGGTCACCTGCGTGGCGATCCTCCTACTCGCCGGCCGCCTGGCGCCGGCTCGCATTCCGGGGCGTTCATGACGGCGCGGCGATGAAGTGGAACGTCGCGATCCGCAAGAAGATGGGCAACGGGGCGCAGGGCTTCGATCTCGACATTTCGTTTTCGAGCGATGCGGCGCGACTGGTGCTTTTGGGCCCGTCGGGCGCGGGCAAGACCCTGACGCTGAAGGCCATCGCAGGGCTGCTGCGCCCGGATGGAGGACAGATCGCCTTCGAAGGCGAGGCACTCTTCGACGCCGCAGCAGGAATCGACGTGCCGGCCCGCGATCGCGGGCTCGGCTACCTGTTCCAGGAGTACGCGCTGTTCCCGCATCTCACCGTTCGACAGAACATCGCCTTCGGCCTCGACAAGGGCTTGCGTAATCCGCGCCGGCATGCCGACGATCCGGCCACCGAGCGGTGGCTGGAGGCACTCGAGCTCGGCCCGCTCGGCGACCGGTTTCCGGATCAGCTTTCCGGCGGGCAACGGCAGCGCACCGCGCTCGCGAGGGCCTTCGCCGCCGAGCCACGCGCCTTGCTGCTCGACGAGCCTTTCGCTGCCGTGGACGGGGTTCTGCGCGACAAACTGCGCGCGCAACTGCACGATCTGCAGGCCCGCTTCGCGCTGCCGATACTGCTGATCACGCACGACGCCGCCGACGTCAAGGCCTTTGCCGACGAGGTCGTGCATGTCGACGCCGGCCGCGCGGTGCCGAACCCGACGCGATCCCGATAGTTATCTGACGAGCTTGACCAAGGCCCTGATGTCTTCCGCGCAGGCTTTCGTGGCGCGTTCCTCGATCCGGCGGTAGACGCCGACCAGGGATTCGCCGACGGCGGTGAGCTCGCTGCCGCCGCCATGCTCACCGCCCTTGGCCGAATGGACCGCGGGCTTCTTCAGCGCTGCGTTCAATTCGTCGACCAGCATCCAGGCCCGGCGGTAGGACATCCTGATCGACTTGGCTGCTGCCGTGATGGAGCGCGTGTCGCGGATCGCCTCGAGAAGCGCGATCTTCCCGGGCCCGACGGAAACCGTTTCGCCGGACATGATGCGCATGCGAAATCGGGCCAACGGTGGCTGCCGCCCGGCGAGAGGGGCTCGAGCGGGCTCGCCTGCCCTGGAGGGTCGCTTTGTCGCTGTCTTGGCATTCATCGCGGGCACTCGATCGATTCGACAGTTCTTGCGGCAAGTACCTTACACCATCGCCCTTCGCGCCAAGTCCATCCACGACGAAGAGCGCATGCCTACAAAAGGCGTTCCATCTTCTTTGCGGCTTCGCGAAGCGGCTTGAGCTGCGCGAGCGCGCGGCGCATCGTCATCCGCGCCACGGGAGCGTGCACGGCGACCGCCGCGCGGACGGCGCCGGCCTTGTCGCGCACCGGAACGGCCACCGCGATCAGCCCGGCGATGAACTCTTCGCGATCGCACGAGTAGCCGGCCCTCGCGATGCGCTCGCATTCGCCGCGAAGCGCCTTCGCGCCGACGAGCGTGGCCCGCGTCATTCGCGTCAGCGTCATGTGCTCGATCAGCATCTCGCGTTCCGCCGGCACCATGAATGCCATGAAGAGCTTGCCGCTGGCCGTGCAATGCAAGGGCACGTGCGATCCGACGTCGAGCGTGAGCCGCAGCGGCCACGCTGCCTCGACGCGGTCGAGATAGAGCACCCGGGCGCGGTCGAAGGTGGTGAAGTTGCAGGTCTCGCCGATCCGGCCGACGAGCGCGGCCAGGACTTCGTGACGAAGTCCGCGCACGACGCCGTGATTCAGCGTGTCATAGGCCAGCTGGTGCAACGCCGGGCCGGCGACGAAGGAACGCTCCTGCACGTCGCGGGCGAGAAATCGCAGCCCGATCAGCTGCTCGCAGACGCGATGCGCCGTCGCCTTGGGCAGCGCGAGCCTGCCAGCAAACTCGGCTAGCGTCAGCGGCCGTCCTTCATGCGCCAGAAGAGCGAGCAGGTTCAGCGCCCGCGCCGCGGACGACCCGCCGCCATCCTTGCCGGCGACGCCTGTTCCTGTTCCTGAGGGCATAGGGGTAAACCTCGAAAACGGAACGTTGCGTTCCGAAAGCGCCACGCCTAAGATTATCTGAAAGCAGTCCGAATCGTTTCATTATTGGAGAAGATCGCCGCCGGGCCAAGCGCCGCGCTCCGCCGACCGACCGCACTCTACGAAGGAGACCGATCGCCGATGAGCGACGAGTTCGACTACATCGTGATCGGCGCGGGCTCGGCGGGCTGCGTGCTCGCCGCCAGGCTCAGCGAAGACCCGGCGGTTCGGGTTCTTCTGCTCGAGGCGGGCCCGCGCGACACATCGCTCTGGATCCATCTGCCGATCGGCTACGGCAAGACGATGTGGAGCGACAGCGTCAACTGGCGCTTCCACACCGATCCCGATCCGAATATGAACGGGCGGCGGATCTACTGGCCGCGCGGCAAGACGCTGGGTGGCTCGAGTTCGATCAACGGCCTGATCTATATCCGCGGCCAGCGCGAGGACTACGACCACTGGGCCGCGCTCGGCAATCGCGGTTGGGGCTGGGACAGCGTGCTGCCGTACTTCGTGAAGTCGGAAGGCAACCAGCGCGGCGTCAGCGATTTCCACGGCAGCCAGGGGCCGCTGAAGGTGTCCGACATCGGCGCGCGCGATCCGCTCATCGAGGCGTTCATTGCCGGTGCCGGGCAGATGGGCGTGCCGCGCAACGACGATTTCAACGGCGAAGTGCAGGAAGGCGCGGGCTACTTTCAGCTGACGACGTGCAGGGGCTGGCGATGCAGCACGGCCAAGGCGTATCTCGAGCCGGCCCGGGCGCGAGGGAACCTTCGCGTCGAGACCGGCGCCTTCGCTTCCCGCGTCACGATGCAAGGCAAGCGTGCCGTCGGCGTGCGCTGGCGCCAGGGTGGCGCGATGCGCAGCGCGCGGGCGCGGGCCGAGGTGCTGCTTTCGGCCGGCTCGATCCAGTCGCCGCAGCTGCTGCAGCTTTCCGGCATCGGGCCGGCGGCGCTGCTCAGCCGGCACGGCATTGCCGTCGTTCACGATGCGCCCGGCGTCGGCGAGAACCTGCAGGATCACCTGCAGATCCGCGTCATCTGCGAATCGACGCGGCCAACCACCAACGACCAGCTCAACTCCTGGATCGGCCAGGCGAAGCTGGGGCTGCAGTGGCTCATGTTTCGCACCGGGCCGCTTGCCGTCGGCATCAACCAGGGCGGCTGCTTCATGCGCGCGCTTCCCGCGCAAGCGAACACCCCCGACATCCAGTTCCATGTCGCGACGCTCTCGGCCGACATGGCCGGCGGCAAGGTCCATCCCTTTTCGGGCTTCACGATGTCGACCTGCCAGTTGCGCCCCGAGTCGCGCGGGCACATCCGCATCCGCTCGACCGATCCGTTCGAGCCGCCCGAGATGCAGCCCAACTACCTCGCGACCGAGCTCGATCGGCGCACGACGGTCGCCGGCGTCAAGGCGGCGCGCGCGATCGCGGCGACGCCGGCGATGCGGCCGCTCGTCAAGCGCGAGGTCACGCCCGGCCCCGAGGTGGCGAGCGACGAGGCGCTGCTCGAGTTCTGCAGGGACAACGGCGCCACGATCTTCCACCCGAGCGGCACCTGCAAGATGGGCAGCGACAGCATGGCCGTGCTCGACGAGCGGCTGCGCGTTCGCGGCGTCGAGCGGCTGCGTGTCGTCGATTGCTCGGCCATGCCGACGCTGGTTTCGGGCAACACCAATGCGCCGGCGGTGATGATGGCCGAAAAGGCTGCAGACATGATTCGCGAGGACGCACGGCGCCGCGTCTGAGCACGCGTCGCATTCACGACAACACGAGGGGAGACACAGAGTCATGAGCACGAACAACGAACAGACGATCCGCCGCGTCGTCACCTCCGCCCTCGTCGGCGCGACGATCGAGTGGTACGACTTCTTTCTCTACGGCGTCGTCGCCGGCATCGTCTTCAACAAGCTCTACTTTCCGGCGGCCGATCCGGTGGTCTCGACCCTGCTCGCTTACACGACCTTCGCCGTCGGCTTCGTGACGCGGCCGCTCGGCGGCGTGATCTTCGGCCACTTCGGCGACCGCATCGGCCGCAAGACGATGCTGGTCATGACGCTCATGATCATGGGCATCGCCACCTTCCTTATCGGCCTCGTGCCGACCTACGCGCAGATCGGCGTCGGCGCGCCGCTCCTGCTGCTCCTGCTGCGCGTGCTCCAAGGCATCGGCCTCGGCGGCGAATGGGGCGGCGCCGTGCTTATGGCGTACGAATACGCGCCGCCGGGAAAGCGCGGCTTCTACGCCTCGTTGCCGCAGATCGGGCTGGCCATCGGCCTGTGCATGGCCTCGGGCGTTGTCGCCTTGCTCTCGTCGCTGCTCACCGACGAGCAGTTCCTCGCCTGGGGCTGGCGCGTCGCCTTCCTCATCTCGATCATCATGGTCGGCGTCGGCCTCTACATTCGTCTCAACCTGCAGGAGACGCCGGAATTCGCGGCGATCAAGGCGAAGAACGCCGAGGTCCGGATCCCGTTCATGGACATGCTGCGCCGCTACCCGGGCAACATCCTGAAGGGCATGGGCGCGCGCTACATCGACGGCGTGTTCTTCAACATCTTCGGCGTGTTCGTCATCGCCTACCTCACCTCGACGGTGAAGATCAGCCGCACCGATGCGCTGCTCGGCGTCATGGTGTCGGCGCTGGTCATGATCGCCACCATTCCGATGTTCGGGCGGCTGTCCGATCGCATCGGCCGGCCGAGGGTCTACATGTGGGGCTCGCTCATCACCGCGATTTCCGCCTTCCCGGGCTTCTGGCTGATGACGCACAGCGGCGGCAATATCCTGCTCGTCTGGCTCTCGATCGTCGTTCCCTTCGGCATCCTCTACGCGTCGATTTACGGCCCCGAGGCGGCGCTCTTCTGCGACCTGTTCGACGCCAAGGTCCGCTACACGGGGATCTCGTTCGTCTATCAGTTCTCCGGCATCTTCGCCTCCGGCATCACGCCGGTCATCGCCACCGCGTTGCTCAAGTCGGGCGGCGGCCAGCCGTGGCAGATCTGCATGTACGTGCTGTTCGCGGGCGTCGTCTCGGCAGTCTCGGCGGCGATGATCGGCAAGTCGAAGCCGGCCGTTGCGTGAGGTCGCCGCCGCGGTCGCGAGCTCAGCCCGCGCCGTCCTGAAGCGAGGTGGCTGCTTCGGCGGCTGGCGAAGCCGCCGGGGCGGCCGGCGCATCTTCGGGCCGCGCGACCGTGCCTTCGGGAACGAAGGGCGGCACGGGTTTGGGAAGGGCGTGGCACTCCTCGAACACGCGTACCGTGCAGTGCGAGCAGATAGCCCGGTCCAGGCGCCCGAAGATCGTGTCGATGGCGATCCGCTTGGCCGGAAAGATGTGGTCGAGCCCCAGTTCGTCGATGAAGCCGAGCTTCTGCCAGAGCTGCAGGACCGGCGCGCGCGGGCGGTGAAAGTACAGATCGCCGCCCATCTTGCGGCGCACGCGCAACTCGTTGCGCCACATCTCGGCGGCCGAGAGGTCGATGAAGTTCATGCTCTTGGCCATGACCAGCAGATGCTTCGGCGAGTTGCGCGGCGTGCGCAGGTCGCGCAGTTGGTCGTCGACCCAGGGCACGGCGCCGAAATAGACCTCGCCTTCCATGCGCACCATCTTCAGCTGCGGGCATTCGTCGTGCGGCTGCGGCACGTGCTCGCGAACGACGAACGCGCGGCCCGGCTCCTTCGAGTCGAAGCCCATGATGCGCATCGCCGGCTTGGAGGTGCGATAGAGGTGGGTGACGAGCGAAAGAATCGTCCCGAGCAGGATCGCCATCTCGATGCGGATCGAGATCGTCGCGACGAAGGTCGCTGCTGCGATGGCGAAGTCGGTTCGGCTCGAGCGCCACAGCTTGAGCCAGTTCGGCCAGTCGAGCAGCGTCCAGGAGATCAGCACCAGCAGCCCGGCGATGGCCGCCATCGGAATGAGCGCAAGCAGCGACGAGCTGGCGGCGATGAGCACGAGCAGCAGTAGCGAAGCGAACACGGCGGCCAGCGGCGTCCGCGCGCCGGCTTCGTAGTTCGGCATCGAGCGGTTGAGCGAGCCGCACGACACGTACGAGGAGAAGAATCCGCCGACGATGTTCGATAGGCCCTGGCCTCGGAACTCCCGGTTCGCATCGATGGCCTGGCCCGATCGCTCGGCGACGGCCTTGGCGATCGAGATCGACTGGCCGAGCGCGACGATGGTGAGCGCGAACGAGATGCCGACGAGATCGGGGATCGATTGCAGGCTCACGTCGGGCGCGTGAAAGTGCAGCCAGATCGGCGGGATCGTGCCGACCACCGCGATCCAGTCGTGATCGGCGGGCGTTCGGAAGACAAGCCGGTTGAGCGCCGTCGCGGCCGCCGTCGCTGCGATGAGTCCGGTCAGCATGTAGGGCCAGCGCGGCAGCCAGGTCCTGACGGCGAGCGAGGCGAGGATCGTCAGCACGCCAATGCCCAATGCCGCCGGCGCGATATCGCCGAGGTGCCTGCCGATGTGTCCGAACAGCGCAAGCAGCCCGTGCGTGGGCGGCGCCGTCAGCCCGAGCAGATCGGTCAGCGAATGCAGGACGATCAGCGCCGCTGCGCCGCTCATGAAGCCGCGCAGCGCCGCCGGCGAGATGAAGTTCGCGATCGCGCCGAGGCGAAGCGCCCCGATCAGGAATTGCATGATGCCGACGATCACCGTCACAGCGAGCGCGAGCTGGATGTAGGGTGGCGAGCCGACCACAGCGAGCGGTGCCAGCGTCGCGAACAGGGCGAGCGAGTTGGCATTGGTCGGCCCCGAGGCAACGTGCAAGCTCGAGCCGAAGAGCGCGGCGACAGCGCAGGGCACGATCGCCGTGTAGAGGCCGTACTCGGGCGGCAGCCCGGCCAGCGTCGCGAAGGCGAAGCCCTGCGGCAGGACGAGGAGGGCACCGAGGATGCCGGCGATGAGGTCAGCGCGAAGCGTCTGGGCATCGACCCCGCGCACCCAAGGGCCGAACAAGCGGGTAGCAACTCCTCTCATCGCTATCGATTGTCGCCCCGGCGGGGGTCCGCAGCGTTAGCAGGCCCTAGTAGACGGCCTTGAGCGCCCCACCGTCATCGCCGCCTGTGCGCGCCGCTTCCTGCAGCGACGCCGCGAGATCGGCGAGGTACTCGCCGATGACCGGCTCGTGCGTCAGGTTGAGCATCAGGTGCAGGCCCGGCGGGTTCTTGACGTGCCCCGTGAGCCAGCCGCGCCGGACCATCGCCCGGCCGATCGCGGCAATGTCGTGGCTCGGCGATCCGAAGGCGAGGATCGACAGCTCGGGCCGGCCGAGGGTGCGAAAGCCGAGCCCCTCGACGCCTTGCTCGTAGGCCTCGCGGGTGTCGAGGACGCGCCGCGTCACGCGCAGGTAGCCCTCCTCGCCGAGGTAGTTCATGACCGCCCAGGCCGCGGCGATTGCGCCGCCGGCGCGCGTGCCGACCAGGGTGTTCGTCATGTACTGGCCGCGCGGCCAGTTGTCGAAGGAGTAGCTCATGCCGGCGAACGACGCCGCATCGGCGAAGAAGAGCGTCGACGCGCCCTTGGCCGCGTAGCCATACTTGTGCAGGTCGGCCGAGATCGAAGTGACGCCGGGGACCGCAAAGTCGAACGGCTCGATCGGCGCACCGAGTTTTCGTGCGAAAGGCGCGATGTAGCCGCCGACGCAGGCATCGACGTGCATCCAGACGCCGCGCTCGGCGGCCGCCGTGGCGATCGCGGCGATCGGATCCATGACCCCGTGCGGATAGGCCGGCGCCGATGCGACGACCATCACGGTGTCCGGAGTGACGGCGGCGGCGATCGCTTGCGGGTCGGCTCTGAAATCGGCAGCGAGCGGCGTGCGCACCGTCTTCAGGCCGAGGAAATGCGCCGCCTTGTCGAACGCCGGGTGCGCGCTCAGCGCGAGCACGATGTTCGGCTGGCCCGATCGGCGCCCGGCGGCCGCGGCCCGATCCCGAGCCGCCTTGACGGCGAGAAAGATGCTCTCGGTGCCGCCGGTCGTCATCGCGCCGCGCGCGTCGGCGCCGCCGTGCAGCAACGCCAGGCCCATGGCTACCACTTCCGACTCGAACTTGGCGAGGCTGCCGAAGGCGCGCAGGCCGAGCCCGTTCTCGGAGAAATACATCAGGTAGGCTCGCTTGGCGACGTCGAGGACGTCGTCGCCGGCGAAGTGGATGAAGGCCGGCGCCCGCCCGGTTCGCCAGGCGACGTCGTGCTCGCCCGCCGCCTTCAGTTGTCGCTCGAGCTCCGGCCACGGCGTTCCCGCCTTCGCCAACGCGATCCGCTCCGCCGCCATGTTCAGCCTTCCTTTCCGCCCCAGTGGACGACCCGGTTCTCGATCGCACGGGCGACCAGGTCAAGCGCGTAGCCCAGGATCGCCATGATGAGCACGCCGACGATGACGACGTTGGTCAGCAGGAAGTCGGACGCCGACATCGCCATGAACGCGATGCCCGCCGTCGTGGCGATCATTTCGGCGCCGACCAGCATCGTCACGCCGAGGCCGATCGAGACGCGGATACTCGTGAAGATGCCGGGTAGGCTGGCCGGGAAGATGACGCGCCGGAAGATCGTCGTCCGCGATGCGCCGAGCGCCAGCGCTGCCTGGATCTTGCGCAGGCCGACGCCGCGCACCGCCTGCATGGCGCTGATCGAGAGGATCGGAAACAGCGCCAGGATGATGATCACGACCTTCGCCACCTCGCCGATGCCGAACCAGATGATGAGCAGCGGCAGCAGCGCCAGCTTGGGCATCGGCCGCGTGATCTCGATCGGCGGATCGAGCACGGCCTTGACGCTCTCGTTCATCCCCATCCAGAGGCCGACAGGCACCGCGACGAGCACGGTGAGGCTGAAACCGAGGCCGAAGCGGAACAGGCTGATGCCGAGGTGGTAGGCGAGGCTCTTGCCCTGGTAGCCGTTCTTCATCAGCACCATGAAGGTCCGGGCGACCGAGAGCGGCGATGGCAGGAAGAGCGGCGGCACCAGGGGCTTCTCGCCGATCGGCGCAGTGATGGCGAACCAGAACAGGAGCAGCGCCGCGAACGAGGCGACGTTGAGCCAGCGCGAACGATGGTTGCGCTTCACGCTCATCGCACCCCCACGCTTGCGGCTCGCGCCGCCGCGCTGCCCCCCGAGAGGGCTCTCGCGCCTTGGGGCGGCCCGGCGGCGCTCATCGCACCGCCTCCTGGCGCTGCGCCGCGATCGCCTCTTCGCGCAGCAGGCCGAAGATCTCGGCCTTCATGCGCCCGAACTCGACGCTGGCGACGACCGCCGGGTCGCTCGATGCCGCGAAGCGCGGCGCGAAGCGCGCCTTGATGCGGCCGGGCCGCGCCGACATGACGACGATGTCGGTCGCCAGGAAGAGCGCTTCCTCGATGCTGTGCGTGATCCAGAGCACCGTCTTTCGCGTCTCCTGCCAGATGCGCTTGATCTCCTCCTGCAGCAGCTCACGGGTCTGCGCGTCGAGCGCGGCGAAGGGCTCGTCCATGAGCAGGATCTCCGGATCGTTGGCGAGCGCCCGGGCGATGCCGACGCGCTGCTGCATCCCGCCCGACAACTCGTACGGGTAGCGCCTGGCGAAGCTCGACAGGCCGACCAGCTCGACGTGGTGCGCCGCGATGCGCGCCGCTTCGGCCTTCGATTTACCGGTGGCGAGCGGGCCGAAGGCGACGTTGTCGAGCACGTTCATCCAGGTGAAGAGGGCGCCCTGCTGGAAGACGACGCCGCGCTTGGGGTCGGGGCCGACGACCGGCACGTCGTCCATCAGGACGCGGCCGGTCGTCGCCGTCTCGAAGCCGGCCATGATGTTGAGCAGCGTGCTCTTGCCGCAGCCCGACGGGCCGACCAGGCAGACGAACGCGTTCTCGGCGAGGTCGAGCGTCACCGGCTCCAGCGCCTGCACGGCGTCCGCGGCCTCGCCGAAGCGCTTGGAGACGCCCTCGAAGCGGGCCTTGACGCGCGCGCCAGACGGCCCGCCGCTGCCGGCGCCTGCTGTCTCGGTCTGCATCGTCACGCCATCTGCGCGACGAAGGTCTTGTCGATGAGCCCGTTGAGATCCTTCGGCAGCTCATTGATCTGCCCGGTCTCCTTCAGGAAGTCGGCCTGGATCTGCAACGTCTTGACGACGGCGGCGTCTTTCTCGCCGGGCTTGCCGAGCCACATCGCGGTCATCTGTTCCTTTGCCGGCACCGGGTGAAACGTGTTGAGCGAGCGCATCACCGCCGCCTCGTCGACGCCGAGAAACTTGGTCATCGTGTCGACGACGTCCTTGGGGTTCTGCTTGAAAGTCACCGCGATCTGCTCGAAGTCCTTCAGGAACGTGAGCACGAGTTCGGGATTCTTCTTCTTGAAGTCGTCGCGCACCGCGAACGCGTCGAACATGACGAGCCCGCTGGCGTTCAGGTCGCCGGTCTTGAACAACACCGTGCCGCCGTCGGCGACGAGCTGCGGGATGACAGGCACCCAGATGTAGCTGGCGTCGATCTCGCGCCGCGACCACGCCGACGCGATCGTGTCGGCGCGCATGTTGATCAGCCGCACGTCGTTGACGCCGAGGCCGGCGTTCTTCATCGCCGCCAGGGCTGCGAAGTGCACCGAGGTGTTGAACGGCAGGCCGACGCGTTTGCCTTTCAAGTCGGCGAGCGTCCTGATGTTGGCGCTGTTCTGCACGACGAGGGCTTCGCTGTCGGTGATGTTCTTGTAGATGTAGACCAGCGACACCGGCGCGCCGTTGGCGTAGCCGACGACGAGCGGGCTCGAGCCGAGGTTGCACATGTCGAGGCTGCCACCAGCCATCGCCGAGATCACCTCCGAGCCGGCGCGGACGGTCACGAACTCGGTCTTGACGTTCGGCCCGAATATCTTCGGCGCCAGCCCCTTGGCGCGGATGTAGTTCTGCGCGTCGATGCTGCCGAAGGTTCCGAGGTTGATCTCCTTTTTTGCCTGCCCCCAGGCGCTGCCGGCGCCGAGCAGAGAGCCGCCGGCGAGCGAGCCGGCGATCACGTTGGCGGCGGCGAGCGAGAAATCGCGGCGAGAGAGATGCAGCTTCATGGAGCGTTCCTGTGTGTGGAAAAAAAAGAGGGCCTACATCCGCCCCTTCCAGGGCACGAGCTTTCTTTCGACCCAGCGCATCAGCAGGTCGAACATATAAGCGACGACGCCGATCACGATGATGCCCATGACGACGATGTCGGTGCGCAGGAAGTTCGAGGCGTTGAGCACCATCTGCCCGAGGCCGACATCGGCCGCGACCATCTCGGCGGCGACGAGCGTCGTCCAGCCGAAGCCGATGGCGATGCGCATGCCGATCAGGATGTCGGGCAGCGCAGACGGCAGGATGACGTGGCGGATCACCTGCGCGTAGCTCGCGCCCATCGAGTATGCGGCGTTGATCTGCTCCTGCGAGGCGCTCTTCATGCCCGAGCGCGCCGCCAGCGCGAGCGGCGCGAAGCAGCTGAGGAAGATGAGCAGGATCTTCGGCGTCTCGCCGATGCCGAACCAGATGATGATGAGCGGCAGGTAGGCCAGCGGCGGCAGCGGCCGGTAGAACTCCAGCGGTGGATCGAAGATGCCCCGCGCGACGCGGCTCATGCCCATCGCGATGCCGACCGGGATCGCCGTGATGCAGGCGACGAAGAAGGCGGTGAAGACGCGGAACATGCTCGCCGCGAAGTGCTGCCAGAGCGGCTTGTCGTTGGCCTTTCCGGTGAGGTATTCAACGAATTGCTCGAGGACGGCCTGCGGCTTTGGCAGGAAGAGCGGCTTGACCCAGCCCATGTTGGTGACGAAGAACCAAAGCGCAACCAGCGTGACAACGGTCGCCACGCTGATGACGACGCTCGAGCCTTCTCCTGGCACCTTGAACTTGCTCGTCTTCATTGCCGCGCGGTCGGTTGCCGGCGGCACGGCCAACGGCGAAGGGATCGGCACGATGCTGGCAGCCTGGGCGTCGAGGTCAGGCATGCGCGGTATCACCGATGGTCGCCGCATGCTCGGCTTCGCGGTGGTGGATGATTGCGAGTACCTCTTCGCGCAGGCGGATGAATTCTGGCTCCGATTTCACCTTGCGCGCATCGCCAGCGCTCAGAAACTGGCGCGAGAAGGGCATGTTGTCGTAGACGTGCGAGATGCGGCCGGGGCTCGGGCTCATGACGATGAGGCGGGTCGCCAGGAAGAGCGCTTCTTCCACCGAGTGCGTGATGAAGAAGACCATCTTGTTCGTCGCCGACCAGGCGTGCAGCAGGATCTCCTGCACCTGCTCGCGCGTGAAGGCGTCGAGCGCGCCCATCGGTTCGTCCATCAGCAATACCTCGGGGTCGTTGGCCAGGGCGCGGGCGATGCCGACGCGCTGCTGCATCCCGCCCGAAAGCTCGTAGACCGCGCGCTCGGCGTATTTCTCGAGGCCGACCAGGGCCAGCTTTTCGTCGGCGATCTCGCTTCTTGCAGCGCGGCCGACCCCACGCAGGCGCAGGCCGAGCGCGACGTTGTCGCGCACCGAGAGCCATGGCATCAGCGTGTGCTTCTGGAAGACGACGCCGCGGTCGGCGCCGGGGCCGAGCACCGGCTTGCCGTCGAGCAGGATCTCGCCGCTCGACGGCGGCAGGAAGCCGGCGATGCAGTTGAGCAGCGTCGTCTTGCCGCAGCCCGAGGCGCCGAGGGCGACGACGAAATCGCCCTCGTTCATCTTCAGGTTGACGGGCGCGAGCGCCTGCAGCATGCCGCCCTTGACGGCGAAGTTCACCGTCAAGTCGCGAATGTCCAGTGTGGGCATGAAGTCTCGCCAGCAAACCGTGCAGGGCTTCGCGAAGCGAAGCCCGCGGCCCTTGTTATTTTCCCATCGCTTCCTTGACGTACTTGGTCGTCACGAAATCGCTGTAGTTCGGCTTGACTTCCTGGATGCGTCCCTGCTCCTTCAGGAACGCAGCCGTATCCGTCATCGCCTTGGCGGCGCCGCCACCCAGCCACGTCGACGACGCCTGCTGTTCCAGCGTCGGGAAGCGATAGAGCGCCATCGCCGCCGGTACGTCCTTCGCGTCCGCCTTGGTCCACTTGGCGACCGCCTTCACTTCGGGCGAGTCGGCCGTCCATTTGGCGGCGTTGGCGCGATAGGTGGCATCGGCCCTCGCCATCGCCTTGACGAAGGCGACCATGAAGTCGTTGTTCTTCGCGGCCCACGCTGCGTTCACGGCATAGCCGTCGAAAGTCGGATAGCCCTTTTTGCCGATCGTGCCGGAGGTGGCGATGACCTTGCCGTTCGTCTTGATCCTCGAGAGCACCGGATCCCAGATGAACGCCGCGTCGATGTCGCCGCGCTCCCAGGCGGCCGCGATCTCGGGCGGCCGCATGTTCATCACCGTCACGGTCTTCGGATCGACCCCTTCGAGCTTCATGTCGACCATGAGCTGGTAGTGCGAGGTCGAGACGAACGGCGTCGCGACCTTCTTGCCCTTGAGGTCCTTGACGCTGTTGATGCCCGATCCGTTGCGGGCGACCAGCGCCTCGGCGTCGGCGATGTCGTCGAGGATCCAGAACAGCTTGATGTCCTGACCCTGGCTGGCCGCCGCGGTGAGCGGGCTCGAGCCGACCTCGCCGATCTGCACGTCGCCCGAGGCCATGGCGCGGATCACGTCGCCGCCGCCGCCGAACATGCGCCAGTTGATCTTGTAGCCGGTCGTCTTCTCGAGCTCGCCCGATTCCATGACGATGCGATACGGATCGAGCATGTCCTGGTGCGCGATCGTCACTTCCTTGGTCTGGGCCCAGGCCATCGAAGCGATCAGGGCGAGCGCGCCAGCGGCGGCCCATTTCGCAAGGGATTTCGTCGGTGTCGTCTGCATGCTCATCGCCATCTCCGGTTTGCGGGACAAGTCGGCACGCGCCAGCGGCGCACGCTGAGGAAAGGACGACTGTGCCTGCAACCTTCGCGCCGCGGAAGGGCCAGCGCCCGTGGCTTCATGGAGCCAGCCCCTAGGGGCTTTCCCTCGGGTGGTTGCAGGCTCATCGATGGCGGGCACCTGCGCCTGCGCTCAATGCGTGAGGCGTGCCGCAGGCCGCGCTTCGCCGCGAGCGCGAGCCAGCTCGGCGACGGAGATCGCCAGGGCATGGATGCCGGCACGAATCTGCGGCCCGGCGATCGACGAAAGCCTCAGGCGAAAGAACGGGCAAGGGTAGGGCGGCCTGGTGAAGAAGACGTCGCCGGCTTCGATCAGCACGCCGTGAGCGCGCGCCATCGCCGCGAGCTCGGCGGCATCGACCCAGGCCGGCGCGCGAACCCAGATCGAGGCACCGCCCTGCGGCAGCGTGAACTCGAAATCGGGCAACTCTTCGCGCAGCACCTCGGCGGCCAGAGCGATGCGCTCCTGCATTGCCTGGTTGACGCGGCGCGCATGCGACTCGTGGTGGCCGAGCGACAGGAAGAGCGCATACGCATGCTGCAGAAAGGCGCTCGGATGGCGGACCATCGCGTGGCGCAGGACGCGCAGCTCCCTGACGAGGGCGTGCGGCGCGACGATGTAGCCGAGGCGAAGCACCGGCGACAGGCTCTTCGACACCGAGCCGATGTAGATCACGCGGCCGCTCTTGTCGAGGCTCTTCAAGGCCGGCATCGGCGCGCCGGCATAGAGGTTCTCGGCTTCGTAGTCGTCTTCGATGAGCACGAAGTCCTGCAGCTCGGCCCTGCGCAGCAAGCGTTGCCGCCGCTCGAGCGAGAGCGTCGCCGTCGTCGGGCTCTGGTGCGAGGGCGTGACGAAGAGATAGTCGAGGGCCGGCAAGGCATCGACGACGAGCCCGTCGTCGTCGACCGCAACTTCGACCGGGTGCGGCTGGCGCAGCGCAAAGCTGTTACGGGCGTGCGGATGGCCCGGCTCCTCGAGGCCGAGGCGCGTCGTCTCGTCGAAGAGGGCCTCGGCGAGCAGGTAGTACGCGTGCTGCGTGCCGACCGTCAGGATGATCTCTTCCTTCAACGCGAAGACGCCGCGCTTGGGCAGGAGGCGCGTGCGGATCTGCTCGACGAGATCGGCGACGTCGTCGGTCTCGAGATCGGGCGTCCAGTGCGGCAGCTGCGAGCGGGCCAGACTCTTCGCGCAGCAGTCGCGAAAGTCATCGGTCGGAAAGAGCTGCGCGTCGTAGGTGCCGTAGACGAACGGGTAGGGGTACTCGCGCCACTGTTCGGGCTTGGCCAGGGTCGGCCGCTTCGACAGCGATCGCAGCACGCGCGCCTGCCACTGCGGTGCGCGCCCGGGCTGGCCGCTCGTGTCGAGAAGCGGCTCGGCGACGGCGGCGCCCCGCGGTCGCGCACCGGCCGCGACGAAGACGCCACTGCGCGGGCGTGCCTGCAGGAACCCTTCGTCGATCAGCTGCACGTAGGCGGCTGTGACGGTGTTGCGGCTGATGCCGAGCAACGCCGCCAGCTCGCGTGAAGAGGGCAGCGAGGCGCCGGCGTCGAGATGCCCTTCGAGAATGGAGCGGACCACGGCCAGGCGCAGGCGCGCCTGCAGCGGCAGCGCCGGCTGATCGGCCAGATCGAACAGGCGCGCCCACTGGATCGAGCCGGGCTGAGACATGGTGCCCTAGTCTACGGTGGTGGCTTGCTGGCGCGAACGATTCGGTCCAACTGGCACTACCGCGCCGAACGCCCCATCACTACGCTTCAGCGTCCGAGGAGATCCGATTGAACGAGCCGAAACCCGCAGTCACCGAAGCCACGCTCGCCGCTTTCAGCGACGCGTGGAATCGTCACGACGTCGATGCCCTGATGAGCTTCATGCACGACGACTGCGTCTTCGAAGCCGCGGCCGGCAGCGCAGCCTGCGGTGCGCGCCATGTCGGACGCGAGGCGGTGAAGACGGCGTTCGCCGCGGCGTGGGCCACCGTGCTCGACGCCCAATGGACGAACGGCCGTCACTTCGTCCATGGCGACTTCGGCGTTTCGCAGTGGACCTTCACCGGCACCGCCGCCGACGGCTCGCGCATCGAGACCGATGGCGTCGATGTCTTCACGCTGAAGGACGGCAAGATTCTCCTGAAGAACGCGTTCCGCAAAGTGCGGCCGAATCTTCCCGCCGCGCGCTAGGCGAAGGAGCAGACCTTGACCGTGCCGGCGCTCGCGACCACGTCCCCTTCGTCTTCACGGGTGCGCGCGATGCAGCGCTACGACCCGCGCTACGACCCGCTCGTCGCCGCCGATCCGGGCGCGGGCCGCGCCTATGCGCCGAGCTACTGGGTCGCGACGGCGGGCGAGCCGCCCGAAGACGACGGTCCGGTCACCGGCGACATCGATGCCGACGTCGTCGTCATCGGCTCCGGCGCCACCGGCATCTCGACTGCGCTCTATCTGGCGCAGGAGCACGGCGTGCGGGCCGTCGTTCTCGAGGCCAACCAGGCGTCGTGGGGCTGCTCGAGCCGCAGCGGCGGGCAGGGGCAGAACGCCAGCGGCCGCCTCAAGCGCTCGCAATGGATAGAGCGCTGGGGGCTCGATGTGGCCAGGCGCCTCGATGCGGAGATCCGCACCGGCTTCGAGAATTTTCGCCAGCTCACACGCGAGATCGCCTGCGACGCGCGGGACGGCGGCCATCTCTACCTCGCGCATCGCGCCAAGCGGCTGCCGGCCTTGCGCCGCGAAGCCGAGCTCATGCGCGATACCTTCGGCTATGCGACGCGCATGATGAGCGCCGAGGAAGTACGACGCGACTACTGCGATGAGCGCGAAGCCGCCGGCGCGATGTTCGAGCCCGAAGGCGTCGGCATCCATCCGCTGAAATTCACCTACGGGCTCATCCGCAAGGCAAGATCGCTCGGCGCCAGGCTGCACACGGCCAGCCCGGTGCAGGGCTGGCGCACGGAAGGCGGCGTGCATCACCTGCGCACGCCCGGCGGCACGGTGCGGGCGCAGCGCGTGGCGGTGTGCACGGGCGGCTACACCTCGCAGGAGCTGAGCCCTATCGTGCGCAACAGGATCATGCCGATCCTCTCCAATTCGCTGGTGACTCGGCCGCTCACCGAGGCCGAGCTGACAGCGACGAACTTTCGCTCCGAAACCTTCCTAACCGATACGCGCACGCTTCGCTTCTACTATCGCCTGCTGCCCGACAGGCGCCTGCAGATCGGCAGCCGCAGCTCGGTGAGCGGCGCCCATGCCGAAGACCCGGTGCACCTGAAGCTGCTCACCGATGCGATCGCCCGCAAGTTCCCGCCGCTTGCCGGAATCCAGGTCGACTACTCGTGGTGGGGCTGGGTCGATGTGAGCCACGACATGATGCCGCGCATCGCCCGGCCCGACCCGGCAGAGCGCGTCTGGTACGCGCTCGGCTACGGCGGCAACGGCGTCTCGTTCTCGACCTGGGCCGGCAAGCGCCTGGCCGAGCGCGTCACCGGCCAGGACGCGGGCAAGGACGTGTTCAAGCTGCCGATCTACGATTCGCCCCTCGAATATCCGAACGTTCTGGGCGCCGTGCGGTCCGAAGTTTTCGCGCCCTTTCGCCGCCTTGGGCAGCATGTGCTGTACAAGTGGTACTGGCTGCGAGACGAAAAACTGTGACGCCGCGCCCTTGAATCGCCGCGCGAAGGTACGACGCCAAGCGCGCGTTCATCCATCATCGGGAGCCTTTCCATGACCGAGCCCGTCATCACCCGTCGCGACGCGATCGCTTCCGGGGCAGCCGCGCTCGCGACTGCCGCCTTTCCTTTTTCGGCCATGGCCGAGGAAGGGAAGAAAGGCGGCACGCTCGTCATCGGCAGCACGCAGACACCGCGGCACCTGAACGGCGCCGTGCAGTCGGGCATCGCCACGGCACTTCCGTCGACGCAGCTATTCGCCAGCCCCTTGCGCTTCGACGACAAATGGAATCCGCAACCGTATCTCGCCGAATCGTGGAAGTTTGCCGAGGACGGCAAGTCGCTGACGCTCAACCTGCGCAAGGACGCGCTCTTTCATGACGGCAAGCCCGTGACGTCGGCCGACGTCGCCTTCACGGTCATGGCAATCAAGGCCAACCACCCGTTCCAGACCATGATGGGGCCGGTTGAGAAGGTCGACACGCCCGATCCGCACACCGCCATCATCCGCATGAGCGTGCCGCATCCGGCGATCGTGCTGGCGATGAGCCCGGCGCTCTGCCCGATCCTGCCCAAGCACGTCTACGGCGACGGGCAGGATCTGAAGAACCATCCGAGGAACGGCGAGGGCCTCATTGGTTCGGGCCCGTTCCGGCTGGTCGAGTTCAAGCCCTCGCAGCGCGTCGTCATGGAGCGGTTCGACAAGTTCTTCCTGCCCGGGAAGCCTTATCTCGACAAGATCATCGTCAACATCATTCCCGATTCGGCGAGCCTGATGCTCGGCCTCGAGCGCGGTGACATCCAGATGCTGCCCTTCGCCTCGGTGCCGACCGACCTGAAGCGCCTGGCGGCCGATCCGAAGATCGCGCTCACGCCCCGGGGTTACGAAGGGATCGGGCCGATCAACTGGCTCGCTTTCAATCTCGCGAAAAAGCCGCTATCTGACCTCGCCGTGCGCAAAGCGATCGCCACGTCGATCGACAAGAACTTCATCACGAAGGTCCTGATGGGCGGCTTCGCGACGGTCGACGACGGACCCATCGTGCCGAGCAGCCCTTTCGCCGTGACCGACCTGGTTCGCTATCCGGTGGACCTCAAGAAGGCCGCCGAGATGCTCGACGCCGCCGGATACAGGGCCGGCGCCAACGGCGAGCGCTTCAAACTCAGCATCGACTACCTGCCCGGCACCGATGACCAGCAGAAGAACGTGGCCGAATACATCCGCGGCCAGCTGAAGAAGGTCGGCATCGCCGTCGAGGTGCGCGCCTCAGCCGATTTTCCGTCCTGGGCCAGGCGCATGGCGACCCACGACTTCGACATGGGCATGGACATCGTCTTCAACTGGGGCGATCCCGTGATCGGCGTGGCCCGCACCTATCTCTCGACCAACATCAAGTCGATCGTCTGGACCAACACCCAGTCGTACAACAACCCGAAGGTCGACGAGCTGCTCAATACGGCGGGCAGCGTGCTCGATCCGACCAAGCGCAAGGCCTATTACGCGACCTTCGAGAAGATCGTCACCGACGAGCTGCCGATCGATTTCATCAACGTCATTCCGTACCACACGGCAACGACGAAGAAGGTCGGCAACGTGCCGGTGACGATCTGGGGGCCGATGTCGCCGATGGACGAGGTCTACTTCAAGGTGTAGGCGCGGCTGCGGCGCCGGCGAGCTCCGAGATCTGGCGCAGGAAGGCGCAGGGGTCGCCGGGCACGCAGCAGGCGCGGCGCCACGGGCGGTAGGCCAGGCCGCGCCTGCGGCGTGCGCCTTTCGCGCAACCGCGCCGGGCCAAAGCCGGTTCGGCCCCCGCGCCGGCGAGCACGCTGGCGCACGGCGCCGCCAGCGGGTGCCACTGGCCCTCGAAAACGGTGCCGGCGATGCGCACGTCCTTCAGGCGGTCGACGCCGAGCTCGAACGGGTCGTCCTCGAGGACCGTGAAGTCGGCCTTCTTGCCGGCGACGATGGAGCCGATCTCGTCGTCCATGTGCAGGGCGAAGGCGGCGTCGATGGTGATGCCGCGCAGCGCCTGCTGCAGCGTCAGGCATTCCTCGGGCGAGATGCGGCGGCCCGAGCGCGTCGTTCGCGTCGCTGCGCACCAGGCGAGCAGCAGCGGCTCCATCGGAGCCATCATGAAGTCGGAATGAAACGAGACGCGCAGGCCGTGGCGCAGCATCGAGCCGGCGCGCACGATTTGCGCCGCCCGCTCCGGCCCGAGACCGAGCGTCGCGTAGTCGTCGGCCAGGGCATGGATGTAATACGCGTTGACCGAGGCGTGAGCGCCGAGCGCGGCGAGGCGGCGCGACTGCGCGTTGCTGTGAAAGCCCACATGGTGCACCGCGAAGCGGTGGTCGAAGCGAGGCTTTCTCTCCTGCGCCGCGGCGAGCGCCGCGAGCACAGCGTCCATGCCGGCGTCGCCGTTGACGTGGACGTGGATCTGGTAGCCGGCGTCCCAGAACACGCGCACGCCTTCGGCGAGCACGTCGGGGCTCATCAGCCATTCACCGTGATGGCCGTCGATGTAGCCGGGCAGGTTCATCTGCATCAGCTGCGAGAACATCGCCCCGTCGGCATAGAACTTGGCCGCCTTGATGAAGCGGACGCGGCGCGAGCCGCGCTCGCGCACTTTCTCGATCGCCGCCAGTCCGAGCGCGAACTCCGGGCACTCGGTCGGCGGCCCCATGATCTTCTTGCCGACGGCGCGGTTCGAAAAGCCGCGCGCGTCGGCGATGTTGACGATGCGCAGCGGCCGGCCCGGCTGCTCGACGCAGCGCTCGAGCGCGTCGAGCTCGAACTCGGGATCGAGGGCGCCAAACAGCATGTCGGCGGCGGTCGTGATGCCGCCCTGCTGCGCCAGGTCGGCCGTCATGTTCAGGCCGCGGTGATACCACTCGGGGCGCAGGAAGGTCGGCAGCAGCCGAGCCAGAACGAGCTTGTTGCCGGTCTCGAAGAAATGTCCGTCGGCCAGCTGCACCTGCGGGTGCGAACCGACGGCGCCGGCGTCGAGGCCGAGCTTGTCGAGCGCCCGCGTGTTCATGTAGGTCTCGTGGAACGAGCGCTGCCACAGGATCACCGGACGGTCCGGGCAGAGCGCATCGAGCTCGGCGCGAAACAGCCGCCCGTGCACCGACGGCTGGTAGCCGAAGGAGATGAACCAGTCGTCGTGGTCGGGGCATCTGGCCAGCCGCGCCTTCAGCAGCTCCAGGTAGCGGGCCGGCGTGTCGGCGGCCGGCGCGACGCTGCCGTCGGCGCGCCGCCAAGCCTCGGGCGCGATGATTTCCATCGGCGTGAGCAGGGCGCCGAGAAAGGGATGCAGGTGGTTGTCGATGAAGCCGGGCAGCAGCACCTTGTCGGCGAGGCTCTCGTCGACGACGACCTCGCGGCCTTCGCGCCACGGCGCCATCGAGGCCAGATCGCCGACCGCTACGATGCGATCGTCGATCACGCCGACGGCGGTCGCCAGCGGCAGCGACTCGTCCATGGTGTGGATGCGGCGCGCCGTGAAGATGCGCAGGGTCTCTCGGGTCATGGTTCGGCTCCTCGACGTTGTCGTTGCGAAGCGCTGCGGGTCAGGAGCGGATGCGCTCGTTCTTTGGGTCGTACCAGGCGCCGAGCTGGGCGCGTGCCGCGACACGGCGATCGCCGATGCCGATCTCGAAGCGCGTCGACTGCAGCAGCGCCGTGGTGATCGGCTCGTCCATCGTCACGTAGCCCATGCCGAGCGACGCGCCGACGCGATGGCCGAAGGCGCCCGACGTGGTGACGCCGACCGGCCGGCCGTCGGCAAAGATCGGCTCTTCGTGGAACAGCAGCTCGTCTGCATCGTTGAGCCGGATCTGCACCAGACGGCGCCGCGGCGGCCCGGCTTCGCGCAGCAGCAGCAAGGCCTCGCGGCCGATGAAGCCGCCGGGCTTGTCCCAGGCACAGGTGAAACCGAGCCCGGCCGCGAAGGGTGTGTCTTCGATGCCGACGTCGTGGCTCCAGTGCCGGTAGCCCTTCTCGGTGCGACAGCAATCGAGCGCGTGAAAGCCCGCGAGTTTCAGGCCGTGAGCTGAGCCGGCGGCGAAGATGCGCTCGTAGACGTGCAGCGCGAACTCGGCCGGAATGTAGAGCTCCCAGCCCAGCTCGCCGACGTAGGTGATGCGGCTGGCCCGCACGATGGCGTAGCCGATCTCGATCTCCTGCGAGGTGGCGAAGGGGAAGGCGTCGCTGTCCAGCTTCGCGCCGCTGATCTCCGCGAGCAGGGCCCGCGCGTTCGGGCCCATCAGGCCGAGCATCGGCAGGCCCGACGTGACGTCGGTGACGACGCAGTGCGCATCGACGCCGATGTGGGTGCGCAGGTGGGCGAGGTCCTTGATGTGCGAGCCGACCGAGCTCACCACCATGTAGCGATCGGCGGCGAGCCGCGTCACCGTCAGGTCGGCCTCGATGCCGCCGCGGGTGTTGAGCCACTGGGTGTAGACGACGCGGCCGGCGGCCACGTCGACATCGGCCGTGCAGATGCGGTTGAGCACTGCACATGCATCGCGCCCCTGGACCAGGAATTTGGGCATCGACGACTGGTCGAAGATGGCGACGCTGTCGCGCACCGCGGCGCATTCGGCCGCGGCGTGCTCGAACCAGTTCTGCCGCCCGTAGCTGTACTCGTAGGCCGGTGACGACCCGGGTGCGCCGTACCAGTTCGGCCGCTCCCAGCCGCCGAGCTCGCCCATGCAGGCGCCCGCGGCGAGCAGGCGATCGTGGAACGGCGAGCGTCGGGCACCGCGCGCCGTCTCGGCCTGGCGATAGGGCCAGTGCATCGCGAACAACAGGCCGAGGCTTTCGCGCGTGCGCTCGGCCAGGTAGGCGCGCGTGCCCTGGCAGGGGTGCATGCGGCGCACGTCCATGCCGGGCAGGTCGAGCGGCGCGGCACGGTCGACGATCCATTGCGCCAGCACCTTGCCGGCACCGCCCGAGCTCTGGATGCCGATGGAATTGAAGCCGCAGGCGACGAAGAGGTCGCGCACCTCGGCCGTTTCGCCGAGCAGGTAGCGGTCGTCGGGCGTGAAGCTCTCGGGGCCGTTGAACCAGGTGGCGATGCCGGTGCCGACGAGCACCGGCACGCGCTCGACCGCCTTTTCGAGCACCGGCTCGAAGTGGTCGAAGTCGTAGGGCAGTTCGTCGAAGCAGAAGTCGCGCGGGATGCCGTCGAGGGCCCACGGCTTGGCGATGGGCTCGAAAGCGCCGATCAGCAGCTTGCCGGCGTCTTCCTTGTAGTACGCCCACTCGTCGGGAACGCGAAGCACGGGCAGGTTGGAGGGCAGGCCGGCGATGGGCTCGGTGACGACATAGAAATGCTCGGCCGCCTGCAGAGGCAGGCGCAGGCCGATCTGGCGGCCGAGGGCATGACTCCACATGCCCGCCGCCAGCACGACGGTGCCGGCACGCAGCTCTCCGACACGACCGTCGTGCGCGAAGCGAACGCCGACGGCGCGGCCGTTCTCGACGACGATGTCGCTGACCTCGGCGTTTTCGACGATGCGCGCCCCGCCGAGCCGCGCGCCCTTGGCGAAGGCCTGTGTCGTGTCGACAGGGTTGGCCTGGCCGTCGTTCGGCGTCCACAGGCCGCCGACGACGCCCTTGTCGGCGAGCAGCGGGTAGCGGCTCTTCACGTCGGCGGGCATCATGAACTCGACCTCGACGCCGAAGGCCCGGCCCATCGCGCCGGTGCGCTTGAACTCCTCGAAGCGCGCCTCGGTCAGCGCCACGGCGACGGAGCCGTTCTGCTTGAAGCCGGTGGCCTGGCCGGTTTCGGCCTCCAGCGTCTTCAGCAGCTCCGAGGTGTATTTGGCGAGCTCGGTGAGCGTGCGCGTGGCGCGCAACTGCGGGACGAGGCCGGCGGCATGCCAGGTCGTGCCGCAGGTCAGCTGGCGGCGCTCGAGCAGCACCACGTCGCGAACGCCGAGTTTGGTCAGGTGATAGGCGATCGAGCAGCCGATGATGCCGCCGCCGACGATGACGACGTCGGCCCGCGAGGGAATGTTGCTCATGCGATGGATCGAAGGAGACCTCGAGACCGACCGGGGGAAAGCGCTTTCACCGGCGGTTCTTGCCAAGCGATGAAAGCGCTTTCATAATGACCTTAGCACGGCGCTCCGGCGCTGTCCACCCTGCCGCCGCCCATGCCCAGCCGCCATGCCGCCCGTGTTCCCCGTTCACCCGCGCGCCGCGCCGGCACGCGTGCTGCGGCGAGCCCGGATCGCTCGCGGCTCGACCAGGTGGCGCGGCTGGCGGCCGTCTCGCCGGCCACGGTCTCGCGCGCGCTGAACCGGCCCGAGCTCGTCGCCGCGGCGACGCTGAGCCGGGTTCGCGCGGCGGTCGACAAGCTGCAGTTCGTGCGGCATGCCGGTGCGCGGGCGCTGTCGAGCGGGCGCTCGCACGTCATCGGCGCGCTGATCCCGCACATCGGCTACTCCGTGTTCGCCGAGCTGATGGACGCGGTGCAGCAGCAATGCACCCAGGCCGGCTACAACCTGGTGATCGGCATCTACCACTTCGATGCCGAAGACGAGCTGCGCCAGGCGCGCCAGCTCGTCAACTCCGGCGTCGATGCGCTGATGCTGGTCGGCTTTCGCCATCACCCCGAGCTCTTCGAGCTGCTGGCGGCGCGCGGCGTGCACTACGTCTGCACCGACGTGTTCGACCCGAAGTCGCCGCATCCGAGCGTCGGCTACGACAACCGCGGTATCGGCCGTCGCGTCGCGGCCTACCTGCTCGGCCTCGGCCATCGCGAGTTCGCGGTCGTGACGGGCGATACACGAAGGAACGATCGCATGGCGACGCGTCTCGCCGGCTTCAAGGCGGAGCTGCGCCGCAACGGCCTCGCGCTTGCCGAGGGCGCCCTGTTCAAGGGCGACTACACGCTGGCCGATGGCCGCGCTGGCTTCGCTCAGGTCATCGGCACGAACCCGACGGCGGTGGTGTGCGGTAACGACGTCATCGCCGTCGGCGCCTTGCTCGAGGCCCGCGACCGCGGCATCGCCGTGCCGCGGCAGCTGTCGATGATCGGCTTCGACAATCTCGAGTGGGCCAGCGAGTATTCGCCGGCGCTGACGACCGTCAACGTGCCCTGTACGACGATGGGCGTGCAGGCAGCGCAGGCGCTGCTGGCCCGCATCGAGGGCGGTGTGTCGCCGCACGCGGTCGAGATCACGCTCGACATCGTCGTGCGGGCCACGACCGCGGCGCCCCGCGAGCCGGCGCGCCGGCGCCTGCGCGCCTGAGCCGGAGCCTCCCGATGAACGACGCCTACATCCTCACGCTGTCCTGCCCGGACCGCATCGGCATCGTCCATGCGGTGACCGGTTTTCTCGCTGAGCGGCGGGCCAACATCACCGAGGCCGCGCAATACAACGACACGGCGACCGGCCTCTTCTTCATGCGCATGCGTTTCGACGCGGCGGGCACGTCGGTCGACGAGCTGCGACGCGCCTTCGCGACGCTGGCCGAGGCGCTGGCCATGAGCTGGGCTCTGGTCGCCGCGAGCGAACGCCTGCCGACGGTGATCATGGTCTCCCGGCTCGGCCATTGCCTGAACGACCTGCTGTTCCGCCATCGCTCGGGGCTGCTGCCGCTCGACATCCGCGCCATCGTCTCGAACCACCGAGACTTCCATCAGCTCGCCGCGTCCTACGACATCGCGTTCCATCACCTGCCGGTATCGCCGGAAACGAAGGAGCAGGCCGAACCGCGGCTGCTCGAGATCATCGCGGCCGAGAAGATCGAGCTCGTCGTCCTTGCCCGCTACATGCAGGTGCTCTCCGCGCCGCTGTGCCGCCGGCTCGAGGGCCGCGTGATCAACATCCATCACAGCTTCCTGCCGAGCTTCAAGGGCGCGCGTCCTTACCAGCAGGCCTCGGATCGCGGCGTCAAGCTGATCGGCGCGACCGCGCACTACGTGACGGCCGATCTCGACGAGGGTCCGATCATCGAGCAGGACATCGCCCGTGTCGACCACACGATGGACGCGGCGCGCCTGACGGCATTGGGCCGCGACATCGAGAGCGCCGTCCTGGCGCGCGCGGTCGTTTGGCACGCCGAACGGCGCGTGCTGGTCGACGGGCGCAAGACCGTTGTCTTTCGCTGACCTGCGGACCGCAGGTCGATCCAGTCATTGCCATCGAGAGGAGACTTCCGTGCACTCATCGCCTTCCACACCGAGCCCGGGCCATCTCCCGGTGCGATGCCTGCGGCGCCGGTTCGCGGCGAGCCTCGCCTGTGCCGTCGCGGCGCTCGCGCCGACTCTCGCTTCGGCACAGCTCGGCGCCGAGGCGATCAAGAATGGCGGCACCCTCGTTGTCGGCTCCTGGCAGGCACCGCGGCACCTCAATGGCGCCGTGCAATCGGGCGCGGCGACGGCTTTGCCGTCGACCCAGTTGTTCGCCAGCCCGCTGCGCTTCGACGACAAGTGGAACCCGCAGCCTTACCTGGCCGAATCGTGGAAGCTGGCCGACGACGGCATGTCGCTGACGCTGCATCTGCGCAAGAACGCGGTCTTCCACGACGGCACGCCGATCACCTCGGAAGACGTCGCCTTCTCGATCATGGCGATCAAGGCCAACCATCCGTTCCAGACCATGATGGGCCCGGTCGACAAGGTCGACACGCCCGATCCGTACACGGCCATCATCCGCATGAGCGTGCCGCACCCGGCGATCGTGCTGGCCATGAGCCCGGCCCTCTGCCCGATCCTGCCCAAGCACATCTACGGCGACGGCCAGGACCTGAAGAGCCACCCGCGCAACAGCGTCGACGTCGTCGGCTCGGGGCCGTTTCGCCTGGTCGAGTTCAAGCCCGGCCAGCGCATCGTGATGGAGAAGTTCGACAAGTTCTTCCTCCCCGGCAAGCCGCACCTCGACAAGCTGATCGTCGACATCAATCCCGACGCGCAAAGCCTGATGCTGAGCCTCGAGCGCGGCGACGTGCAGATGGTCGGCTTCATCAGCACGCCGACCGATCTGCAGCGGCTGGCGAAGGATCCGAAGATCAACCTCACGGCGAAAGGCTACGACGGCATCGGCTCGATGAACTGGCTCGCCTTCAATCTGGAGCGCAAGCCCATGTCGGATCTCGCGTTCCGCAAGGCGGTCGCGACGGCGATCGACAAGCCCTTCATCCTGAAAGCGCTGATGGGCGGCTACGGCATCCCGGCCGACGGGCCGCTTGCCAACAGCAGCCCCTTCGCGACGCCGGACGTGACGCGCTATCCCTTCGACCTGAAGAAGGCCAACGCCATGCTCGACGCCGCCGGCTACAAGGCCGACGCGAACGGCGTGCGCGCCAAGGTGACGATCGACTACTACCCCGGCGCCGACACGCAGCAGAAGAACGTGGCCGAATACCTGCGCCCGGCCCTGAAGAAGGTCGGCATCGACGTGACCGTGCGCACCTCGGCCGACTTCCCCACCTGGGCCAAGCGCATGGCGACGCACGATTTCGACATGTCGATGGACGCGTCGTACAACTGGGGCGACCCGATCATCGGCGTGCACCGCACCTATCTCTCGACCAACATCCGGCCGATCGTCTGGACCAACACCCAGTCGTACCGCAACCCGAAGGTCGACGAGCTCCTCAACGCCGCCGGCAGCGTTCTCGATCCGACCAAGCGCAAGGCCTACTATGCGGCGTTCGAGAAGATCGTCACCGACGAGCTGCCCGTGTACATCATCAACCAGGTCCCGTACTACACGGCGACGACCAAGCGCGTCGGCAACGTGCCGGCATCGATCTGGGGAATGCTGTCGCCGCTGGACGACGTCTACCTGAAGTAGCGACCGGCTCGCCATGAAGTTCGCTCGCCTGCTCCTCACACGCCTCGTCCAGGGTGCGCTGCTCGTGCTTGCGGTGGTCGTCCTGAACTTCGTGCTCGTCCATGCGGCGCCGGGCGATCCCGTCGAGACCATCGCCGGGGCGAGCGGAGGCATGAGCCCGGAGCTGATGGCGCAGCTGCGCACCCAGTTCGGGCTCGACAAGCCGCTCGTTGTGCAGCTCGGGATCTATCTCGGAAAAATCCTGCGCGGCGACTTCGGCTACTCGTATTTCTTCAACCTTCCGGTCGTTTCGCTGATCGCCGACCGCATTCCGGCCACGCTGTTGCTGGTGCTGAGCTCGGTGCTGCTCGCCTTCGTGGTCGGCACGACGCTCGGCGTGCTGTCGTCGAGAAGGCCGAACGGTGTGCTCTCGCAGTTCATCACCGTGCTGAGCCTGGTCGGCTTCGCGGCGCCGGTGTTCTGGATGGGCATCATGCTGGTCATCCTGTTCGCTTCGGTCTGGCCGATCCTGCCGGTCTCGGGCATGCGCGCCATCGATTCGAGCGGCGGCGGCTGGCGCGACGTGATCGACGTGCTGCATCACCTGATCCTGCCGACGCTGACGCTGGCGCTCGTCTACCTCGCCCAGTACAGCCGGCTGGCCCGCTCGTCGATGCTCGACGTGCTCGGCGCCGACTACATCCGCACCGCCCGCGCCAAGGGCTTGGCCGAGCGCGTCGTCCTCTACAAGCACGCGCTGCGCAACGCGCTGCTGCCAGTGGTCACCGTGCTCGGCCTGCAGTTCGGCAACGTGCTGGCGGGCGCGATCCTGGTCGAGACGGTCTTCAACTGGCCCGGGCTCGGCCGCCTCGCGTTCGAATCGGTGCTGCGGCGCGACTATCCGACCATCCTCGGCGTCCTCGTGTTCGCTTCGATCGTCGTCGTCGTCATGAACCTGCTCACCGATCTGGCCTATCGCCTGATCGATCCGCGGATCAAGGTCTGAGGGCATGGCCACGATCGCGCCTTCGCTTGCGGCTCTGCCTGCGACCTTCGAGGTCGAGCATCCAACCGTCGAGGCGCTGCGCATGTTCGTGCGCAACCCGGCGGCGATCGCCGGCATGGCGCTGCTGCTCGCGATCCTGCTGGTTGCGATCTCTGGCCCCTGGGTCTATCCGGCCGATCCGTTCGAGATCCGTGCCGCGCCCCTGACGCCGCCGTTCGGCGAGGACGCCTGGCTCGGCACCGACTACCTCGGCCGCGACGTGCTGACGATGCTCGTCTACGGCGGCCGCGCGACGCTGCTCGTCGGTGCCGTGGCGGCGCTGCTTTCGGTGACGATCGGCATCACCATCGGCGCCTTCGCCGGCTACTACGGCGGCCGCGTCGACGCTTCGCTGATGCGCGTCACGGAGTTCTTCCAGGTGTTGCCGGCGCTGCTCTTCGCGATGGTCGTCGTCACGCTGTTCGGGCCGACGCTCGTGCACGTGACGATCTCCATCGGCATCGTCAGCTGGACCGGCACCGCGCGCCTGACGCGCGCCGAATTCCTCAAGGTCAAGAGCCTGGAATTCGTGCGCGCCGAGCGCGCCATCGGCGCGAGACACGCACGCATCATCTGGGGTGTGATCCTGCCCAACGCGCTGCCGCCGCTCATCGTCTCGGCGACGCTTGCGGTCGGCGCTGCCATCCTGTTCGAGGCCGGGCTCTCGTTCCTCGGCCTTGGCGATCCGAACCAGATGAGCTGGGGGCTCATGATCGGATCGAGCCGCGAATACGTGCTCTCGTGCTGGTGGGGCGTGGCTTTCCCGGGCGTCGCGATCTTCGTCACGGTGCTCGCCGTCAGCCTCATCGGCGACGGCCTCAACGACGCGCTCAATCCGAAGCTGAGGGAGCGCTGATGGCCGAGGCGACGCCGCTGCTCGAGGTCGACGACCTGCGCGTTGAGTTCAAGACGCAGCGCGGCAAGGCACTGGTGCTGGGCGGCGTCGACTTCGAGATGCGCAGCGGCGAGACGCTTTGCGTCGTCGGCGAATCGGGCTGCGGCAAGAGCATGACGGCGCTTGCGGTGCTCGGCCTCATCCCCTCGCCGCCCGGCCGCATCGCCGGCGGCCGCGTCCTGTTCCAGGGCGAAGACCTGGTGCAGGCCTCGGATGCGCGCCTGCGCGAGGTGCGTGGCAACCGCATCTCGATGATCTTTCAGGAGCCGATGACCTCGCTGAACCCGGTCTTCAGCGTCGGCGAGCAGATCGGCGAGACGCTGCGCCTGCACGCCGGGCTCGATGCCGTCGCGGCGCGCGCGCGCTCGATCGAGATGCTGCAGCAGGTCGGCATTCCGGCACCGGAGCGGCGCGTCGACGAGTATCCGCACCAGCTCTCCGGCGGCATGNNGCGCTCGACGTCACGGTGCAGGCGCAGATCTTCGATCTGCTGCGCGAGCTGCAGCGCGAGAAGGGCACGGCGATCCTGTTCATCACGCACGACATGGGCGCCGTTGCCGAGATGGCCGATCGTGTCATGGTGATGTATGCCGGCCGTGTCATCGAGCAGGGTACGGCCCGCGAGGTGCTCGGGACGCCCGGCCATCCGTACACTCAAGGCCTCATCGATTGCCTGCCCGAGCTCGGCAGCAGCCTGGCCGAGGACGATGGCCAGGGGCCGCCGGCGCTGGCCGAGATCGCCGGCGTGGTGCCGTCGCTGTGGGAGCTGGCGAGCGGCTGTGCTTTCCGCGAGCGTTGCCCGCGGGCGATGCCGCGCTGCGCGAGCGAGGTGCCGCCGATGTTTGCGGTCGTCGATTCGCTCGGCGACCACCACGCGGCGGCCTGCTGGCTGCTCGCCGAGCCGGAGCTCGCCGATGCCTCGGCAGCGGGAGATGTGGCGTGAGCGGGAGCGTGTCTGCGTTGCTCCAGGTCAGCGACCTCAAGGTCCATTTCGCTCGCCCAAAGGCCGGCTGGTTCCAGCCGCACGAGGTCGTCCGGGCGGTCGACGGGGTGTCGTTCGAGATCGGCCGAGGCAAGACCCTCGCCATCGTCGGCGAATCGGGCTCCGGCAAGACGACGACCGCGCTCGCGGTGATGCGCTTGGCGCCCATCACTTCCGGGTCGGTGCGCCTCGGCACGACTGATCTCGGCACGCTCGAAGGCGAGGCGCTGCGCCTGGCGAGAAAGCGCCTGCAGATCATCTTCCAGGATCCGTTTTCGTCGCTCAACCCGCGTCAGCGCGCCGGCGACGCGGTACGCGCACCGCTCGACCTCATGAATTCGGGACAGCCCGCCGAACGCGCGGCGCGCGTCGACGAGCTCTTCGCCGCCGTCGGTCTGCGTCCCGAGCAGCAACGGCTCTTTCCGCACCAGTTCTCCGGCGGGCAGCGGCAGCGCATCAACATCGCGCGGGCCCTCGCGACGAACCCCGAGCTCGTCGTCTGCGACGAGCCGGTCTCGGCGCTCGACGTCGCGATCCGCGCCCAGATCCTCAACCTGCTCGTCAGGCTGCAGCGCGAGTTCGGCCTGACCTATCTTTTCATCTCGCACGACATGGCCGTCGTCGAGCACATCTGCGACGAGATCGCCGTCATGTATCTCGGGCAGATCGTCGAGCGGGCGCCGCGCCGCGCCTTCTTCGCCCATCCGCTGCATCCGTACAGCGTCTCGCTGATGTCGGCGGTGCCGACGGTGGCCGGTGGCCGCGCCCGCGCAGCGCGCCGAATCAGGCTCGTCGGCGACCCGCCGAGCCCGATCTCGCCGCCGCCCGGCTGCCGCTTCGCCGGGCGCTGCCCGGTCGCGATCGCGCAATGCAGCGAGGCGCTGCCGCCGCTGGTCGAGGTGGCGCCGGGCCATGCGGTGCGTTGCATTCGCGTCGAAGTGAAGGGCGGCGTACCGCAGGCGCCGCTGGCCCTGCCGGAAGCGGCGGCCGTCGTCTAGGAATCCGTCATGTCCGCCATCACGGTCTACCGCGCTCGCAAGATCATCACGCTCAATCCGATGCAGCCCGAGGCGACGCACATCGCGGTGCGCGATGGCCGCATCCTGTCTGTCGGGTCGCTCGAGCGCGTCGGCGAATGGGGCGCGTTCGAGCTCGACGAGCGCTTTGCCGACCAGGTGCTGATGCCCGGACTCGTGGAAGGCCATTGCCATCTGAAGGAAGGCAGCATGTGGGACCTGCCGTATCTCGGCTGGTTCGACCGGCGCGACCCGCAGGGCAACGTGTGGCCGGGCCTGCGCTCGATGGAAGCGGTCGTGGCGCGCCTCTCGGAAGTCGATTCGCAGATGAAGGCCGCCGGCCGCGGCGGCGCCGAACCGCTCATCGCCTGGGGCTTCGATCCGATCTATTTCGGCGGCGAGCGCATGACGGTCGAGCATCTCGATCGCGCCGGTCGCACGCGGCCCATCGTCATCGGCCACGCCAACGGTCATCTCATGAACGTCAACTCGGCGATGCTCAAGCTCGCCGAGATCACGCGCGACAGCGAGGTCGAAGGCGTCGTCCGCTTCGAGGGCGGCGCTCGGGGCGGTGAGCTGACCGGCGAGCTGCAGGAGCCGGCGGCGATGTTCCTCGTGCTGAAGAAGATCGGCAGCGCCGGCCTGCTCGGGCCGATGACCGAGGCCGGCGTGCGCTCGTTCGCCCGCCTGGCCTGCATGCAGGGCGTGACGACAGCGGCCGACCTCGCCAACAAGCTGGGCGAGAACGACTGCGCCGTGCTCGAGTCGGTGACGGCCGACGATGCCTGTCGCGTCCGCATCCTGCCCGCGTTTCAGGCCTTCCACGGTACGCACGGCGCGGCGCAGGGCGCCGAGCACGTGCGGGGCCTGATGGCGCGCAACACCGATCGGTTGCGCTACGGCCTCGTCAAGATGATGCTCGACGGCTCGATCCAGGGCTTCTCGGCGCGGCTGCGCTGGCCCGGCCATTTCAACGGCGCAGCGAACGGAATCTGGGTGATGGCGCCTTCGCAGTACGAGGCGGACTTCGAGACGTATCACCGCGCCGGCCTGACGATTCACACCCACACCAACGGTGACGAAGCGAGCCTGGCGGCCATCGACGCCATCGAGCGGGTGCTGGTGCGGGCGCCGCGGCCCGATCATCGGCACACGCTGCAGCACGGGCAGATGATCGACGCGCCGATGTTTCGTCGCATGGCCGCGCTCGGCCTGCCGGCCAATCTCTTCGCCAACCACCTGTGGTACTGGGGCGACCAGCACTACGAGATGACGATGGGCCCGGATCGCGCACACCGGCTCGACGCCTGCGCCTCGGCGCTCGCCGCCGGCGTGCCGCTCGCCATCCATTCCGACGCGCCGGTGACGCCGCTCGGGCCGCTCTTCACCGCATGGTGCGCCGTCAATCGCGTCACGCCGAAAGGCCGCGTCCTCGGCGAGCGCGAGCGGCTCACGGTGCTGCAGGCGCTGCACGCGATCACGCTCGGCCCGGCGTGGACGTTGAAGCTCGACCACGAGATCGGCTCCATCGAATGCGGTAAGCGCGCCGACTTCTGCGTCCTCGAGGACGACCCGCTGGCCGTCGATCCGGCGACGCTGAAGGACCTGCGCGTTCGCGGCACGGTGCTTTCGGGGCGCGTGTTCCAGGCATGACGGCGCGCCGCCGCACGCCGTTCACGGTGGTCGGCGGCTTTCTCGGCGCCGGCAAGACGACGCTCGTCAACCATCTGCTGCGTGAAGCGAGCGCCGACAGAGCGACGCAGCGTCTCGCCGTGCTCGTCAACGATTTCGGTGCCGTCAACATCGATGCCGCGCTGATCGAATCGAAGACCGCCGACACGATCGCCCTGACCAACGGCTGCGTCTGCTGCCAGATTGGCGACGACCTGACGATGGCGCTTGTGCGGGTGCTCGAAGCGCCCGAGCCCTTCGATGCCATCGTCGTCGAGGCGAGCGGCGTATCGGACCCATGGCGGATCGCGCAGATCGCCCGCGCCGATCCGACGCTCACGCTCGAGGGCATCTTCGTCGTCGTCGACGCGAGCGCAGTCATGGCGCAGGCANNGCTCGGCCGATCTGGTGCTGCTCAACAAAGTCGATCTCGTCGATGGATCGGCGCTTGCCGCGGCGAGGGCGTGGATCGAGGCCAGGGCGGGCGCCATAGGCGTCGTCGAGACGAGCGAAGCCAAAGTGCCGCTTGCATTGCTGGTGAGCGATGCGCACGGACCCACCACGGCACTACGCGGCGCACGCTCGTTGCGCGAGGCGGGTGCCGTCCATGGGCTCGAGTTCGAGACCTCGACGCATCGACCGCAGTCGGTCCTCTGCGCCGCTTCGCTGCGCTCCCTGCTCAAGACGATGCCCGCAGGCGTGTTGCGCCTGAAGGGACTGGTACGAACCGACGAGATGCCGTGGGCCGAGATCCAGTTCTCCGGCCGGCACGGTTCGCTGCGTGCCGCGCTCGCGCCGCCGGCCAGCGGCGAAGCGGCGATCGTCGCGATCGGGTTGCATGGGCGGCTGCCGACGGCGGGGCTCGAGGACGCGCTCGGTGCCTGCGGGCGATCGACTCCGTCATGCCGGACGGGCTGACCGCGTTTGCCGCAGTGCGTCGTCCTGCGATCCCGCTCCTCGTCATGTTCCGCAGACCAACCTGCATTGCGCTTGTGCGGCGATCGGCTTGTTCACTTGCTCGCCCAAAAAGGGGATGGGCCAGCAGCCGGAGGCTCTCTAAGCTGGGCGTAGCGAGTTGGGAGCTGGGCAATGATGATCCTGAACTGGGCTGGCAGATACCTGCGTCTGCAGCGGGAGTTGCGTGCGGTGCGACTATCTCCGAAGGCCTCGCATGGCCACGTGAGGCGGTTAGAACAAGAATTGGTCGAGGTGCATCGAGAGGCGTTTGGACAAGTGGAAGGAGACGAACCCTCCGGCGACACGATGCCGGCCGTTTACCCTTTTGATGTACGCCCGAGCGAGTTCATTTACTAGTCCTGAATCGGACGCTGCCCGCGCGGTACGTTGCCGGCCCCCAGGTCTGCCGTCGAGATCTCCAAGCAGAAGCGGCGCCTCGCCTGCTCCTCGCGTATGCTTTCGTTCC
>PLZH01000048.1 GCA_003152055.1 Burkholderiales bacterium
CTGAGTCTGAGTCAGCTACGCGACGCCTGGCGTGGCAACTGCCCGTCTGCATTTGTGTGCGATGGCAGACGTTCCCCGCTTCGCATTACCAGCTGTCGCGGTTGCTCAGCGGCTTGCTCGATCCAATGCGAATCAACAAGGGTTCCTGTATTTCGAACGCCCTCCGAAGCCTTCAGGTCAGCTGCAGGGCAACTCGGGCGGCCACTGGCGCAGCGGTGTATAGCCGGCATTGTGGATAGCGTCCGGGAAGTCTGAGGATGCTGCCTGGCGCGGGATGATTCCAACTCGGCATATGCATAGGTCTACGCGAACCTTGGCGCTACTGTCCATTGCCAATAGCGCCTGCGTTACCGCACGGACCGAATGTCTGCACGTCATGTCAGTCATATTGAAAGTTCGGATTAAAAATGCAGCAGCAGGAGAGAGCGCGCACAACGGCCTCGCTGACAACTACGCGGCGAGCTCGTACATCGTCGAGCTGATCGGGGAACGAATGTCGCATCTAATCGCATCTCTGCCCGTCGTGGGCAATCGATCAACACCAGCTGGCCCGCTCGCCGGGGTCGGCCAGCAACTCTTGGATGTTGGCCTCGAGGATTCGGTAGCCGACATCGCCAAAGAGCTTCTGCCGCCCTTCGTTGAGCACGAAGGTGGGGCTGCCTTCGACAAGATGCCGGTCTTTGGCATCGAAGTCCGCACACAGCGCTGCATGGGCCGCGCCACTGTCGATCTGTCTGCGGATTCCGGCAAGAGGCAAGGCCATGCCCGCGGCGATCGCTTCCTGATTGGTCCGATCGGCGATGTCCTGCAGATCCCGGAAAAAGCCGAGACGACAACGCCACACTGCCTCTTCGAACACGCTCCTGCCGCCAAACCGCTCTTGGTGCGCCGCCGAGATTTCACCGGACTTCTCCAGAAGCTGGATGGCTTTGAGAAAGAGGTGGCAACTCGCCGACGTGGGCGGAACATTCCTGGTCCAGATCTCGGGATGAATGTCGACGTGATCGAAGCGCGTCGTCATCTGTTTCACATGCCGCGCATAGCCCGCCGCGCCGCCCTTGTCGCCCCAGCCGGCGTCTATGTGCGCCGAGACATCGCCGAAGAGGCGAAGAAAGTGATACTCCACGCGGATCTGGTCATTGAATTGCCGCCGCAATTCATCCAGCTTGATTTGCGCCACGTAGGCCCATACGCAAAGCACATCGGAAAAATAGGAGACGGTTGAGATCGGCTGCTTATTCATGCTGGCTAACCTGCGCGAGTTGATTCACATCGAAGCCCATCGATTCGGTGCGGGTCGTTGCACGAACGGGCAAGGGCCTCATCAGACTGCCTCCACAGCCCGATACGAGATACAGGCGGTGGGCGACGTGTCCGTAGGTCGGGCTGGTCGCCGCCGAGGTCCGGCAGATGCTGGAACAGGCTCTCGCTGCAGTTTGAGCCAAGCGGCGACGACGCTGCTGTCCTCCATGCGGCCTGTCGGACCGCTCTCGTCTGTACGCAGTCGCACAGACCTCCGTTTTGCGCCCGCAGACGCTTTATGCGTTGCCGCTGTGCTCTTGTTCGGACTGTTCGGCGGCAGGTTCCACTTGACGTAGTACAAATGACCCTCGACTTGATGCTACAGGAAGGCTGGCGATGGCACGACGGCTGGTGATCATCGGCGGCGACGCCGCAGGGATGTCCGCTGCGGCACAGGCACGACGGATGAAGCCGCCCGACGAGCTCGAGATCGTGGTCTTCGAGCGTTCGTCACGAACATCCTACGCGGCCTGCGGCCTTCCGTACTTGGTCGGCGGGTTCGTGAAGACACCGGATAGCCTCGTCGCCAGGACCCCGGAACAGCACAGGGCCAAGGGCATCGACGTGCGGACCCATCACGAGGTCACCGCCATCGACGCCACGGCGTCCACCGTGACCGTGCGTGACCTCGACACCGGTCGGGAGACCGCCCTGCACTATGACGAGCTCCTCATCGGCACAGGCGCATCGGGCATCTCTCCGCACTGGCCGGGCATCGACGCGGAGGGGGTGCTGCAGCTTCGGACCCTCGACGACGCGGCGAAGGTGGAACGACTGCTCTGCGCCGGCGCCCGGCGCGCCGTGGTGGTCGGCGCCGGCTATATCGGGCTGGAGGTTGCGGAGGGGCTGCTCGAACGCGGCCTCGACTTGACGGTGGTCGAACGGCTCGACGCACCGATGGGTGCCGTGCTGGACGCCGACATGGCCGCCGGCATCGCGGACGCGATGCGGGCGGCGGGCATCGACCTACGGCTCGCCACCGCGGTGACCGGTTTCACCGTGGTCGACGGACGTGTCACGGCCGTGGAAACTGCGGCCGGTCCGGTAGAGGCGGAACTTGTGGTGATCGGGCTTGGAGTGCGCCCCAACGCTGACCTGGCGCGGGCTGCGGGCATCGGCGTGGGCGAGGCCGGCGGCATCGTCGTCGACGACCACCTGCGCACCGGCTCGCCGCACATCTGGGCCGCCGGTGACTGCGTCGAGTCTCGCCATCGCATGACCGGCCGGTCCGTCGTGGTGGCCCTCGGCACGCATGCTAACAAGCAGGGCCGCGTTGCTGGCACCAACATCGCCGGCGGTAACGCCGCGTTTGGTGGCGTGCTTGGCACGGCGATCACCCGTTTCAAAGGGGTGGAGATAGCCCGCACCGGGCTCACCGAGCGGGAGGCCGAGGCTGCGGGTTTCGACGCCATCGGTGTGACCACGGAGGCATCGAGCCGGGCGTACTACTACCCTGGCGCGCAGCCGATGAAAATCAAGATGGTTGTCGAGCGTGGGACCGGTCGGTTGCTCGGCGCGCAGATCGTCGGCAGGGAGGGCGCGGCCAAGCGCATCGACGTCCTGGCCACGGCGCTGTGGAACGAAATGACCGTGGCGGAGGTGGCCGGCATGGACCTCTCCTACGCGCCGCCGTTCTCGCCCGTCTGGGACCCGGTGCTGCTGGCCGCAGGCAAGGCCGCTTCCAAGATCTGAACCAAGGCGGCGCCTGGTCGCCGCGTTCTGGCCCGCAGAAGCCGCCGCCATAGAGCTGTATGGCTATATGGCTTGTTGGCGCCGACGCCGGATTGATTCACCCCGAAATGGCTCAATCCGGCGTCGGCGCCAACACTGCTGATAGGCATCTCGACGATTGCGGCGGCAGTGGCAATGCTCCAATGCTCGCTGTTGAAGGAAGCCGTTAAAACGGGTGGGACGCTTGGTGCCAGGGCCAAGGACGGCCGCCTCTATTGGCCTGTGAGGTAGGCCAGCACATTCCAGCCGTTGTGCACCAACATTGGCAACGCAAGACTGCCGGTACGCGCACGCAGCCACAGGTACAGCACGGCCGGCGGCGATACAGCCAACAGCGAACTCGCAGTCAGAGGGTGCAGAAGCACGAACCCCAGCGTCACGACCACGCCGCCCCATCCCAGGGGCGCACCGAACACAAGGCTCCGGGCCAAGAAGGCTCTGTCGAGCAGTGCCAGCAGCACTCCGCGGAAGATCGTTTCCTCCACCAACCCAGGCAGCATGGTCTGGTAAAGCCAAGTTTCGGGTGACACAGGAGCCGGCGCATATCGCCTGCTGATCGTCAGCAGCACCTGCATCAAGAGCGCTCCTGCCGCCACGCCAAGTGCGGGAAGGATGGAACCAGGCTGCTGCGCCCAGGTGAATCCCATTTCGCGCCACGTCAGGCCGCCACGGCGCACGAGTATCGTGCCGACCCAAAGCGTGCCGCTCAGCGCCAGCAGCGCGCCACTCCAGTTCCAGCGTTCACCCAACCATCGCTGCCCTGGCCACAGCGCCGGCAGCGTCCACAGGCCAAGCCAAAGCGCCAGTGCGGCCACATAGACAATCGCCCACATGCGCGCCGCAGGCCGGGCCAGCGCAGGCACGACCAGCAGGGTAGCCAACACCATCGTCAGCCATGGCAACTCGTGAGTGCCATCACCCACGGCCATCGCATCCCGGTTCAGTCGCCCGGACCATTGGCCACGGCCATGACCCGCCGGATGGCGGTGAGCAGGACCATCAGAAGTTCAGACCGCAGCATTGAACACAGTGATCGACGTCAGCGTCAGCTGCCGACGTTGTCACACGCCACGTTGTCGCCAGGCCTGGCGACCGCCGCAGCCAGGGGCAGCCGTGTTCGGGCGCTGCGATGGGCAGGCGGTTGTCGGTGTCGGCAGCAGCCCTTCGACTTGGTGGGCGCATTGCTGTTTGAACGGTGCGACCGCGCTGAAGGGTGGCATGCCGAGCCCGCGTACGTCTAGGAAGAACCACGCGCCCGGCAGACGAGTCATCTCATATCAACTCTTCAACCGTCATCGTTCGGTAGTGAGCCGCCAGGGCCGCGCCGCACCCGCGGGCGACTTCACCTGCGGCGGCGGCATGCTCGGTACTGTCCATCTTGACCAGCAGCCAACGGTAGCCTTCCTGCGCCAGCGCAACATAGCGGCGCAGCAGCGTGATCTCGTATCCGAAGCCCACCATGGACCCTGCGTTCTCGACTATCGCCTCGAGCTCCGACATGCTCTCACGCGGCGTGAAATGCAGAACCGCGACACTCGCCCAACGAGCGCCATGAAGCGCCGCGGCCAGCGCGTCAACGTGAGCCTGCGTCGGCAAGCCCATCATCACCCAACCAACGGGCTCGTAGAGAAGAGCGGACCAAAGTGGGGGCGAAATTGTTGTTCCAGTGCGAATGTCCCGGCCGATCGCCGGGCCTGAGCTGGGGGCGTACCTGGTCAAGAAGGCCGCGTAGCCCCCGCTTTGGCCCGCTCCCTTCTACGGGAGGCGCAACGAGCCCCGTGGAGCCGGCATGGCGTGCGAAGTGGTGGCCGAATCAAGCCGTTCATCTGTCCAGATGACGACAATTGCACGACCACGCCAAGCGGAGGTCGCGGCTCGTCTATTGGCTTGCTGATGATTGTCAGTCCAGACGCACAAGACCGCATCGCGAAACAGTACCAGCAAGTATCTGTAGCGCTGCGTGCTGCTGGAAGGTCAGCCGACCAAGACAATTCTGATACCCGCTCGTCCACGCGTCTGGCCTGTTCAAGATAGACAGCAACACGCCGTCTTGCTCTCAAGGCTGACTCATCCCAACAACTTCGCCCCCAACGACGCCACCAGCACTCTGATCTCCGTCAAAGCCTGCACGGTCGTCATCTGACCCTTCTGGTACTCCTCGATGACTTTCAGCAGGTGCGGACGCGATCGTCCTCAACCAGAGCCCGGATCGCCTCGGGACTTTCGCGGCGGGCAGGCATCGGCGCGCGGGCGGCGTCGCGGGCGTCAGGGCGCCAGCTTCCACTGGCCCTTGTCGAGCCGGATGACGACGGTCGAGCGCTTGTCGAGACCGTAGGCGTCGTCGGTCTTGAAGGTGTAGATGCCGTGGGTGCCGGCCAGCTCATGGGTCGACGCGATCGCCTCCTTCAGCGCGGCGCGAAACTGTGGCGTCCCCGGCTCGCTGCCGCCCTCGAGCGCACGCGCGGCCGCGTCGGCGAACAGTAGGTACGCGTCGTAGGTGTACGCGGAGAATGCGTCGGTCGGCAGCGCGCCCTCGCTCTTCCTGTAGGCGTCGCGGTACTCGAGGGCGACCTTACGCACCGGGCTCGCGGCGGGCAGCTGGTCGGCCACCATCACCGGCCCGCTCGGCACCAGCAGGCCATCGGCCGAGCTGCCGGCGACGCGGACGAAGTCGGCGTTGATCAGGCCGTGGGTGCCGTAGATCTGCCCCTTGTACCCGCGCGCGGCGAGGGCGAGGTACGGCAGCGCGCCGGGTGAACCGGAGGTGCCGGCGAACACCGCATCGGGCCGCGCCGCGACGATCTTCAGGATCTGTCCCACGACCGAGGTGTCGCTGCGCGCATAGCGTTCGTTGGCGACGATCGCGATGCCGGCTGGGCCGGCCGCCTGGACGAGCGAGGAGTACGCAAGGTCGCCGAGCGCGTCGGAGAAGCCGATGTACGCGACGCTCTTGACGCCCGACGCCTTCATGCGCTCGACCACCGCCGCCACCATCAGCGGGAACGGCTGCGAGACGGTGACCGTCCAGCCGCCGTCGCCCGGTGGAAGGCTGACGGGGGTCGGCGAGATCAGCGGCGTCATCGATTCGCGGGCGACCGCGGCGATCGCCATCGCGCCCGGAACGCCCGAGGTGCCGATCAGCACGTCGACCTTGTCTTCGGCGACGAGCTTGCGCGCGTCGCGGGCCGCGGCGGCCGGGTCGGAGGCGTCGTCGAGCGCGATCAACTGGACCTTGCGGCCGGCGATCAGCGGGTGCTGCGCCAGAGCGGCCTGGAGCCCTTTCGCGTACGGGATGCCGAGGCCCGAGATCGGGCCCGACATCGAGCTGATGAAGCCGATCTTCAAGTCGTCGGCGGCGGCGGGACCGGCCA
>PLZH01000184.1 GCA_003152055.1 Burkholderiales bacterium
TCACGTTGGTGACGTTGTTGACGACAGTCGTGTTGCGCTCTTCGTTGACGATCGTCGTCTTGTTGTTGGTGACGCGGCCGATGTTCGTCACGTTGGTCGTGACGCGCATGCCGGGAGCGATGATGGGCGGCGCGCTCGTCATCACGGCCGGCGCCGTGCCGATCGGAGCCGGCACGATCAGGCCGCGGCGTGAGCCCGGCGGCGGCGGCACGAACACGCCTTCGGGGCCGACCGGCGGCCGGCCGTGGGCGATGCCCGCTCCGATCACGGCGAGCGCGATCGCCATGTTCGACGGCGGCGGCACGAACGAACGGCCCGGGGGCGACCAGAAGCCGTCGACGAAGACGACGCGATCGCGGCGATGCTCGTAGTACGGCGGCACCCAGTGGTATTGCGGCCGCGGCGGATCGGCCCAGCGGCCGGGCGCCCAGACCCAGCGCTCATGCCAGACCCAGTAGCCGCCCGTCCAGCGTGCGTCGGGGGAAGGCGGCGGCGGCGGCGCTTCCACGAGCATGGGCGGCGGAGCCCAGGGCACGGCGATCGGATCGGGCTGCGACAGCGACGGACTGTAGGAAGCGTAGATGGGCGGCGGCTCGTCGGAAGGATCGCTGCCGGCTGCGTACTGCGGACCCGGGTAGGCGTTCGAATAGGCCGGCGCGGGAGCAGCACCGACCGATCGCGTCGCCGGTACCGCAGCAGGCGCCGGTGCGAGTTCGACCGCGGCCGGGGCAGCCGTCGCTTGCGCGTCGGGCGCCGACGCTGGAAGAAGCGCCGCGGTCGGAGCCCTGGCGTCGCAACCGGCGAGCGCCGCGGCCATGGCGGTCGCGAGGAGAAGGGTCTGTTTCATGTCGTGGGCGAAGTGAAGTTTCGGCATCATGCGCGACGCGCCGCATCGAGGCCTATCGAGACGATCGCTCCGTAGCGCGATTGCTTCGACGACTCGCGATGCTCATGGTCACCTCGCCTGTTCGCAGCGAGGATAGCCGGCGTCGCTTAAGCTTGCTTCCAAGCGCGCCTTGGGCGCGCTTTCTTTGTCCTGCATGAGCACCGATACATTCATCACCGCCGCGCCGACCGACGGCTTGCCGCTGCCGCAGCGCTACCGCTCGATGGCGGTCATCCTCCTCGGCATCTCGATGGCCGTGCTCGACGGCAGCATCGTCAACCTCGCGCTGCCCGGCATCGTGCGTGACCTGCATGCCCACGCGGCGACGGCGGTCTGGGTCGTCACCGCATACCAGGTCGCAACGCTCGTCCTGCTCCTGCCGTGCGCGATGCTCGGCGACCTCGTCGGCTATCGCCGCGTCTATCTCAGTGGCCTGTTCCTCTTCACCACGGCCTCGCTCGGCTGCGCCTTCTCGCCGACGCTGCCGGCGCTGGTCGTCGCGCGCACGCTGCAAGGCCTGGGCGCCGGCGCCCTCATGTCCGTGAACAGTGCGTTGGTCCGCCTCACCTATCCGCGCCACCAGCTCGGCCGCGGCATCGCCCTCAATTCCTTCGTCGTCGCGACGGCGTCGGTGGCGGGCCCTTCGATCGCTGCCCTCGTCCTCTCGATCGCTTCATGGCCCTGGCTCTTTGCCGTGAACCTGCCGCTCGGCGTCGTCGTCATGGTGCTCGGGCTGCGAGCCCTGCCACGCAACGTCGCGCCGGCACGCGAAGGCCTGCGCCTCTCGCCGCTCGACGTGGCTCTCAACGTGCTCATGTTCGGGCTCGTCTTTCTCGGCGCCGATTCGCTCGGCACCCACTTCGCCGGCTCGTCCACCTGGCTCAGGCCCGAAGCGAGCGCATTGCTCATCGCCTGCGGCATCGCGGTCGGCGTGCTTTATGTTCGGCGGCAACAACGCGAAGCGACGCCACTCTTCCCGCTCGACCTGCTGCAGATCCCCGTCTTCGCGCTGTCGATGTGCACGTCGGTCGCGGCCTTCGCAGCGCAGACGCTCGCCTACGTGGCACTGCCTTTTCTCATGCTCGAAGCCTGGGGCCGGTCGCATGCGGTGACCGGGCTCCTGATCACGGCGTGGCCGATCGCCACGGTCATGACGGCGCCGCTCGCCGGCCGCCTGATCGGCCGCGTCGCCGACGGGCTGCTCGGCGCCGTCGGCCTCGGCCTCTTCGCCGGCGGCCTCGCGTTGCTGGCCTTGCTCCCGGCCGCGCCGGGCAACGCCGACGTCGCCTGGCGCATGGCCTTGTGCGGCATCGGCTTCGGCCTCTTCCAGTCGCCCAACAACCACACCATCGTCACCTCGGCACCGCATTCGCGCAGCGGCGCCGCGAGCGGCATGCTCGGCACCGCGCGGCTCACGGGCCAGACCTTCGGCTCCGTCTTGCTGGCGCTGATCTTCGCGGCCTTCGGTGCGCACAGCGCCCACGGCCCGAGCATCGCGCTGGCGTTCGCCGCCGCGTTCGCCGCCGTCGCGGGCACCTTCAGCGGCATGCGCCTGCGCGCCGCCGGCGCGGGCCCGGCCGACCTGCATCGAGCGGCGTCGCCCTGAGGAGCGCGCGAGCCGCGGATCGCGCGTCAGCCGATGCGAGCGCGCTCGTGCAGCCAATCATTGCGGCGAATCATTGTCGTCGGGCCATTCGACGGCGCCCGAGTGCGTGACGGCGCCAAGATGCGCGGGGCCGACGAGTTGCGCATACTTCTCGAGCACCCCGGCGAGGCGCTCGCGCGGTACCGGGCGATGCGCGCTGCGCCGGCGCGCGAGCTCGGTCGCGTCGACGAGCAGGTCGAGCGTGCGCGCATCGCCATCGATGCGGATCCGGTCGCCGTCGTGCACGAAGGCGATCGGCCCGCCGAGGGCGGCTTCGGGGCCGATGTAGCCGACCATCAGGCCGCGCGTTGCGCCGGAAAAGCGCCCGTCGGTGAGCAACGCCACGCGCTCGCCCATGCCCTGCCCGTAGACGAGCGCGGTGACGCCGAGCATCTCGCGCATGCCGGGGCCACCACGCGGGCCTTCGTTGCGGATGACGAGAACGTCGCCGGGTGCATAGCGGCGCTCCGAGACGGCAGCGAAGGCGTCTTCCTCGCATTCGAAGACACGCGCCGGCCCTTCGAACACGGCACTCTTCAGCCCGGCGACCTTGATGAGAGCGCCGTCGGGAGCGAGGTTGCCCTTGAGGACGACGACGCCGCCGGTCGGCTGCAAGGCCTCGGCCGTGCCGCGGACGACTTCGCCATCGGGCTTCGCCTGCGCCGCCAGCTCCTCGGCCAGCGTCTTGCCCGACAGGGCAAGCGTGTCGCCGTGCAGATAGCCGCCGTCGAGCAGCGCCTTCAGCACCGAGGCGACGCCGCCGGCCCGATGCAGATCGATGGCGAGGAAGCGCCCGCCCGGCTGCAGATCGGCGATCAGCGGCGTACGCGCAAAGACCTCCGCCACGTCGTCAAGCGAAAAGCGGATGCCGGCTTCATGCGCGATCGCCGGCAGGTGCAGGCCAGCGTTGGTCGAGCCGCCCGTCGCGGCTACGGCGGCAGCCGCGTTCTCGAGCGACTTGCGCGTCACCAGCTGGCGCGGCAGCGGCCCGCCGGCGCGCAGGATCTCCGTGACGCGCCGGCCGGCGCGGCGGGCCAGCGCCAGGCGCTCGGAATACGCTGCCGGCAGCATCGCCGAGCCCGGCAGCGCGAGGCCGAGGGTCTCGGCAACCATCGCCATCGTGTTGGCGGTGAACTGGCCGGGGCACGAGCCGAGCGTCGGCGCGCAGGCATGGCCGAGCTCGTCGAGCTCGGCCTCGCTCATGCGGCCGGCGAGGACCGAGCCGACGCCTTCGTAGGTAGTGAGGATGGTGACGTCCTTGCCGCGCCAGGTGCCCGGCAGCATGGCGCCGCCATAGACGAAGACGCTCGGGCAATCGAGCCGCACCATCGCCATCATCACGCCCGGAAGCGTCTTGTCGCAGCCGGCGAAACCGACCAGCGCGTCGTAGGCGTGGGCACGAACGACGGCCTCGATCGAATCGGCGATGAGCTCGCGTGACACCAGGCTCATGCGCATGCCCTTGTGGTTCATCGAGACGCCGTCGGAAACCGAGACGGTCGTGAACTGCACCGGAATCGCGCCGCCTGCGGCGACGCCGAGGCGTGCCGCGTCGGCTTGCGGCCCGAGCGACATCGAGCACGGCGTGTTCTCGCCGTGCTGGCTGACGATGCCGACGAAGGGCTTGCCGAAATCCTCGTCGCCGACGCCGGTGGCGCGCAGGAAGGCGCGGTGCGGCGCCCGGTCGAGACCCTCGGTGACGATCCTCGAGCGGAGCTTTTTCTTCGGCGCGGTCATGCGTTCTCCAGGTGCGTGCGAATGAGGGCGTCGAGCGACGCATCGCTTTCCAGGCCAAGGGCGCGGGACCGCTCGAATGCGCAGTCGACGGGCCAGCGCCCGAACTGCGCTTCGAGCCCCGGTTGCGCTTCGCAGTGGACGAGGCCGGCTGCCCGCGGATCGACGCGCGCCACGGCGTCGACGATGGCGCCAACGCTCACTGCAAGCGCGGGCGCAGTGAGCGCGCGGATCGGCCCGATCGTTGCGGTGTCAGCGTCGGCGAGGCGCAGCAGGTTGGCGACGGCTGAACGGCGCGAAGTGATCCACAGCGTCGCCTTGCGGCTCACCGGGCACACGTATTTGCGGCCGGCGAGGGGCTCGCGGATGAGATCGGAATTGAACCCCGACAGCGCTCCGTTCGGCAACGCCGGCCGCACGACGACACCGGGCAGGCGCAAGGCACGGCCGTCGATGCAGCCGCGCCGCGCGTAGTCGTCGATGAGCACTTCGCAGGCGCGCTTGTGCGCACCGTAGCTGAGGGTCGGCGCCGGCGCAGTCGCGTCGTCGATGCGCCTTGGCAGCGGCACGCCGAACACGGCGATCGAGCTCGCGTAGACGAAGCGGACGACCGGGCCGCCGCGCTCGGCCTGCGCCCGGCAGCGTTCGAGCAAGGCGATCGTCGCGTCGAGATTGACGCGCTTGCCGAGCGCGAAGTCGCTTTCGGCGGCGCCGCTCACCACGCCGGCGAGATGAAAGATCGCATCGAGCGGCTCGGCGAACAGCTGGCCGAGCAGCGGCGGATCGGCGATGTCGCCGGCGATCCTCCTGAGGCTCGCGGCGGCGCCGGACCCTGGCGCATCGGCGGCGAGATCGGTGAGCAGAAGGTCGATCGAAGCGATCGCGCCGCGCCGCAAACCGGCCTGGACCGCGAGCGCCGCTACCAGCCCCTGCCCGATGAAGCCGCTCGCGCCCGTGACCAGCGTTCGCATCAGCTCGCGTTCGTTGCGGGCACCGAACCGCCGGCGGCCGAAGCGCGGGTGCCGATTTCCGTGCCGCTCATGCGCTCGACCCAGCGCGCGAATTCGCTCACGCTCGCGTCGGGCGCATTCTGCAGCGCGGCGGCACGCCACAACTGCTGCGCCAGGGCGCTGAGCGGCGTCGCCGAGGCGGTCGAGCGGCCGAGCTCCATCGCGATGCCGACGTCTTTCAGCATCAGCGCGAGCTTGAACGGATCGTCGAAGGTGCGGCTGATGACGCGCTGCCTGATGTGTGTCTGGGAGATCCACGACATGCCCGTCGACTGGTTCAGCACATCGACCATCGCCGCCGGGTCGAGCCCGTAGCGCTTGCCGATGACGAGGCCCTCGCTGACGGCGAGAAAGTTGACCGCGGTGACGAGGTTGTTGAGACACTTCATGGCGTGCCCCGCGGCGAGCCCGCCGAGGTGGAACACGGCCTTGCCCATGACCTCGAGCAAGGGGCGGACGCGTTCGACATCGGCCTTCGCGCCGCCGACCATCAGGACCAGCTCCGCGGCTTCGGCGCCCCATTGCGCACCCGGGACCGGCGCGTCGACCATGGCGACGCCGCGTGCCGCGAGCAAGGCGGCCGATTGCTCGGTCAGCCACGGCTCGGAGGACGAGGTGTCGAGCAGCAGCGCGCCCGACGCCAGGCCCTGCAGCAGGCCATCGCCGCCGGCGACGAGATCGCGAACGACCTGGCCGTTGGGCACCATCGTGACGACGATCTCGCTCGCTCGCGCGAGCGCCGCCGGCGTGCGTGAAGCGTGGGTGTTCGGCAAGGCGCCCGCGACCGTCTCGGCGAGGCCCGGCGCCGCATCGAAGAGCTGCAGCGAATAGCCGGCCCGGGCAAGGTGTGTCGCCATCGGGCGGCCCATGACGCCGAGGCCGACGAAGCCGACCGAAGGCAGGCGATTCGAGATCGTCATAGAGGGTTTAGGAGATCGCCGATGGGTGTGCGAAAGCCGCAAGCTACGCGCCGCGGGCGCATGCCGGCTGCTCCGAGGAGCACCCCCCGCACGATACGCCCTTCGATCCCTTGCTCCACGTCTCCGGAGACCCCTCGTCATGACTGCATTTCGTCGCTTCGCAATGCTCGCCGCGGCCGTGCTGCTCGGCTGCGCACACCTGGCCGCATCGGCTCAGACGACGCTCACGATGTCGAGCTGGGTCGGCCCTAACCACCTGCTGACCAGAGACGTGCTGCAGGCGTGGGCGACCTCGGTCGAGAAGGCGACGCACGGGCGGGTGAAGTTCCAGATGCTCGCCAAGCACCCGTCGTCGCCACCAGGGACCTTCGATGCCGTTCGCGACGACCTCGTCGACGTCTCGTACGTGACGGCGAGCTACACCCCGGCGCGCCACCCCGTGACTCAGCCGAGGGCGACGATCTCCACCCAGTTCGGATTGCGGCCGACGGCGCACTCGCCGCGCTTCGCGAGGCTGCCTCTGCCGGCGTCGATCGCGTAGATGCTCATGCGATGCGAGAGCTGGCCCACGGCGAGCAGCCAGCGGCCGGAAGGATCGATGGCGAAGCCGCGCGGCTGCGTCTCGGTCGGCACGTGGCCGATGCGCGAGAGCAGGCCGGTCGATGCATCGACCGCGAATGCGGCGAGCGTGCTCGAGCGGCGCTCGCTCGTGAAGAGGAAGCGCCCGTCAGGCGTGATGTGGATGTCGGCGGCCCAGGGCTCGCCGCTGAACCCCGGCGGCAGCGAATCGATGGTCTGCACGCCCGTCAGGACTCCGCGCTGCGCATCGAAGGCCAGCACGTCGATACCGGCGTCGAGCTCATTGAGCAGGTAAACGAACGGCGCATCCGGATGGAACACGAAATGGCGAGGCCCGGCGCCGGACCGGGCTGGCCAGGCGGAGGCATCGTTCGCTGCGAAGCGGCCGCTCGCCGCGTCGAAGCGATACCCGAGGACGACGCCGCCGCCGAGACAGGTCGCGAAAAGGAAGCGGTTCGCCGGATCTGCCTGCACCGCGTGCGCGTTCGCCGCCGTCGCCGCCGTCTGCTGCGCCGGCTGCGCGACGCCGCTCGCGTCGATCGGGCTCACGGCGATCGTGCTGCCGCCGTACGAGGCGCTGAGCAGGAAGCGGCCGCTGCGATCGGTGCCGATCCAGCACATGCTCGCGGGCAGCGGACTGCGGCCGATCGGTGCGAGGCTGCCATCAACGGCATCGATCGTGAAGCTCAGCACCTCGACCGGCTCGGAGCGGATCGACGCATAGAGAAAGCGGCGGTCCGGGCTCACGGCGAGCGGCATGACCGTGCCGCCGAGCGCGAGCTGCTGCACCGGCGTCGATTCGCCCGTCGCCGCATCGAGGCGCAGCACCGAGACGTCCTGGCTGTCGGCGTTGGCGACGTAAGCGATCGTCGTCACGACATCACAGATGCAGCAGCCGCGGCAGCCAGAGCGAGAGCAGCGGGATGTAGGTGACCATCATGAGGACCACGAACATCGCGACGAAGAACGGCGTCATGGCGCGCACCAGCGTGCCGATCTTGACGCCGCCGATGGCGCTGCCGACGAAGAGCACCGTGCCGACCGGCGGCGTGATGAGGCCGATGCCCAGGTTGAGCAGCATGATCATGCCGAAGTGGATCGGATCGACGCCGAGCGATTTCACCACCGGTAGCAGCACCGGCGTGCAGATGAGGATGAGCGGCGACATGTCCATCAGGCAGCCGAGCACGAGCAGCATGATGTTGATGAGCATCAGGATCACCGCCCTGTTGCTCGACACGGTGGCGAAGAACTCGGTCACCTTGAGCGGGATCTGCATCAGCGTCATGAGGTAGCCGAAGCTCGCCGCGAAGCTGATCAGGATCATGACGATGGTCACGGTTTTGACGGTGCGGTGGATGAGGCGCGGCAGGTCGCGCCACTTGTAGTCGCGATAGATGAACATCGTGACGAAAAAGGCCCAGAGCACGGCGATCGACGCCGATTCGTTGGCCGTGAAGACACCACTCAGAATTCCGCCGAGGATGATGACCATGGTCACCACGCCCCACATCGCCTCGCCGCAGATGCGCAAGGCCTGGCGCAGCGGGACGCGTTCGCCCTTCGGATAGTTGTGCTGCCTGGCCTTGATGAGGCAGAGCACCGAGAGCGTGAGGCCGAGCAGCAGGCCGGGCACGATGCCGGCCATGAAGAGCGCGGCGATCGAGACGCTGCCGCCAGCGGCGAGCGAATAGATCACCGAGTTGTGGCTCGGCGGCAGGACGATCGCCTGCACCGAGCCGCTCACCGTGACGGCGGTGGCGAAGTCGCGCGGATAGCCCTTCCTTTCCATTTCCGGAATGAGCACCGAGCCGATCGACGCCGTGTCGGCGACGGCCGAGCCCGAGATGCCGGCAAAGAAGGTCGAGGCAAGGATGTTGACGAGCGAGAGCCCGCCGCGCACGAAGCCGACGAGCACGCTCGCGAACGCGACGAGGCGCCGCGCCATGCCGCCCTCGGCCATGATCGCGCCGGCGAGGACGAAGAAGGGGATGGCGAGCAGCGAGAACTTGGCGACGCCGGACGAGATCTGGATCATCACCGCGTCGAGCGGCAGGCCGATCCAGAGTGCGGCCAGAAGGGAAGCGAGGCCGAGCGAATAGGCGATCGGCACGCCGATCACCATCAGGACGAAAAAGCTGCCGATGAGAATGAACGCGTCCATCCTAATCTGGCGTCGCCACCGCCTCCGGCGCCAATTCGTATTTCACGATCGGCCGTCCCGCCTGCGATCCGAAGACCATGCGCTCGAGCACGAAGACCAGCGTCAGCACGCCGCCGATGGGCAGCGGCAGGTAGGTCGCGCCGGCCGGCAGCCAGGGCAGCTCGGCGATCGACTGGCCCCAGGTCGCGGCACACAGCGCCGCGCCATACCAGACGATGAAGGTGCAAACCAGCAGCATCAGGAGGTCGCTTGCGAAGGCGGCCGCGCGGCGCATGACGAGCGGCAGGGCGTCGGTCAGGATCGTCACCGCGATGTGCGAGCCGGCGCGATAGGCGGCGGCTGCACCGATAAAAGTGAAGACCATCATCAGCAGGATGGCGATCGGCTCGGGCCACTGCGAACCCGAGCCGAGCACGTAGCGCGTGAACACACCCCAGGGAATGATGAGCGACATGGCGAGGATCGCCACGCCCGCCGTCCAGATGCTCGCGAGGTACAGGGCGTCGAGCGCACTCGGAATCGGCGAAGTCATCCGCCGCACCGGCGGCGGCGCCCCCGTTCCCGCTGCGCTCATTTCGTCGCTTCGATCCGCTTGATGAGATCGGCGTACGGCGCGCCGTACTTGGCGCGCACGCCGGCGGTCGCGTCGTAGAACGGCTTGTTATCGATCGGAATGAACTCGACGCCCGCGGCCTTCAGCTTGGCGACGTAGTCGCCGACGCTTTCGTCCCAGAGCTTCCTCTGCTCGAACTGCGCCTCGCGCGAGAACTTCTTGACCAGGGCCTGATCGGCAGGCCCGAGCTTGTCCCACGTCACTTTCGACATGACGAAGATCTCGGGAATGATGAGGTGGTTGGTCAGCGTGAAGTACTTCGCTCCGGCGGCGAAGTGGTTGGCGGTGAAGTAGCTCGGCGCGTTGTTCTCAGCGCCGTCGATGACGCCCGTCTGCAGGGCGCTGAACACCTCGCCGTAGCCCATCGAGATGCCGTTGCCGCCCATCGCGTTCATGGTGTCGACGAAGAGCGGGTTGCCGATCATGCGGATCTTCATGCCCTTCAGGTCGGCCATCGTGCGCACCGGCTTCTTGGTGTAGAGGCTGCGCGAGCCGCCGTCCATCCAGCCGAGCGCGACGAGCTTGGCTGGCGAGGCGGTGATCTTGGCGAGCATCTCGTCGCCGATCGGGCCGTCGATGACGGCGCGCATGTGCGCCTCGTTGCGGAAGACGAAGGGCATGTTGAAGACGTTGACGTCGGGCACCACCGGGCCGAGTGGCCCCAGCGAGGTGCGCAGGATGTCGATCGCGCCGACCTGGGTCTGCTCGATCATTTCCTTTTCGCTGCCGAGCACGCCGCCGGGGAACATCTTCAGCTTGATGCGGCCGTGGGTCGCCGCCTCGAGCTTCTGTCCGAGGTGCTCGATGGCGACGACGTTCGGGTAGCCGGGCGGGTGGACGTCGGCGGCGCGCAGCGACAGCGTCGCCTGCGCCGAAGCGAACGAAGGGGCGAGCCCGAGCGTCGACGCGACGGCGAGGCCGACGGCGAGACCGGCGAGGTGGCTGCGGATCTTCATGGCGATGTCTCCTTTGCGTACGTCAATAGGGGCCGCGGGTCACGAAGCCGCCGCCCTGGAAGCGGACCGACGGGTCGCCCGGATCGAGCTCGGGCTGCTTCGCCTCGAGCGCGGCGCGAAACGGCTCCGAGCTGTCCTGCGGTCGATAGCCGAGGTGGCGCGCGCTCGTGTTGTCCCACCACGTTGTTGTGTTGTCGGACATGCCGTAGACGACGCTGTGCCCGACCACCGGCGCGGTGAGGCTGGCGACGACGAGGCGCTCGAGGTCGTCGTAGCTGAGCCAGGTGGCGAGCATGCGGCGGTCTTTCGGCTCGGGGAATGACGAGCCGATGCGCAGGCACACCGTCTCGAGGCCGTAGCGATCGAAATAGAAACGCGAGAGGTTTTCGCCGAAGGCCTTGCTGAGGCCGTAGTGGCCGTCGGGCCGCATCGGATCGCCAGGGCGAATCACTTCATCCTGCCGGTAAAAACCCGTGACGTGATTAGAGCTCGCGAAGACGATGCGCCTGGTCCCGTGCTTGCGCGCCGCTTCGTAGAGGTTCCAGACGCCGACGATGTTGGCTTCGAGGATCGGCTCGAACGGGCCTTCGACCGAGATGCCGCCGAGATGAACGATCGCCTCGACACCGGCGACGAGTGCATGCACGGCCGCCGCATCCTGCAACGGCGCGACGACCGCTTCTTCGCTCGCGCCCGCCGCGCCCAGCGCCGCGATGTCGCTGACGCGCAAGACTCGGCACAGGCGCCCGAGGCGTGGCCGCAGGGCGCGGCCGAGGCCGCCCGCCGCCCCGGTGAGCAGGAGCCGGTCGAAACGCGGCGCCGGCGCGGCGGAAGTTGGTGATGAAGCGGTCGCCATGAGGGCAATAGTGGGCGCCGCCCCGGAAAATGCCAATCGGCGGAAATGCGCTTGCGCTGAGTTGTCTGATGTCGTACAACCAACCGCTACCGCTCGATCGACATGAACAACCTCGCCCTGCTCGAGCGCCGCCGGCCGCGCAGCCTTGCGCTTGGCGTCGTCGAGCAATTGTCCGATCGCATCCGCGACGGCCGCCTCGTCCCCGGCGCCAAGCTCGCGACCGAAGCGGCGCTGACGGGCGAGTTCGGCGTCAGCCGCACGGTGATTCGCGAAGCGCTCTCGAAGCTGCAGGCCTCCTCGCTCGTCGAGACGCGGCACGGCGTCGGCACCTTCGTCATCGGGCACGCCGATTCGGCGGTCTTTCGCATTCGCGCCGACCAGCTGGCGACGCTGCGCGACGTCGTCGCTATGCTCGAGCTGCGCATCGGCGTCGAGACCGAGGCTGCCGGCCTGGCGGCGCAGCGCCGTACCCCGTCCAACCTCGAGGGAATGCGCAACGCGCTGGCCGCTTTCACGCACGCCGTCGAGGCCGGCCACGACGCGGTCGGGCCGGATTTCCGCTTCCACCTCGAGATCACGCGGGCGACGCAAAACGCCCACTTCGAAAGCCTGGTGCTGACGCTCGGCACGGCCATCATTCCGCGCGCCCGGCTCGACCCGTCGGCGGCTTCAGCCGACGAGCGGCAAGCGTACTTGCGCCGCGTCAACGCCGAGCACGGCTCGATCCTCGACGCCATCGCCGGCAAGGACAGCGAAGCGGCGCGCGCGGCGATGCGCACGCATCTCGCGAACAGCCGCGAGCGGCGGCGGCGCGCGGCGCGGCTGTCGGATCGCTGACCGCCGCCCCGTCCGAGTTGTACGATGATCGAGACGCCACGTGTCGAATCAGTCCGCTGCGTTCCCGTCGCCGGACACGACGGCATGCTGCTCAACCTGAGCGGCGCGCACGCGCCCTTCTTCACGCGCAACCTCGTCATCGTCGGCGATTCTTCGGGCCACGTCGGCGTCGGCGAGGTGCCCGGCGGCGCCGCGATCGAGCGGGTCGTCATCGATTCGCAAGCCCTCTTGGCCGGGCGATCGCTCGGCGAGATGCGGCAGCTGCTCGCGCAGGTCGAGCGCCGATTCGCCGACCCTGACGGCGCCGGCCGCGGCACCCAGACCTTCGACCTGCGCACGACCATCCATGCCGTCGCCGGCCTCGAATGCGCGCTGCTCGACCTGCTCGGCCAGCATCTCGGCGTGCCGGTCTCGGCGCTGCTCGGCGAGGGCCGGCAGCGCGACAGCGTTCCCGTCCTCGGCTACCTGTTCTACGTCGGCAACCGTCGCAAGAGCGATCTTGCCTATCGCGAGCCAGGCGAAACGGGCGACGCCTGGCTCGCGCTGCGCGACGAACCGGCGCTCGACGCGAAGGCCGTCGTTCGCCTCGCCGAAGCGGCGCAGGCACGCTATGGATTCGTCGACTTCAAGCTGAAGGGCGGCGTGCTCGGCGGCGACGAAGAACTCGAAGCCGTGACGGCCTTGCAAGAACGATTTCCCGACGCGCGCATCGCCCTCGACCCGAACGGCTGCTGGTCGCTCGCCGAGGCGACCCGTCTGCTGCGCGACCGCCACGACGTGCTCGCCTACGCCGAAGACCCGTGCGGCGCGGAGGCGGGCTTTTCGGGCCGCGAAGTCATGGCCGAGTTCCGCCGCGCCACCGGCCTGCCAACGGCGACCAACATGGTCGCGACCGACTGGCGCCAGCTCGTCCACGCCCTCGCCCTGCAGGCCGTCGATATCCCGCTCGCCGATCCGCACTTCTGGACGCTGACCGGCTCGGTGCGCGTCGCCCAGACCTGCCGGGACTGGGGCCTGACCTGGGGTTCGCACTCGAACAATCACTTCGACGTGTCGCTCGCGATGTTCACCCACGTCGCCGCCGCGGCGCCCGGCCGCATCACGGCGATCGACACGCACTGGATCTGGCAGGACGGCGAGCGTCTGACGAAGGCGCCGCTGCAAATCGCCGGCGGGCAGATCCGCGTACCGACCGCGCCGGGCCTCGGCGTCGAGCTCGACATGGCTGAAGTCGATCGCGCCCACGCGCTCTATCTGGAGCACGGGCTCGGCGGCCGCGACGACGCCCTCGCCATGCAGGCCCTGGTGCCCGGCTGGCGCTTCGATGCGAAGCGGCCCTGTCTCGTACGATGACCCCTCGCGCCCCGGCGCCCGAACCGAAAGCCCCACCGATGTCGACTCCCGCCCCGTACCGCGCCTTTCCGAACAGCTTTCGCCAGCGCCTGCTCGCCGGCGAGACCCTGATCGGCTGCTGGTGCTCGCTCGCCAACCCGACGACGACCGAGGTGCTCGGTGTCGCCGGCTTCGACTGGCTGCTCCTCGACGGCGAGCACTCTCCGAACGATGTGACGACCTTCATCCCGCAACTCATGGCGCTGAAGGACAGCGCCAGCGCGCCGATCGCGCGCCCGGCGTCGAACAACGCCATCGAGATCAAGCGGCTGCTCGATGCCGGCTTCTACAACTTCCTCGTGCCGATGGTGGAGAGCGCCGATGAAGCGCGGCGCGCGGTCGCGGCGACGCGCTATCCGCCCGAGGGCATCCGCGGCGTCTCGACCTCGCAGCGGAGCAATCGCTTCGGCACCGTCGCCGACTACTTCAAGGGCATCAACGAGCAGATCTGCGTGCTCGTGCAGATCGAAAGCAGGAAGGGGCTCGAGGCCGCGGCCGAGATCGCCGCGGTCGAAGGCATCGACGGCGTCTTCGTCGGGCCGGCGGATCTGTCGGCCGCCTTCGGCCACCTCGGCAATCCGAACCATCCCGAAGCGCAAGCCGCGATCGCCGCCGTCTTCAAGTCCGTCGATTCGGTCGGCAAGGCCATCGGCATCCTCGCAGGGGTCGAAGCCGACGCGCGCCGCTACCTGGAGATGGGCGCGCGCTTCGTCGCCGTCGGCAGCGACCTCGGCGTCTTTCGCAGCGGCACGCAGGCCTTGCGCGACCGGTTCGGCTCAGGCGGGTGAGCCCCCGGCTCGAGGGCGGCGTATTACTACTCCACCTTCTGAGGCGACTCGACCCCTTGCGATTCCCGTTGCGCGAGCGGCGCGAACGCCATGATGGCCTTGCCGAGTGCGGTCGACTGGGGCTCGTTGGTCTTGTCCTTGACGATCCCGCCGATCTTGTTTGCGGACTTCAGGATGTCGGCCATCGCACTTCGGACGTTCGCAAGCGCCGCGGCTTGCTTGTCCACCGAGTCGTTGATCTTCTTCCTGAGAGCCGTCAGCTCGGCCTTCTTGGTCACGTAGATCGTGCGCGACTGAGAGATATCGGGCGGGTCGATGACCCTGGCCAACTCGGTCATGTAGGTGTCGGATGCCTTGACGAAATCGTCCCAATCCTTTTGCAGATAGGGAGGCGCCTTCTTCGGCAGGCTCTGATACGGAGTCTTCAGCGTAGCGAGTGCTGACTTTGCGTCTTTTCCCATCGCAATCTCCTTGGTTCGGATGTCATGGAAGCGGGCTCACGGCGGGGGTCGTCAGGGCATCCTGCCCTCGAAGAGGTCGCGTCCTTTGGCGAGAGCGCGGATCTTGGCGTCGGCGACCGAGCGCTTGAGCATCCAGAAGCCGCAATCCGGATGGATGAAGCGGACGCGCCCGGCACCGAGCAGTTTCTCGGCCCGCTCGATGGCGCGCGCCACGGCGTCGGCCGACTCGACCTCGGTGAGCTTGATGTCGACGACGCCGAGGCCGAAGCCGATCTGCGGCTTCAGCCCTTTGAAGATGGCGAGCTCTTCGGGCGGCCGGTGCGCGCATTCGAGAACGACGTGGTCGGCATGCAGCGCATTCAGGTACTGCAGCAGCCGCTCCCACGTGCCGCTCTGCACGCTTTGCCCGCCGTAGTTGCCGAAGCACAGATGCACCGCCGGCGTCGTCGGCACCGCGTCGAGAACACGGTTGATCGCCGAGGCCGCCCATTCCCATTCCTCGGGATGGCCAGGCAGGTTCGCTTCGTCGATCTGCACGATGTCGGCATCGAGGTGGCGCACCTGCTCGGCGAGCACGTCGGCGATCGCGTGGGCGAGCTCGGGCGTGTCGGCGTAGTGGCGGTTGAGCAGCGTCTTGGCCAGCATGTGCGGGCCGGTGACGGTGAACTTGAACGTCTTGGTCGCCAGGGCCGAGGCCCGCTGGCAGGCGAGGGGTAGATCGAGCGTGCCGCTGCCGACGGCTGAATCGACGACGCCCGGCGGCCGGGTGCGAAAGCGCATGCCGGGCAGCGCTCGGTACGCGATGACCTCCTCGAAAGTCATCGCGTAGCGCACGCCCTGCATCGGCCGCACGAAATATTCGATCATCCCGTTCGTCTCGGGGTGGTTGAGATCGAAGCGGTAGAGCTCGCCGTCGCAGACGATGTCGACACCGGCCGCTTCCTGCGTCGCGATGACGACGCGCGTCGCGTCGATCAGCCCCTGCTCGGAAGGCGCGGCGAGCAGCCACTCCGGAACCGGGTAGGAGCCGACCACGGTCGTCTGGATGCGCGGCCTAGGCGTCATCGCACACCGCCTTCGCGCTTCGCCTTCGGTGCGTCGTTCACTTCGTCATCTTGATCGAGCGGTCAAGGAACTCGTTCGTGTACGTCTTCTTCACGTCGAAGGGCACATCGAGACCGACGTAGGTCTTGACGAGATCGTAGTCGGCGGCCATGCGCTCGGGATCGAGGTAGCCGAGAGCCACCGTGCGCGAGAACTTGTCGCTCATCAGCACTTCGACGAGCTCCCAGTTCTGCATCTCGTTGTCGAACTGCAGCGCCCCGTTGGCGTCGATGAGCGCCTGGACGCAGGGCTTGGGCGTCGCGACGCAGGCGGCGAAGGCCTTCTGCGTCACCTTGACGAAGGCGGCGATCAGCGGCTTGTTCTTCGCCAGGAAATCGGCGTTGACGATGACCGTGTTGCCGTAGGGATTGAGCCCCGCGTCCTTCCAGGCGACGAAGCCCATGTCGTCACCGAGCTCGCGCTTGAAAATGTGGTGGATGTTGTAGAACGAGGTGGTCGCGTCGATGGAGTGCGCCTTCAGTGCCGCGAGCTTCGAGTTCGCGTCGATGTTGACCCAGGTCACCGAGTTCGGGTCGATGCCGTTGGCCTTGGCCAAGGCCGGCCAGATAGTGCGCGCGCCGTCGCCTGCCGGATTGCCGATCTTCTTGCCGACGAGATCCTTCACCGACTTGATGCCCGAGCTCTTCAGCCAGTAAAGACCTTGCGGCGAATTGGCGTAGACGTTGAAGACGCCGACCGTATCGGCGCCCTTGCCGCGCAGCACGAGCGCATTGGCCATGTCGGCGAGGCCGATCGGGTCGGCGCCGGCGCCGACCTTCTGCACCGCGACCGCCGAGCCCTTGCCCGGCTCGAGATTGAGGTCGATGCCGGCCTCCTTGTACCAGCCCATCTTCTTCGCGTAGTAGTACGGCGCGTGGTCGCCGCCGGGGACCCAGTTGAGGATGAAGTCGAGCGTCTGCTCGGCAAAGGCCGGCGGCGCAGCGAACGAAGCAGCGGCCACGGTGAAGAGGGCGATGCGGCGAAGAAGGGACATGTCGTCTCCTGGGTTGAAGGACGGCTCCGCGCGCAACGTCAGCGCCGGGAAAGGCGGCCGCCAGTCTAGCAACCGGCCACCTGCCTGCGGCCCGGCATTGACCCCTATCATCGGCGCGGCAAACGAGCTCGACCCGATTCGCAACCGCGATGCACACGACCCACGATCGCTGGACGCGAACCTCGATGGCGGTGGCCTCGCACCTCGCGCTGCTCGCGCTCTGGTATCTCTTCGTCAAGTTCGGCGACGTGCCGAAGTACGTCATGCCGTCGCCGGTCGACACGGCGAAGACGCTCTTCGCCGGCAACTACCACTGGTGGAGCAACTTGCTGGTGACGGCGGCCGAAATCTTCGGCGGCTACGCCGTCGCCCTCGTCACCGGCGTGCTGCTGGCGTTGGCGTTCACCTGGTCGAGGCCGCTCGAGGCGCTGATGATGCCGCTTCTCGTGAGCCTCAACATGATCCCGAAAGTCGCGCTCGGGCCGCTCATCATCGTCTGGTTCAAGTACGGAATCGTGCCCAACATGCTGATCGCGTTTTCGATCTGCGTCTTCCCGATCCTGCTCACCACGGTGCGCGGCCTGCGCGAGGTCGAGCCCGACCTGCTCGATCTCGTGAAGAGCCTGCGCGGCTCGCGCTGGCAGACCTTCACCAAGATCCAGCTGCCGGGCGCCTTGCCCTACATCCTGTCGGGCATGAAGGTCGCGGCCATCCTCGCCGTCGCCGGTGCCATCGTCGGCGAGTTCCTCGGCTCCGACAAAGGCCTCGGCTACCTGATGCTGCAGGTCCAGGTGACGCTCGACACGGCGGCGATGTTCATGGCCGTGTTGCTGATCACCCTGATCGGCATGCTGCTCTACGGCAGCGTGCTGGTGCTCGAACGAGCTCTGGTCGTACCCGACGCGCGCGTCGGCTGAGGATGGGTACCGAGCCGTTCATCCATCTCGCCGGCGTCGCCAAGAGCTACGGTCGCGGCGCCAAGGCGCACCTCGCGATCTCGGACGCGAGCTTCGACGTGATGCCCGGCGAGCTCGCCTGCCTGGTCGGGCCGTCGGGCTGCGGCAAGAGCACCTTGCTGAAAATCCTTGCCGGCCTGCATTCGATCGATGCCGGCACGGTGACGATCGGCTCGCCGGCCAACCCCTTCGATCCGGCGCGCGACGTCGGCATGGTGTTCCAGCAACCGCTTCTGCTGAAGTGGCGAAGCGTCCTCGACAACGTGCTGCTGCCGGCCGAGATCCTCGGCCTGCCGGCGGCGGAAAGCCGCGACCGAGCGCGCGCGCTGCTTGCGCTCGTCGGCCTCGCCGGCGCTGAAGAGAAGCGCCCCTACGAGCTCTCGGGCGGCATGCAGCAGCGTGCCGCGATCGCCCGTGCGCTCGTCCACGATCCCAAGCTCGTGCTGATGGACGAGCCCTTCGGCGCGCTCGATGCGCTGACGCGCGAGAAGATGAACCTCGAGCTGCTGCGCATCTGGAGGCAGTCGGGCAAAACCATCCTCTTTGTCACGCACGGCATCTCCGAGGCCGTGTTTCTCGGTACGCGCGTCGTCGTCTTCACTGCCGGACCGGCGCGAATGGCAGACAACTTCGAGATCGACCTGCCGCGCCCGCGCACCCTCGACATGAAGACACACGAAGCCTTTGGCGCCTACACGCGACGCATCTACAAGCTGCTCGGTATGGAGTAGCAG
>PLZH01000302.1 GCA_003152055.1 Burkholderiales bacterium
ATTCCGCGTCGCCGGCTTCGGTATCGGTATATAGCCTGCCCCGCGCCAGCGGCTGAGGGGCGCCCCGGAGGGCGAGGGCCCTGCCGAGCAACCCCGATGACGACCGGCCGGCAAAGGCCTAGAGTCAGGTCGCATGAACGCATCGAAGCGTGACGTCGTGATCCGCGAGGTCGGATTGCGCGACGGGCTGCAAAGCATCTCCCGAACCCTCGCAACCGAGCACAAGCTCGAAGGGCCACGCGACGCCCACACCGCCGGGCTGCGCGAGATCGAGATCGGCTCCTTCGTGCCCGCACGGCTCTTGCCCCGGCCGGCCGACACGGCCGATCTCGTCGCCGTTGCCAAGACGCTGCCAGGGCTCGTCCTGCTGCACGGAGCGCTCCGGCGCGCCGGCCTGCCGAAGACGATGCGACAGGCTGCCTGAGCGACGCACGCCTCGATGAGCGACGCCGCCGCCCCGCCGCCGCCGCAACCGCTCGCTGGCCTGCGCGTCGTCGAGCTCACGCACATGGTCATGGGACCGACCTGCGGCATGGTGCTGGCCGACCTCGGCGCCGAGGTCATCAAGATCGAGCCGGTCGAAGGCGAAGCCACGCGCCGCCTGCTCGGCGCCGGCGCGGGCTTCTTCCCCATGTTCAACCGCAACAAGAAGAGCGTCGGCATCGACCTCCGCCAGAGCGCGGGCGCCGAGGCGGCGCGGCGCCTCGCGGCGAGCGCCGACATCGTCGCGGAGAACTTCAAGCCGGGCGCGCTCGCCAAGTTCGGGCTCGACTACGCGTCGCTCGGTAAAGCGAACGGGCGCCTCATCTACGTCAGCCACAAGGGCTTCCTGCCCGGCCCCTACGAGCACCGCACCGCGCTCGACGAGGTGGTGCAGATGATGGGCGGCCTCGCCTACATGACCGGGCGGCCGGGCGATCCCTTGCGCGCCGGCACGAGCGTCAACGACATCATGGGCGGCCTCTTCGGCGCCATCGGCGCGCTCGGCGCGTTGATCCAGCGCGGCATCACCGGCAAGGGCATGGAGGTGCAGTCGGCCCTTTTCGAGAACAACGTCTTCCTGATGGGCCAGCACATGCTGCAGTTCGCGATGACCGGGCGCCATCCGGCACCGATGCCGGCGCGCGACAACCCGTGGGCCGTCTACGACGTGTTCACGGTGAAGGACGGCGAACAGATCTTCCTCGCCGCCGTGAGCGACGCGCAGTTCGCCACCTTCTGCGACGTGCTCGGCTTCGCCGACCTCAAGGCCGACCCGCGGCTTGCGACCAACAATGATCGTGTCAAGGTGCGCCCCGCCCTGCTGGCGACGCTGCGCGAGCGCCTGGCGCCCCGCAGCGCCGCCGAACTCGCCGCGATCTTCGAACGCCACGGCCTGCCCTTCGCGCCGATTCGCAAGCCCGAAGACCTCTACGACGATCCGCATCTGCAGGCCACCGGCGGCCTGGCCGACGTGGTGCTGCCCGATGGCGAAAGAGCGGGGCAGACGGTAAAGACGACGCTGTTTCCGATCACCCTCGACGGCAAGCGACTGCCGGTTCGCCTGCACCCGCCGCGGCTGGGCGAACACACGCAGCAGTTGCTGGCCGGCGTGGGCTATTCCGCAGCCGAGATCGATGCGCTTCGCGCACAACGCGTCGTGGCATGAACGCATGGCCGAACCCCGTCGCAACAAGGCTTTGCCGAAGGAGTCGAGCGCCATGACCGTCGCGCCATCGATGAGCACGCGCAAGGCCAGAGCCGGGTCGGCCACCACAACGGCCCACGAGGGATCTACACCCCCGACGCCGGCATCACAGCCGCAATGGATGCCGCAGCAAAGCGCCGCCGTTACTCCGAGGTCGCCCCGCTGCGCTTGATGACCGGCGTCATCACGGCGAGCTCGTGCTGCATGAACTTGCGCAGGTCCTCGGGCGTGCCGCCGACCGGTTCCATGTACTGGCTGGCCAGCTTCTCGCGAACATCGGGCAGCGCCAGTGCCTCGTCGATTTCCCGGTTCATGCGATCGACGATCTCGGTCGGCGTGCCAGCCGGCGCCATCACGGCCATCCAGGCCGTGTTCTCGATATCGGGCAGGCCGGCCTCCTTCATCGTCGGGATGTCGGGCATCAGCGCGCTGCGCTTCGCCGTCGACACCGCCAGGGGACGCAGCTTGCCGGACTTGACTTGCGGCATCACCGCGATCGCCGGAACGCACGCGAACTGCACGTCTCCCTGCAGCAAGGCGAGGATGGCGAGCGGCGACGAGGCATACGGGATATGCACAGCGAAGGTATCCGTCTTCGCCTTGAGAAGCTCGACCCCGAGTTGCGAAAGGCTGCCGACCCCGGTCGATGCGAAGTTGAACTTGCCGGGGCTGGCTTTCATGGCCTTGACCAGGTCGCCGAGGCTCGTGATCCCCGAATCGGTTCGCACCGCGCAGACATTGGCCTGCGCGCCGCCGAGCACGACCGGTCGCAGCTCCGTGAACGGGTCGTAGCCGAGCTTCTTGTAGATCACCGTGTTGTAGACGAGCGGCCCGTTCGTGCTGACGAGGAAGGTGTAGCCGTCACCGGCGGCCTTGGCGACCGAGGCCGTGCCGTTGTTGCCGCCGGCACCGGGCCTGTTGTCGACGACGACGGCCTGGCCGAGGCGGGGCGCGATCTTCTCGGCGATGAGGCGGGCGAAGACATCGGGCGACGACCCTGCCCCGTACGGGATGACGATATGGATGGGCCGGCTCGGCCAGCCTTGCGTGCCTTGCGCGAAGGTGGCGCCGCCGGCGCAGGCGATGGCGAGTGCGAGAGAGCAGCGCAGATGCTGCAGGAAAAGTCGGCGGGACAGGTGCTTCATGGCTGCAACGGCTCGGTCTCTGTGAAGAAGCGCTCTTCGCCGGCGATGAAGCCGACAACGAGCACGCGATAGGCGGCCTCGACGATATCGGCCAGCCCCGGAAATTCGGCGCCATGCGCCGCCGCCTGTTGGCGCACGCGCGCGAACACTTCGGCCTGGCGCTCCGGCGCCGCCACCTGGAATGCATCGCGCTTGAATCGCGTCGCATCGCGCACGCAGAGCGCGCGAGTGGCCAGCAGCTCGACGATCTGTACATCGAGCGCATCGATCTTCTGCCGCAACGCGCCGAGCGTCGCTGCGCGCGGCTGGTAGAGCGGATCGCGAAAGCGGCGCACCGGCGCCGCGTCGGCGCGGGGTTCCTCGAATGCGGGCATGTGAATTCCGGTCAACGCTGCGGCATGTCCTTGGCGCCATAGCCGAGACTCACGGTCGCGTCTTCGGGAATGGGCGGCATGGTCGCGTTCCACGCTTGCCAGTCGGCGCGCATCGCCTGCAAGCGCGCCGGTTCGCGCGGCGCGAGGTTGGCACGCTCGCGCTCGTCGGCGGGGATGTCGAAGAGGTACTCGTGATTGTCGACCTTCAGATATTTCCAGCGGCCGCGGCGCAGGGCGCGCTGGCTGCGGTGGTTCATGCGCCAGTAGAGAGGCCGCTCGAACGAATGAAGGGGGTCGCGCAGCACCGGCAGCAGCGACACGCCGTCGAGCGGATAGTCCGGATGCGGTGCGACGCCCGCAGCTTCGAGCATCGTCGCCGACCAGTCCATCGTCATGCACTGCTGCTCGCTGCTGCCGCCGGCGCCGATCGCGGCCGGCCAGTGTGCGATCCACGGCACTCGGATGCCGCCTTCGGTCAGGTCCATCTTGCCGCCGACGAGCGGCCAGTTGTCGGAAAAGCGCTCGCCGCCGTTGTCGCTGGTGAAGACGACGAGCGTATCGCGCGCCACGCCTTCGGCTTCGAGCGCGGCCATGATCTGGCCGATGCCTTCATCCATGTGCTCGATCATGCGGCGGTAGGTGTGGATGTTGCCGCCGTGCAGGTGGAAGAGGTTGTCCTTCACCTCCTCGGCCAGCGCTGCATCGTCGCGCGTCTCCCAGGGCCAGTGCGGCGCCGTGTAGTGCACGCTGATGAAAAACGGCGCGCCGCCCTTCGAAGCGAATCGCCCGATGGTGTCGACCGTGCGGCACGAGATGAGGTCGGTGAGATAGCCTTCCTCGCGATGCTCGGCCTCGCCCTGCCAGAGGTCGTGCGTGCCGCGCGAATCGCAGTGGGTGAAGTAATCGACGCCACCCGACATGGGGCCGAAAAACTCCTCGTAACCCGAACGCAGCGGGCTGAACACAGGCGGATAGCCGAGGTGCCATTTGCCGACGAGGGCCGTCCGATAGCCGGCACCCCTGAGCAGCGAAGGCAGCGTCGGGTGCTCGGGTGGCAGGCCGAGCGTCGTGCTGCCGCGGCTCCGGCTGTTGATCGGCTCTTCGGCGGCGCCGCGCAAGCGATATTGAAAGCGTGCCGTCATCAGGGCGAAACGCGTCGGCGAGCAGACGGGCGAATTCGAATAGCCCTGGGTGAAGCGCAGGCCGCCGGCGGCAAGACGATCGAGCACCGGCGAGACCGGAACGCGGCCGCCGTAGCAACCGAGGTCGGCGAAGCCGAGATCGTCGGCGACGATGAAGACGATATTCGGTCGCTTCGTCATCCCAATCACAGCGTCGTCGCGCGGCCGGCTCAGAGGCGCGCCAGGGCCTCGTCGCACGCTGCGGCGAGCGTCGCGATGTCGGCGACGCTCACGCAGAGCGGCGGGTTGATCTTCAGCACGTTGTGGTCGGCGCCGCACAGGCCGACGATCACGCCGGCTTGGCGCAACAGTTCCTGCATGCGCTCGGCCTCGCGCACGGCAGGGGCGCGCGAACGGCGGTCGGTCACGAGTTCCACACCTCGCAGCATGCCGCGTCCGCGCACATCGCCAATCCGGGAATGCCGCTCTTGCAAAGCGGCGAAGGCCGCGCTGAAGGCGGCGCCGCAGGCGTGCGCGTTGGCCTGCAGGCCTTCTTCGTCGAGCGCCCGCAGGACAGCGCGGCCGGCCGCGCACGAGACCGGGTTCGATCCGTAGGTATTGAAGAACATGCGGCTCGCCATCGATTCGGCGATCTCGCGCCGTGTCACCATCGCCGCGATCGGAAAGCCGTTGCCGATGCCTTTCGACATCACGATGACGTCGGGAACGACACCGTGCGCCTCGAAGCCCCAGAAGTGCGAACCGGTGCGGCAAAAGCCGGTCTGCACCTCGTCGACGACGAAAAGGCCACCGGCCTCGCGAACGCGGGCCGCGGCGCCCGCCAGATAGCCCTCGGGCATCTCGACGATGCCACCGTAGCCCTGGGTCGGCTCGACGATCATGGCGGCGAGCGCGCCCGACGTGCCGCTGCCGATCGCGCGCGACAGCTCGTCGAGGTATGGCGCCCCTTCGGGACCGAACAGGCCGCGGTAGGGATGCGGCGCGATCACGTTGACGAATCCCGGCGCCGGCGGCAGCGGTTGATGCGCCTGGCCGATGCCGGTCGCCGCCATCGCCGTAAAGTGCATGCCGTGGTAGGCGTCGCGCAGCGTCAGCACTTCGAAGTGACCGGTGTGCAGGCGGGCAACCAGCACCGCGAGATCGATCGCCTCGGCGCCGCTGTTGACGAAGTGGACTACCCAGTCGTGTCCCGCCGGCAGACGCGCCACCAGCTCTTCGGCGAAGTGGCCGGGCTGCGGATGAGCGTAGACGGTGGTGACGTGCTGGATCTCGTCGAGCTGCGCCCGCACCGCGGCGTCAACGCCCGGGTGCCGGTAGCCGACGCTGATGCAGACGTTTTGCGCCATGCCGTCGAGGTGGCGCTTGCCCGCCGCGTCCCACAGATAGGCGCCGCTGCCGCGGCGCCAGACCGGCGGCGACCGGTAGGCCGTGAAGGTGGCGAGGGCCGGCGAGAGAAAGGCGCGGCGCCGCTCGGCGATTCGAGCGGGCTGCCAGTCGAGCGGCAACGGATCCTGGTTCATCATGTCGACGTCACGGGGAGATGGCGATCCTCAATCATGCCGCCGCATCCGGCGCAGCGCGTCGCCGATGGCAGCTCGCGATCGCTCGACGGCACCAGTGACCGCGTCGTCATCCGAGGCGAGGGCGCCGGGCCGCATGCTGCCCTGGCGCGAGCCGCAGGTGTAGGCGTAGACCCAGGTGAACTCGGCGCCAAGCAGAAAGATCTGCGAGGAGTAGTACATCCAGAAAAGCAGCGCGACCAGCGAGCCCGCGGCGCCGAAACCCGAGGCGAAGCCGCTCTTGCCGAGATAGAGGCCGATCAGGATCTTGCCGGCGTTGAAGAGCAGCGAGGTGAAGGCGGCGCCGATCCATACGTCGCGCCAGCGGATCGAGGCGCGCGGCATGAGCTTGTAGATCATCGCGAACATGACCGTCACGAAAGCGAAGCCGACGGCGAAGGTGACGCCCTGCGCGACGAACTCCCAGCCCGCGAAGACCGGCCGCCACCAACGGCCGATCGCCGATATCGCCGCGCTGGCCAAGAGCGAGACGATGAGCAGAAATCCGATGCAAAGCACCATGCCGAACGAGAGCACCCGCGAGCGCAGGAGCCAGACGAGGCCCGTAGGCTTGGCGCGTGCCGGCGCGCGCCAGATGCGATCAAGCGAGTTCTGCAATTCGCTGAAGACGCCGGTCGCGCCGACCAGGAGGACGACGACGCCGATCGCCGTTGCGACGACGCCTTTGCGCGGTTCGCTCACGCTTTGCAGCAGGCTTTGCACGGCCGCCGCGCCCTGCTCGCCCATGAGGCCGCGCAGCTCGATGAAGATCTGGCCGCGTGCTGCATCGGCGCCGAAGACGAGCCCGGCGATCGACACGACGATGAGGATGAGCGGCGCGATCGAGAACAGCGCGTAGTACGCGAGCGCCGCGCCCATGCTCGGCGCGTAGTCGTCGATCCAGGAAGCGACGGCCTGCTTCGTGATCGGCCACGCCTGTTCGGCCTTCATGCCCCGATTGAACCCCAAAACGGGAGCGGGCCGCCGCCACCGGCGCGCGGCGAGCCGGGGCAACGCCTGCGAGCGCGCCGGCATATGATGTGCTGGTAAACCTTGTCCACGGCCGTTGCGGCCGCTGCGATCCCACTCCAACCCATTCAGGAGATAGCGATGACCGCTCGTCGATACGTCTTAGCCACCGCTCTCGCCGCCGGAGCCTTCGCCCTCGGCGGCTGCGCAATGATGAACTCCTCGTCGCCCTCGATGGCCAAGCCGATGATGGCGCCCGGCGACATGTCGGCGACGCTGACCGCGGCCGCCGAAGTGCCGCCGAAAGCGAGCAGCGGCACCGGCACGGCCAAGATCAATCTGAGCGGCAACACGCTGACCTGGACGGTGACCTATTCCGGAATGACCGGCCCGGTCACGGCCGGCCACTTCCACGGCCCCGCCCTGCCCGGCGCCAATGCCGGTGTCGTCGTCCCCCTTGCCGGCAGCCTCGCCAGCCCCATCACCGGCAGCGCGACGCTGACCGACGCGCAGGCCGCCGACCTCAAGGCCGGCAAGTGGTACGTCAACCTGCACACCGCCGCCAACCCGGGCGGCGAGATCCGCGGCCAGGTCAACTAGCCGCGGGTCGAAGGCAGCGCGCCGGTCACGGCGCTTGCCTGGCAAAAGGCGCCCTCAAGGC
>PLZH01000152.1 GCA_003152055.1 Burkholderiales bacterium
CGACTGCCGCTCACGAAGCACGCCGGCAGCAGCGAGACGACCAACTCGGCGTTTGCTCCGAAGGACCGCTGTCGGGCTCGACGTCGAACTTACGGTCCCGGCCATGAGCTGACTTTCAACGCGCCGACCTGAGCGGCAGCAGCCAGTCCTCAGCGGTCGGCCGCCGAGCCAAGTCGCGGTCGATCCGCGCGCAATGTCAGGCCTGCGTAGCCTTCTCCGGAAGCCGATAAGCTTCATAGGCAACGGCGCAAGGCGGTCCGTCGGTGAACCAGAATTCCGTCGCGGTGAGATCGGCCACGAACGACGCGACGGTCGTGCGCGCGTACATCGGATGCGCAGCAGGGTCGGGATGCGAGCACACGCCGTTCGGATCGTGACGATGACTCCGCAGGACTCGCTGCGTGCGTTCGACGCTGAGCGGGATCGACTCCCTCAACTCGTGCGAGATGTCGTCCAGGCGCGTGAGACTGTGCGGGCTGCTTCGCACGAACGCGTCGATGGGTCGGAACGCGGGCGCGCAAAAGTGGTTGGCATGCGCGATGAGTCCGGCCTCCGGTTGCGTGGCATGAATCTCGGCCGCACCCCCGGCGATCGTCTCGAAGTTCACTGCCTTACCCGACTTGTCGGCAAGCAGGTAGTTGGCCGATAGCGCGCGGTCGACGGAGCCGAGGATGCAAGCGCCTTCCTCGACGGACGAGGCGCCCAGCAAGGCGCGCAACATGATGTGATAAGGCACGCCTTGCCGGTTGGTGTCGCGTTCGCTGACGAGCGTGTTCGTGCACAAGCCCACGCCGACGTCGTTCATGCCGACTTTCGCAAGCATGCCGGCCTCGACGATCGTCGCGAACGACGGCTTGTCGTGGCGCCGCACCTCCAGCAAGACGGACAGTTCGCGCGCAAAAGGCACCCAGTCCCAGTTCTGCCCCAGCAGCATGTGGCCGTCTGCCGTGGCTTCAGGCGTCGCCGCGAACGACGTGCATTCCGACGGGGGCGTTTCTCCGCGGCTCCGCGCGGCGGCGAACATCAGCTCGCTGCGGCAATTGAGCGCGAGGACCGCGTCGAACGGCACTCCCGCGCCGTCCGCGATGCCGTGCATCTCCGCCAGCGAATCGCTCGCGAAGTCACCGATCGGCTGAACGAATGTGCGTGCGTGCGCCACCGCCTCGTCCCATTGCAGGCCGGCGCGGTGCTCGAAGAGATCCCTGTAGGCGTCGATCGCCCGGACGATGCGCGACGCGGCGAGTCGACCGTACTGCCGGCCGCGCTCGGCCGGTGTCCCTGCCACGGCGATCCGCAGCATCACAACACGCGCGGGCCGGTCTTGACCACCGTCGTGTAGTCGGCCGACGCGATGCCGCGCGGCCCTTGGGACAGCTCAGCGACGTGGGTGTAGGCAGCCGACACCCGGGCGCCGGAGCGCTCAAGGGATTTGCTGGCCACGCGTGGCGCCTCGGCGAGGTACTCGATGATCGCCTTGCAGAAGAGGTGCAGGTCGCTCGGCAGGCGCGAGGTGATCAGATTGCGGTCACGCACCACGGCCTGGTCGTGATACCTCGCGCCAGCGTGGATCAGATCGTCCTTCACGAGCGACACGCAGGTGAGGTCGCGATCCCGCGCGATGCCGGCCGAGGCGAGCACCAGGCCGGCGTGACAGACCGCGGCGACGAGTGCGCCCTGGTCATGCACCTTGCGAACCAGCTCGATCAGCGGCTTGGTGCGCCGCATCTGTTCGGACGAAAAGCCGCCGGGGATCACGATCGCGTCGAACATGTCCGGGCTCACGTCGGCGACTGCAAGATCCGGTTTCACCGGATACCCCAATTTGCTCGCATACGTCTGCTCCGCCGGACCCACGACGACGACGTTGCATCCCTCCTCTCGCAGCCGCATGAGCGGATACCACAGCTCGAGCTCCTGATAGAAGTTTTCGGCGAGAACGGCAATTTGCGCATCGGCGAGATTCATCGGGCGAACTCCTTGAGAAGCGTGCGCATGCGCTGCGGGACATCGTCGGTCGTGCTGGCGACAAGGGCACCCGGGACCAGCGAAGCGGCCTGGGAAAAGGCAGCGATGCGCGCGCCGCGCCGCGAGGCCTCGCTCAGGAAGTCGCGGAACGCGAGGTTTTCGGCGAGTGCCGTGACGTTGCCACCGGGGACGATCAGCGCCGCGAACTCCTCCGGCCGGCTGTCCTTCATCGCGACGTTGGGCACGACCGGGTAGCCGAGCGTGCTCGATGCAGCTTCGCTTCCGTCGACTCCGATGACGACGACGTCGGCGCCGATCTCGCGCAGCCGCAGCACCGGATACCAGAACTCCATCTCCTGGAATCCCTCGTAAAGGAATACGCCGAACTTGCTCATTGGATCTCGATTGAAGTATGCTGTCTGACAGGTATGCGTTGTCCCGCACCGAACCGGTATCCTACTGCGAGATTGCGATGCCGGGAACAGGAACTCGAATGACAGGGATTTGCGTTGTGTTCACCACTTGTCTGACATGAAGCTACAGCTTGTCGCGCGGCGCGGCGCCGTCGCGGAAGTGCTTGCACAGCTGCAGGCCGAGATCACTAGCGGCGAGTACAAGCTCGACGAGCGGCTGCCTTCCGAGAGCGAGCTCTGCAAGAAGTTCGGTGTGAGCCGGCCCGTCGTGCGCGAGGCGCTCGTGAGCCTGCAGGCGCTTGGATTCACCGCCTCTCAGCCGGGCATCGGCACGTTCGTCGTGTCGGATCGCGTGCGCGCGCCGCTGCTGCTCGGACGCTATTCGCCGGCGAACGTGCGGGAGGTCCGGCGCTGCATCGAGATTCCGGCCATACGCCTGGCCGCCGAGCGACGTACCGACCGGGACATCGGGGAGATGGCCGCGATCCTTGCGCGCATGGAGGATGCCGACAATCCGGCGCGCCGCAATCAGCTCGACGCGAACTTCCACATCGCCATCGCGCGCGCGTCCGGCAATCCGCTCATCGTTAAGATCGTCGAGGAGCTGCGCAGCGTCCTCGAAGAGCACTCGCTCGCGGCGGCCCGCGC
>PLZH01000149.1 GCA_003152055.1 Burkholderiales bacterium
GAGTCGGCACGCCAGCTCGGCGTCGACGAGCATACCGTCGTCAAGACGCTCATCATGCAGGATGAGAAGGCGCGCCCGCTCGTCGTCCTCATGCACGGCGACAAGCAGGTGAGCACGAAGAACCTGGCGCGGGCGATCGGCGTCAAGTCGGTCGAGCCTTGCGCACCCGAGGTCGCCGAGCGGCACAGCGGCTACCAGGTCGGCGGCACCTCGCCGTTCACGACGAGAAAGGCGATGCCGGTGCACATCGAAGAAACGATCCTCGGCGTCGACCGCATCTTCATCAACGGTGGCAGGCGTGGTTATCTGGTGGGCATCGCGCCGAAGACGCTGATTACCGTGCTGGGGGCGAAGCCGGTTCGCTGCGCGAACTAGGGCCTGTTATTACTAGGCCCAGGGCCCGCTCTCGCGGCGCAAAATGGCATCCGCTCCGCGAATCGAACTTTGTTCATACGCATGTCGACCGCGTTTCCCTTCCTCGCTCTCGTCGCCGGCTACCTGATCGGGTCGCTTTCCTTCGCCGTGATCGTGAGCCGCGTCATGCGGCTCGAAGATCCGCGCAACTACGGCTCACGCAACCCCGGTGCGACCAACGTCCTGCGCTCGGGCAGCAAGCCGGCGGCGATCCTGACGCTGGCGCTCGATGCGCTGAAGGGCGCCGCAGCCGTCGTCCTCACGGCGTGGCTCGGCCAGCGCTACGGCAGCAGCGGCGACGCCCTCGACTGGAGCCCGGCGCTGGCCGGCCTCGGCGCCTTTCTCGGCCATCTCTGGCCCGTGTATTTCCGCTTCAAGGGCGGCAAGGGTGTGGCGACGGCGGCCGGCGTGCTCATCGGCCTGAATCCGTGGCTCGGCCTGGCGACGCTCGCGACGTGGATCATCATCGCCGCGTTCTTCCGCTACGCGTCGCTCGCGTCGCTCGTCTCGGCCGTCTTCGCGCCGTTCTATCAACTTCTCATCTGGGACGCGGGGCCGGAGGCGGCGATCATCATCGTCATCTCGCTGCTGCTCGTCTGGCGGCATGCGGCGAACATATCGCGCCTGCTGGCCGGTACCGAAAGCAGGCTGGGCGGCCGCCCAGCCGCCCGCGGCTCACGGCGCGCGAGTTGAGGGACCGAAGGGCTCTTTCGAACGAGCGCCGCTAACCGGACGCGTCGCGTCCGGTTAGCGGCTAGTAGGTGAGGCCCATCGCGTCGCGAACCTCGCGCATCGTCTGGCGGGCAACGGTGCGCGCACGCTCGGTGCCGACCTCGACGATCCAGTGCACCTGCTTCGGGTTGGCGAGGTAGGTCTCGGCCCGCTCCCGCCACGGCAGCTGCTCGCGCTGGATTGCCTCGATCACCGGCTGCTTGCAATCGAGGCAGCCGATCGCCGCCGTCGTGCAGCCGTGCACGACCCAGGTCTTCGTCTCGTCGTTCGAATAGACCTGATGGAACTGCCAGACCGGGCACTTCTCGGGATCGCCCGGGTCGCTTCGGTGCACGCGCGCCGGGTCGGTCGGCATGCGCCGGATCTTCTTCTCGACCTCGGCCGGCTCTTCGCGCATTGCGATGGCGTTGCCGTAGCTCTTGCTCATCTTCGCGCCGTCGAGGCCCGGCAGCTTCTTCACTTCGGTGTGCAGGGCCAGCGGTTCGTGCAGGATGGTCTTGCCCGTGCCGCGCAGCCAGGCATCGAGACGCTCGCGGTCGGCGGCCGCGAGCGAGCGGCTCGCCTCGAGAATCGCACGGCCGCCCTGCAGCGCGGCCTCGCTGCCTTCTTCCTGGAACGACTTGCGCTCGGTTTCGAGTGCCTTCACGGCGTCCTTGCCGAGTTTTTTCAGCACGGCGCGGGCGAGCTCGTCGAAGTTCGACTCGCGGCCGTAGAGATGGTTGAAGCGGCGCGCGACCTCGCGCGTCAGCTCGACGTGCGACGACTGGTCTTCGCCGACCGGAACGTAGGCCGCCTTGTAGATGAGGATGTCGGCGGCCTGGAGCAGCGGGTAGCCGAGAAAGCCATAGGTCGCGAGATCGCGATCCTTCAGCTTTTCCATCTGGTCCTTGTAGGTCGGCACGCGCTCGAGCCAGCCGAGCGGCGTGCCCATCGCGAGCAGCGTGAACAGCTCGGCGTGTTCGGGCAGGCGGCTCTGGATGAAGATCGTCGCGTCGTTCGGGTCGATGCCGGCGGCGAGCCAGTCGACGACCATGTCGTAGACGTTCTGCTCGATGACGCCGCGCTCTTCGTAGTGCGTCGTCAGGGCGTGCCAGTCGGCGACGAAGTAGAAGCAGTCGTAATCGTGCTGCAGGCGAACCCAGTTCTTCAACGCCCCGTGATAGTGGCCGAGGTGCATCGCCCCGGTCGGCCGCATGCCGGAGAGCACGCGCTCGCGGCGCGGCGCGGGGCCGGGGCCGGGGCTCGCGCCGGCGTCTGCGCTCGTCGTGGGGATGCTCTCGCTCATCGCGTGCGACTCGTCGTCGGCAAAAGGGTGCGATTGTAGTTTTGCCGCCGAAGCGCGCCGATACACTTCGGCGGCGCATGAAGAACATCGTCATCCTCATCTCCGGGCGCGGCTCGAACATGGAGGCGATCGTCCGCCGTTGCGCCGCCGAACATTGGCCGGCGCAAGTCGTTGCGGTGATCAGCAACCGTGCCGGCGCCGCGGGCCTGGCCTTCGCTCGCGAGCGAGGAATCGCCACGGCGGTCGTCGATCACAAGGCCTTCGCGTCGCGCGACGCGTTCGACGAAGCGTTGGCGAAGGCGATCGAAGCCTTTGCGCCGGACGTCGTCGCGCTCGCGGGCTTCATGCGCATCCTTACGCCGGGTTTCGTGCAGCGCTTCGACGGCCGGCTCGTCAACATCCATCCGTCCCTGCTGCCGCTCTTTCCCGGTTTGCGCACGCATGCGCGGGCGATCGAGGCCGGCTGCAAGGTCGCGGGCGCGACGGCCCATTTCGTGACCGGCGATCTCGATTGCGGGCCGATCATCGCGCAGGCCGTCGTTTCGGTGCTGCCGGCTGACACGGAGGTGTCGCTCGCGGCACGCGTGCTCGAGCAGGAACACGTGCTCTATCCGCGGGCGATCCGCTGGCTCGTCGAAGGTGCGCTCGAGCGCCGCGACCGGCGCGTCGTTCACGTCGGCGGCGAGTCGCAGTTGCTCGGACCGCGCTAGAAAAAGCCCGCGGCTGCGTTGATGGCGAACGCCAGGATCGTCGTGTTGAACACGAACGACAGGACCGATTGGAAGACGACCAGCCGGCGCATCTCGCGCGTCGTGACGGCAACGTCGGAAGTCTGCGCGGTGACGGCGATGGTGAAGGAGAAATAGAGAAAGTCGGTGTGTTCGGGCTCGAAGGTCGCCGTCGCGCCGGGGAACCCGAGTCCGCTGTCGGGCTCGCGGCCGTAGTAGGCGGCGGCATAGGTCAGGGCGAACAGCGTCGGCAGCAGTAACCATGATCCGAGCACCGTGACGAATGCGAAAAGAAGATGCCCGGCCACATGATGCGGGCCGGCCGCCTTGGCGGCGATGAGCTCGAAGACGACGGCGACGAGGCTGGTGACGGCAGCGATGACGACGATCGTGAGCACGCTGGCCGCGCTGTCGGCCTGCGCCAGGGCCAGGCGCTTGATGTGGCCGGAGTCGGCCCGGCTCAGGGTGACCGCGACCCAGACCAGATAGAGCCAGGCGAGCACGTTCCAGCCGATGAGGGCGCGCGACAGCGTCGACTCGACGTCGGGCCAGGCGACGGCTGCGATGCTGCCGGCGACCGCGCAGACGATCAGGCGGTAGTGCGCCAGAACGTGGGGGGCCGCCGTTCTCCCGGGCGGTGATGGAGAGTGTCGAGGCAAGGGCGGGCGGTATTCGGAGGCGGGCGGATCGCGCCGTGCGGCTGCGAGCGAGCGGCAAGGATAATCTCGGTGATGCATCCGAACGCCTCGCTCGAGGCCGCGACCGAGCTTGTGCATCGCATCCTGCGTTTCGAGCACCCCACCGATCGCGTCGTTGCCGAGTTCTTTCGCGAGTCGCGTTCGCTCGGTGCGCGCGAGCGGCACGCGCTGGCCGAGACCGCCTACGCCGTGCTGCGCAAGTTGCCGCTCTATCGTCACCTGGCGCAGTCGGGCAGCGGCGAAACGGAGCGGCGCCTGGCGATCCTCGGCTGGCAGGGCAATGCCGGCTTCCTGCGTGCGGCGCTGAGCGACGCCGAGATCGCGTGGCTCGAGCGCAGCCTCGCGCTCGACCGCGCGGCCTTGCCCGAGCGTTTGCGCCACAACCTTCCCGACTGGCTCGCGGAGCGCCTGCAACCGGCCCTCGGCGATGAGTTCTGGCCCTGGATCGAAAGCGTCGGCAGGCCGGCGCCACTCGATCTTCGCGTCAACATTGCCCGCGTCAGCCGCGACGAGGTTCTCGCCCGATTGCGCGGCGAGGGCATCGAAGCCGCGGCGACGCCGTATTCGCCGGTCGGCATTCGCGTCGCTGGCAAGCCGGCCCTGCAGCGGCATGGTGTCTTCATCGAGGGCTGGGCCGAAGTGCAGGACGAAGGCAGCCAGCTGCTCGCCCTGATGACCGGCGCGAAGCGCGGCGAGATGGTCGTCGACTTCTGCGCCGGCGCCGGCGGCAAGACGCTCGCCCTCGGAGCCCAGATGCGCAGCACCGGGCGGCTCTATGCCTTCGACATCTCGGGCCAGCGCCTGGCGGCGCTGAAGCCGCGCCTAGCGCGAAGCGGCCTGTCGAACGTCTATCCGGTACAGATCGCCCACGAGCGAGATGACCGCATCAAGCGCCTCGCCGGCAAGATCGACCGGGTTCTCGTCGATGCGCCGTGCACCGGGCTCGGCACGCTGCGCCGCAACCCCGATCTGAAGTGGCGGCAGACGCCGCAATTGCTCGCCGAGCTTGGGACCAGGCAGCGCACGATCCTCGAAGCCGCCGCGAAGCTGGTGAAGCCGGGCGGCCGCCTCGTCTATGCGACCTGCAGCCCGCTCATGGAAGAGGACGAAGCCGTGGCCGCCGCTTTCGATGCGTCGCATGCCGCCGCCTTCGTTCGCCTGCCCGTTCTCGATCTGTTGCGCCGCGCTCAGGTGATGGATGCCGAAACGCTCGTGAGCGGCGATGACCTGCGCCTGTGGACCCACCGCCACGGCAGCGATGAATTCTTCGCCGCCGCATGGCAACGCCGCAAAGGGCTTGATCCAGACCAATAGTTCTCCATCTAGCGGTGATTCCTGCCGATTTGCAGGGATATCGGCGACCGGTGGTCGAATAGAATCCCATTTCGCATGATCTACGCTTTCCCAAGGCTTACTCAATGGATGTTCTGACCTCGGTGTTCGACGCCCTCGTCGACTGGCTGGCGCACGGCTTCGCGTCGTTCAGCGCGTGGCAGATCGTTCTCTACACGCTGCTGACGACGCACATCACGATCGCTGCGGTGACGATCTTCCTGCACCGGGCCCAGGCGCACCGCGCCCTCGATCTGCACCGGATTCCGTCGCACTTTTTCCGCCTCTGGCTGTGGCTCACGACCGGCATGGTGACGAAGGAGTGGGTCGCGATCCATCGCAAGCACCACGCCAAGTGCGAGACCGAAGACGATCCGCACAGCCCGCAGACGCGCGGTATCAAGACCGTGCTGCTGACCGGCAGCGAGCTCTATCGCGCCGAAGCCAAGAACCAGGAAACGCTCGCCAAGTTCGGCCGCGGCACCCCGGACGACTGGATAGAAAGGAACCTCTATTCGCGCTTCAGCTGGGAGGGCGTCGGCCTGATGCTGATCATCGACCTCTTTCTCTTCGGCGCGATCGGCGCGGCGGTGTGGGCGGTGCAGATGCTCTGGATTCCGATCACCGCCGCCGGTATCGTCAACGGCATCGGCCACTGGTGGGGTTACCGTAATTTCGAGGCGCCCGATGCGAGCCGCAACGTCTTTCCCTGGGGCGTCGTCATCGGCGGCGAGGAGCTGCACAACAACCACCACACGTATCCGACCTCGGCCAAGCTCTCGGTCAAGCCCTACGAGTTCGATATCGGCTGGGCTTATATCCGCGGCCTCGAGATCCTCGGTCTTGCCACCGTGCGCAAGATTCCGCCCCAGCTCAGGCTAGGCATGGTGAAGCCCGTGGCCGACGGCAAGACGCTCGAAGCGATCATCGCCAACCGCTACGAGGTCATGGCGACCTATGCGCGAGGCCTGCGTCGTGCGAGCCGCGCCGAGATCGCGCGCCTGAAGAGCGAAGGTGCGGGCAGCACGGCGAAGCTCGCGAAAATGCGCATCGCCCGTCGCTGGCTGCACCGCGACGACGACAAGATTCCGCATGCCGTGAAGGAGCAGGTCGCCGAGGCCATGGCGCTGAGCCCTTACCTCGCCAAACTCGTCGCCATGCGCGAGGAATTGCGCCAGCTCTGGACGCGAACCGGCGTATCGGCCGAGCAGCTCGTCGCCGACCTGCAGGTGTGGCTGCACAAGGCTGAGGAGAGCGGCATCGCCGCCTTGCAGGAGTTCGCCCTGCGCCTGCGCGCCGTACACGCATAAGGATCCGCCAAGCGATCCTTGCCAAAACAGAAAGGGGTCGCATCGCG
>PLZH01000049.1 GCA_003152055.1 Burkholderiales bacterium
ACCTTGTGCATCCACGTCAGGTTGACGACGGCGATCACGTCCCCGCCGGCCCTGACGGGCACGGCGATCGAGTCGCGACCATCGTTCCACTCGCGTCTGGACTTGTCGAAGTGCCCGCCGAAATCGATGGTGCGGTGGCCGTAGCCCAGTAGCCGCGTCTCGTCCAACAGGCGCTCCACCATCGCTGGTTTGCGCGCCATGAAGTTGCCCGGGTCACCGCTGCTGCGCAGCCGTTGCAGCAGAGCATTTCGTTCGGTCTCGCCGCAAAACGCAATGTAGGCGCGGCCCGTCGCCGAGCGCAGCATATTGATGCGAAAGCCGATCGGCCCCCGCAGGATGTGGGAGAAATAGGACTTCGGCCGGTTCGTTTCGACGACCGCCATGTGGTCGAGCCGAGGCACGGCGAGGATCGACGGCCAGTTCACCTGGAGACAGAGGCGTTCCAGCACCGGCGACGCCACTTCGACCAGGTGGTCCTCGTCGATCAATCGCGGCGAGCGCGCCTGCACGGTTTGGCTCGCCATATAGGCGCCGTCGGCGAGCCGCTGCCACACCACGCCGCGCTTGTCCAGCGTCGCGATGATGCGTGTCAGCGTTGCCTTCGGCAGGCCCGTCGCCAGGTGCAGATCGTGAAGGCTCGCCGCGCGCGCCTTGTGCAGGTACTCGAGCACCTCTAGGCCGCGGTCCAGTGCCCGGATTGTCTTGACCTTGTATTCGCGCACCGGCTCTGCTTTTCACCAGGAGAAAAGATGTCGTTCAATGTTAGCGGGCTGCGGCGACGACCGCCAATACTTTGGCCATTCCGAGAGACTGCGCCGCGCAAACCAGATCCCCTTGAGACGCATCCGTGCGCCCCCATCCGAAGGCTTTCCCATGAGTTTTTCGCACGAAGACGTTCAACGCCTGCTCCAGCTCCTCGACGCCTCGCATTTTGACGAGTTGGACCTGGAGGCCGAAGGCATCAAGCTATCCCTGCGCCGCCGTGGCGCGTCGCTGGTTGCCGGCCTGGTGGCCACCCCGGCCCCGGTGCCAGAGGGACCCCGATCAACGCCGGTCGTGCCTGCGCCTGCCGCAAGTGCCGATAGCGCCGGCGCGCTGCTGGAGATTCGTGCGCCGATGCTCGGCACCTTCTATGGCGCGCCGAAGCCCGGCGCCGCGCCGTTTGTCTCCGTGGGAGCCCGAGTAGGACGTGACAGCGCAGTCGGCATCATCGAGGTGATGAAGCTGATGAACTCGATCGCGGCTGGCGTCGATGGAGAAGTGGTCGAGATTGTGGCGAGCGATGGCGAGCTGGTCGAGTTCGACCAAGTGCTCATGCGTGTGCGCCCGGCATGAGCGAGGCGAGCAGCACCATGGACCTCAGCGCGGCCGACGGGCCCATCCGTCGCGTGCTGGTCGCCAATCGTGGGGAGATCGCGGTGCGCATCATCCGCACACTGAAGCGACTGGGCATCGACTCAGTGCTGGCCGCTTCGGCGGCCGACCGCGAAAGCATGGCCGCGCGAATGGCCGACCGTACCGTGTGCATCGGACCGGCGCGCGCAGCAGACAGCTACCTGCGCATCGGCACGCTGGTAGAGGCTGCCCGTGGCGTCGGTGCGCAAGCGGTGCATCCGGGCTATGGATTTCTTTCCGAGCGCTCCGAGTTCGCCGCCGCCTGCTCTGACAACGGCATCATTTTCATCGGCCCGACGGCCGAGCAGATCGAGCGCGTCGGCAACAAGCTGGAAGCGCGGCGCTGCGCCGAAGAGGCGCAGGTGCAAGTGGTGCCGGGCGGGCCGGTCGACAACCTGTCAGCGGCCCTCACGCTGGCCGAGCAGATCGGCTATCCGGTGCTGATCAAGGCGGTTGGCGGCGGCGGCGGCCGCGGGCTCAAGCGCGCCAACACGCGTGCCGAGCTCGAGTCGCAGTTCGAACTGGCGAGCGCAGAGGCGCTGTCGGCGTTCGGCGACGGCCGCGTCTATATCGAGTGCTTCGTCAAACAGGGCCGCCATGTCGAGGTGCAAATCCTCGGCGATGGCCATAGCGTGATCCATCTTGGCGATCGGGACTGCTCGGTGCAGCGACGCTACCAGAAGCTGATCGAAGAGGCGCCGGCGCCCGGGCTGCCGGAGGGGATGCGCTGCGAGTTGCACGCCGCGGCGATCCGCTTTGCCAAGCATATCAACTACCGCAGCCTCGGAACTGTCGAATTCCTGGTCGACGTGGCGCGCCAGCGCTTCCACTTCCTGGAGATGAATGCCCGCATTCAGGTCGAACATCCGGTGACGGAGCAGATCAGCGGGCTTGACCTGGTCGCAGAGCAGATCGCCGTCGCCCAGGGACAAAGACTTCGCCTGACCCAGGCCGACGTGCGGCTGGCAGGTCATGCAATCGAGTGCCGCATCAACGCCGAGGACACGGCGCACGACTTCCGGCCAGTGCCGGGCAAGGTCAGCGGCGTGCACTTTCCGGCCTGCCCCGGTCTGCGTGTAGACACGCACATCGAGCCAGGTGCCGCCATTTCGCCGTTCTACGACTCGATGATTGCCAAGGTCATCGCGAGTGGCGACACGCGCGAGCAGGCACGCCAGCGGCTCGAGGCCGCGCTGTCCGAGGTGCACATCGCCGGCGTGCTCACCAACGTGGCTCTGCATCGGGAGGTGCTCGCCACGCCCGAATTCCGCGCTGGCGGCTTCGACACCGGCTTCCTCGGTCGCTTCTTGGCCGAGCGTGGCGCCGCGGCCGCTGCGAACTGAAGGACAACGTTCATGGCTTCACGTCGACTCGACTTCATCGATACCACTCTGCGCGATGGCAACCAGAGTCTGTGGGGTGCGACCGGTCTTCGCACCGGGATGATGCTGGAGATCGCACCCGATCTCGACCGCGCCGGCTTTCGCGCGATCGACTTCAGCACCAGCACGCACATGGCGGTCACCGTGCGATTCCACAAGGAAAACCCCTGGGAGCGGATCCGGCTGATGAAGGCCCGAATGCCACGTACGCCCTTGAGCTTTCTGTCTACCGGAATGCGCTTCATCTCGTGGGAGACAGCCCATCCCGAGCTGATGCAGCTGTCCTACCGGCTGCTGGTGCGCAACGGCATCGAGCGGTTCATGGTGATGGACCCGATGAACAACATGCAGGCCGTGGCGGACAGTGCCACTGCCATCGCCGCGGAGGGCGCGCGCGAAATCGTCGGGGCGCTGGTCTACACCGTCAGCCCCATCCATGACGACGCGCATTTCGCCGCCGCGGCGCGCCGGCTGGCCGCGGTGCCCGCGATCCACCGCGTCTACCTGAAGGACCCGGGCGGCCTGCTCACCCCCGAACGCGCCCGCTCGCTGCTGCCGGCACTGCGCGAGGCGGTCGGCGTCAAGCCGCTGGAGCTGCATTCGCACTGCACCATCGGCCTGGCGCCGTTCACATACGCCGACGCGCCGTCGCTCGGCGTCGACACGCTGCACACCGCGATGCGGCCGCTGGGCAACGGTACCAGCCAGCCGGCGATCGAGAACGTCGTCGGCAACCTGCGCAGCGGCGGCGATGCGGTGGATCTGGACATGGACGCAGTCGGCCGCGTCAGCGCGTATTTCGCGAGGCTTGCCGCCGCCGAAGGGCTGCCCCCCGGGGTGCCGCAGGAGTACGACAGGCGCTATTTCAAGCACCAGTTGCCGGGCGGAATGATCGGCACGATGCGGCGACAGCTGCGCGAGATGCGCCAGGAGCATCGCTTGCCCGAGGTGTACGAGGAGGTCGAACGTGTGCGCCGCGAGCTCGGGTACCCGATCATGGTGACACCGTTTTCGCAGGTGGTCGGCACGCAGGCGGTGATGAACGTGCTCGCGTCGGGTCGCTATGCCAACGTGCCCGACGAAGTGATCCGCTACGTGATCGGCCGCTTCGGCACGCCGCCGGCCCCGATGGACCCCGAGGTGCGAGATCGTATCGAGCAGCTGCCCCGCGCCCGCGAGCTGGCGGCCGAGCCCGGCATGTGCGGGCTGAGTGAGTTGCGCCGGCGCTTCGATTCCCGGCTCTGTGACGAGGAGTTCCTGCTGCGCGCCGTGATGCCTGCCGAGCAGGTTGACGCGATGGTCGCTGCCGGGCCGTGCCGGCAGCGCTACAGCGCCGTGGCCAGCCCGGTGGAGCGCTTGATCGGCGAGTTGTCGCTCCGGCCCGACGTCACGCACGTGCGCGTCGAGAAGGACGGCTTCATGCTCGACTTGCGGGCCAGCCCCCGGGGTGCGGCGCCAGAGGCTGCAGCGTGACCATGACCCGCGGCACCAGCCATGCGACGCCGACGTTGGTCGGCGTGCGCGGCTTTGTCTTCGACGTTGACGGGACGCTGGCACTCGCAGACCGGCGTCTGAGCGGCTACCAGGCGCTGCCGGGCGCGCGCCAGCTGCTGGCCCTGCTACGCCAGCGCGAGGTGCCGGTCGTGACCTTCACCAACGGCACGGCCAAGACTCCGCTGCAGCTGTCGCAGGAACTCGGGCGCATCGGCATCGAGCTCGACGAGCAGCACACGCTGACTCCGGTCAGCGTCGCAGTGGAGTATTTCCAGCGCCGCCGCTACCGCCGACTGCTGGTGCTGGGCGGCGAGGGCGTGTGGAAACCGTTGAGCGATGCAGGCTTCGAGGTCGTACGCTCGCCCGAGCGGGCCGACGATGCCGATGCCGTGCTGATCGGCTGGCACCCGGGATTTGTGCTCGCCGACCTCGACGCCGCGTGCCGTGCCGTGTGGGCGGGGGCCGGGCTCTTCGCGGTCTCGGCGGCGCCGTATGTCGCCAGCCGGGATGGGCGCACGCTCGGCATTTCCGGTGCCCTCGCGGCTGCTGTGCGCAGCATCACCGGCAAGCGTGCGGTCGTGCTCGGGAAGCCCTCGCCGCAGGCCCTGGCCTGCGCCAGCGCACGACTGGGGGTGGCACCGTCGCAGATGGCGATCGTCGGCGATGACCCGAGCCTGGAAAACGTCATGGCGCTGCGTGGCGGGGCCCTCTCGGTGGGAGTACACACGGGGCTGAGCGGCGCTGCGGATTTCGAGCGCTTGCCGCAGCATGGACGCCCCCATCTTTCTCTGTCGGGTGTCGACAGCTTGCTGGAGCTGTTGGCATGAGCCAGTCCCGCAGCCTCGGCGGCCGCCCGAACGTCGCGCCTACCACCCATCACGAGGTGCCGCCGACGGACTTTGAACAGGGTGGCTCAATTCTCTGTGCGACATCCCCACGACGCCTTGACGGTGTCGGCGCCGAATGCCGACGGCGCCGGCAATTTGACAGTGTTTCAACAACCCGAGGAGACAGGCAATGAGCAGCAAACCCAAGGTTCTGATGATCGTGACGCTGGACACCAAGGCGGTGGAAGCGAAATTCATCCGGCAGGTGCTGGAGTCTGAAGGGGTGGACGTCATTCACCTCGACGCAAGCATCCGCGAGTCGACTGATCCGAACGTCGAGATCCCGCCCGAGGCGATCGCTGCGGCAGCCGGCAAGACGATCCAGGAGGTCCGCGACCTGCGTCACGAAGGCAAGTGCCAGGCGGTGATGATCGAAGGCGCCGTCAAGTGTGCGCTGCAGGCTCAGGCGAAGCACGGCTTCAGCGGCATCATCGGTGTGGGCGGATCGATGGGCACCGCGCTCGGCACCGTTGTGATGCAGGCGTTCCCCTATGGCTTGGCGAAGGTGATGGTGTCGACGATGGCATCAGGCTTCACCCGGCCGTTCGTGGGCGCGAAGGACATCATCATGGTGAACCCGGTGTGCGACATCGCCGGGCTCAACAGCATCACCCGCGATGTGTTCCGCAACGCGGCGATCGCGACCGCCGCGATGGCGAAGAACTATTCGCCAGTGCGCACCGAACCCAAGCCTCTGATCGCGATGACAACGCTCAGCACGACCGATCGCTGCACGGTACGCGTGCGCAAGTCGCTGGAGCAGAAGGGCTACGAGGTGATGGTGTTTCACACGCTCGGCACCGGCGGCATGGCGATGGACCAGATCGTGCGCGAGCGCGACGTCGCCGCGGTGGTCGACGTGTCGCTGGTCGAGATCAACGACTACTTGAACAACGGTCTGTGCAGCGCCGGCCCGGACCGCGCCAAGGCGGCACTCGACAAGGGCGTGCCGGTGATCTTCGCGCCTGGCAACGCGGACTTCATGGTGTCGGGACCCTTGGACGTCGCGAAGGCGCAGTTCCCCGGCAAGCGGTATCACGTACACAACCAGGCATTGACCGCGGTGCGCACCGAAGCCGGCGAATTGCAGCGCCTGGCCCGGCATATGGGCGAGCTCATCGCCAACGCGAAGGGGCCGGTCTCCTTCTTCGTGCCGCTGAAGGGCTTCTCGCACCATGACAGCCCCGAGGGGCATCTGCATGATCCGTCGCTGTGCCCGGTGTTCTCGCAAGCCCTGAAGAAGGCCCTGCCGGCTTCTGTGCCGCTGACCGAGTTCAATTGCCACATCAACGATCCACAGTTCGCCGACGCGATCGTCGAGCAGGTGTTGGCCTACACCCGCCAGGGACAGCCCGCGGCGGCATGAGTCTGCAACTGGAACCACACACTGGCGATCATCGTGGGAGAGAGAGATCATGCAAGTGAAAGCTGCCGTAGTGCGTGCGACTCACGCGCCGATGTCGTTGGAGACGCTCGATCTCGAAGAGGTGCGCGACAACGAAATTCTGGTTCGACTCGTGGCCACCGGCGTGTGCCATACGGACTTGGCCATGCGCGACCAGGCATTTCCGGTTCCGCAGCCTATCGTGCTTGGCCACGAAGGTGCCGGTGTCGTCGAACGTATCGGTCGCGCGGTCACGAAGGTTCAGGCCGGTGACCATGTCGTGATGAGTTTCAACTCCTGCGGACATTGTCCGAGTTGCGACGAACACGAGCCGACCTACTGCCACGACTTCTTCGCTTCCAATTTCGCGGGAGCACGCGCCGACGGAACCTCGCCGCTGTCGAAGGGCGATGAACGCATTCACGGCAACTTCTTCGGGCAGTCGTCGTTTGCCACCTACTCAATCTGCACCGAACGCAACATCGTCAAGGTGCCCAGCGATGCTCCATTGGAACTGCTGGGGCCGCTGGCCTGCGGCATTCAGACCGGCGCCGGGGCGGTGATCAATGTGCTCAAGCCGCGCATGGGCCAGTCGCTTGCCGTGTTCGGCTCGGGATCGGTGGGTATGTCTGCAGTGATGGCGGCCAAGGCGATAGGCCTCACGACCATCATTGCCGTCGATCTCGTGAATGAACGGCTGGAATTGGCGCGTGCGCTAGGTGCGACCCATGTGATCAATCCAGCCCTCACGCCGGATCTCGTGGCCGAGATCAGGAAGATCACGGGTCATGGCGTGGGCTTCAGCTTCGAAACCACCGGCGTGCCGAAGGTCCTTCGTCAGGCGGTGGAGGCACTGGCACCGCGCGGCACCTGCGGCTTTGTCGGCGCGGCAGCCCTCGGCACCGAGGTGTCCCTCGACGTGATGGACATCATGACCCAGGGCAAGAGACTGCGCGGCATTGTCGAGGGAGACTCCACTCCCGATGTGTTCATACCGCAGATGATCGAGCTGCATCGCCAGGGCCGCTTCCCGTTCGACAAACTTGTGACCTTCTACCCTTTCGAGAGAATCAACGACGCCTTCAACGATTCCGAGAGCGGCAGGGTGGTCAAGCCGGTCGTGCGCATGCCCAAGTAGGCTCTCACCGATCTGCTGATCGGCATCGATGTGACGTGATTGATCGGTCGCGTCCAGGGCTTGGACGGGCAGCGGTCGCAGCTCAACCGCTTCGGCGCCACCCACCCCTGGACTGGAGCTGTGGCGCTCACGCCAGAGGCTGCGACTGCCTCGACCGACGCCGCCTGACGTGCTGCCAGCACGTGCGCCCCTGCTACATCGTCGCGACGGATGCGCGGCCAATCACTCGTTCGACCGTCGCTGCGGCCTGTATCGCTTCAGCTTCTCGGAAGCGGCGCGCAACAATCTGGATGCCGTTGGGCAGCGCCACGCTGGGCAGGCTGAGCAGGTTGACCCATGGAACGTTGCGCATGTGGTCGAACAGCTCGATGGTCTGCCGCCCGTCGAGCATGTGATCGAAGTCAAGCGGCGGCGTCGCCATTCCGGCAACTGGCGCGAGGACCAGGGGGTTCTCCTCCATCCACTGGGCCGTTTCGCGCGCGATTGCGCGCCGTTCGACGAACGCAGCGAGGTAGCGTCGGACGTCCGACCCGAGGTTGAACAGTCCGAACATCGCTTCGATGTGCTGGCGGTTGCTGGCGCCGAGCTCGTTTCCGAAAGCGGGCAGCCCGGCCTCCAGGAGCTCTGTGCCGACCAGCTCGGCCCAGACCTCGGGCGCCCGACGTGCGTGCGGGATCCCTCCATCCGCCACTTCGTAGCCGGCATCGGACAGGATCCGGGCCGTGCGATCGAGACGCGTGGCGATTTCCGGCGTCACCTTCGCACCGGTCTGGTCCAGCATGCGCACGACGCGGGGCTTGCGCCCGCTGCCATGGCGCTCGCCGGGCGGCAGCGGCAGCGATGAAGGATCACCGGCATCCGCGCCGGCCAGCACGGCATAGGCGCGCCAGAGGTCGTCGACAGACCTTGCAAGCGGGCCGATCGAGGCCATCAGATCGACCGTCGGGGTGCCGTCGAACGGTGCAAGCGTCGGCGCCGCCGGTATGCGACCGGCTGAGGGGCGCAGTCCGTAGATGCCGCAGAACGAGGCCGGCACGCGGATCGAGCCGCCGTAGTCGACGCCGAGACCGAGCGGTGCCATTCCCGCGGCCACGGCCGCCGCGTCGCCGCCGGTCGAGCCTCCGGCGGACTTCGCGAGGTCCCGCGGGTTGTGCGTCGCGCCGTACAGGTGGCTCACGGTGTTCCAGCGGATCTGGTAGTCCGGCTGGTTGCACTTGCCGATGATGATCGCGCCAGCGTCGCGCAGGCGGCGTATCGCCACTTCGTCGGCCGGCGAGCGGCGCCCGGCCTTGGCTGGCACGCCTTCGGTGTGCTTCATCCCGGCGACGTCGAAGTGGTCCTTGATGACCATCGGGATACCGTCGAGCGCCAAACCTTCGCGACCGGCGTGAGAGCGGTCGGCCGCGTCGGCGTCGGCCAGCGCTTCGTCGCCGCGGAGCTCAACCACCGCACGCACACGGTCGTTCGTTCGCGCGACCCGGGCGAGGTGCGCTTGCACGAGTTCGCGTCGGCTCACGTCGCGGTGGCGCACGAGTTCGAGCATCGAGCGCGCCGTGAGGCTGCATAGATCGGTGGTCATCCGGAGGCTCGATCCGTCGGTGGAGTTGCCGGTGTCGTGGCCGCTGCGCTGCGCTTTCGCTGCGGCCCGGATGGCCCTCGATCGGCTGTTCCGAACTTGAGCAGGTAGCCGATCGGCAGCAGCTGCAGTCCCAGCCGATGTTCGACCTCACCCCAGATGCCACGGGGTAGCAATAGTGCAAACAGCATCGCCGTCGCACCCAAACCGATCAGATACGTGACGCCGGTCGCGCCGAAGAGGGCCTCGATCGTGAAGAACAGGACCGCGCCGAGGATCGGCCCCTCATAGGTGCCGATGCCACCGACCAGTACCATGAAGATCATGTAGGCGCTCCACTGGACACTGAAATAGGTCTTCGGCTGAAACGTGATCGAGGTGGCGACCCACAGCGCTCCGGCGGCCGCGCAGCCGAACGCCGACAGAACGAAGATCAGCCGCTTTGAGGGCAGAACGCGAATGCCGATCGACGCGGCCGCCTCCTCGTTGTCACGGATCGCCTGCGCAGCGGCGCCCACCTTGCCACGCAGCATGAAGAATAACAGCCACGCGAGCACGGCCATCGTGACGAGCGCCGCCCAGTAGGTGTAGGCACGCCGGTCATCCGCCGTGTAGCGTTGCAGCGCGATCAGCGACGTGCCTGTCTCGCCCTGCACCAGAGTGTCGAGGTTGACGAGCAGGTGGGCGAGTTCGGCGACGACCCACATCCCGATGGCGAATTCTCCGCCGCGCAGGCGCAGCATGAACGCCGAAATCGGCGCCGAGACCAGGGCGACGAGAACCGCACCGAGCAGCAGTGCCGGGTACGCGCTGACACCGGCATCGGCGAGCCGAACCGCGGCGTACGCGCCGAGCCCGAAGAACGCCTGCTGGCCCACCGACACNNTGCGCGCCCAGCAGGAGGCAAACCGCCGCGATGGATGCGCCAGTCCACCGCTGGACGGTGAAGGAGCCGGTCTCTGATGGCGTGGTCATGCGAGGCGAGTACGCAGCGCTCGGAAGACGTGGCGGATGCCGTGGGCAAAGTACAGGCGCGCGAGCAAGACCACCAGGAACACGACGTGGCCGGCGATCAGGAAGCCCTGCGGATGGATCTGCGCGCCGACGCTCTGCGCGACCCCGAGCACGATGCCGCCGACCAGCGTGCCCCACAGCGAGCCGGCACCGCCGATCACGACAGCCTCGAAGGCGAAGATCAGCTGCTGTGGTCCGGTGTACGGATCGAAGGTCGCGCGCATCGCCATGAATGCTCCGGCGACTGCCACCGTCATCATCGCGATGGCGGTCGATGCGGCGTAGACCGCCCGCGCATTGATGCCGACGAGCTGTGCCGTGTCCGGATCCTGGGCGGCTGCGCGGATACGCCGGCCGAGCGCCGTACGCGCGAGCAGCAGGTGCAGTCCCACCAGCAGCGCCACCGCGACGGCAAACGTGAGCAGCGGAAGCTTGCCGAGGATGATGTCCCCGGGCAGCGTCCAGCTGTCATAGCCGAGCGTGTCGATGTAGGGCGCGAGCGAGCGGGTATCTGCGCCAAAGCGGTCGAACAGCGAGTTGTCGAGCACGATCGCCAGGCCGAAGGTGCTGAGGATAGGCACCAGCTCGCCGGCGCGTGCGCTGCGCTCCAGCACGAGGCGGTGCAGCACCCAGCCGAAGAGCGCCATCACCGGTACGACGGCGACGAGACCGATGAGTGGGTGAATTTCCCAGCGCTCGGCCAGCACGTACAGCAGGTAGGCGGCGACGACCGCGAGGCTGCCGTGCGCGAGGTTGATGATGCGCATCACCCCGAACATGAACGACAGCCCGCAGGCGAGCAGCGCATAGTAGCCACCGAGCAGAAGGCCCTGGATGAGTTGGTTGGCCCAGATCATTGTGTTGTCACCTGCCGCGTCGTCGATGCCGGCCGGTTGCCGAAGTAGTAACCCATGACCTGTTCGCGGCTCATCTCGCCCGCGCGGCCTTCGGCGACGATTGCACCTTCGAGCATGCAGACGATGCGGTCGGCGACGTCGAACGTGCGCTGCAGATCCTGCTCGACAAGGATGATGGTGGTGCGCGTTTCCAGCAGCGTCCGCAGCGAGTCGTAGACAGCTTGTACTGCGCGCGGCGACAGGCCGAGCGATACCTCGTCGAGCA
>PLZH01000167.1 GCA_003152055.1 Burkholderiales bacterium
AGTCATCCTGAATAAGAGCACTTCTAATTGACGCACTACACAAGCGGGCGCTGCGAGTGCCTGCCGTCAGGTCGTCGCGGCTTTCGCCTTCGGTACCCTGGCGATGAAGTCACCGTCGACGCTCGTGTCGACCGGCTTCCTTCTGGTTTTCGACTTCTTCTTCACCGGTACTGGTTTCACGACCGCCCGCGGCACCGGTCCGAGGTTCGCCGCCATCGCCGGGCGGAACGCTGCCGCCTCGGCGCGCTGCTCGGCGGTCACGGGGTCGCTGACGTCCACCAACTTGCCGTCAGTGCAAGGTAAACGCGTGTATTCGCTGCCGCAGCGATAGATCGTCTGCGCCAAGGCGCCGCCCGAGGCGAGGCAGGCAGCCGCGACGACGAAGCAAAGGCGCTTCATGTTCCTGTCTCCTTCGCAGCCTGTGGCGCGATGCCTTGTGTCTTCTGGGTCTTGTCGATCTTCGGCGTCTCGACCTTCGGCTTGGGCGGTCGTGCATTGATCTTCATCATCGCCCGCTCCATGTCGCCGGCGAGCAGCAGGTCGATGCCGGAGAGCGACTGCTCGATGCTCTTCTCGATTTCGCTCCGGTGCTCGGCGGAAGGTCTCTTCAGCACGTAGTTGATGACCTCGGACTTGACCCCGGGGTGGCCGATGCCCAGGCGCAGGCGCCAGTAGTCGGCGCTGCCGAGTTGCGCGTGAATGTCCTTCAGCCCGTTGTGCCCGGCCGGCGAGCCGCCCAGCTTCAGCTTCGCGTGGCCGGGCATGAGGTCGAGCTCGTCGTGCGCGACGAGGATCTCCGCCGGCTCGATCTTGAAGAAGCGTGCCAGCGCCGCGACCGATTTGCCTGAGACGTTCATGAAGGTCGTGGGCTCGAGCAGCCAGAGCGTCTGCCCGCCGATATTCGCTTTTGCCGCGAGGCCGAAGTAGGCGCGCTCGGGAGCGAGCGTCACCTTGAGGTGGCGCGCGAGTGCGTCGACGAACCAGAAGCCCGCGTTGTGCCGCGTCGCCGCGTATTCCGGGCCGGGGTTGCCGAGGCCGACGATCAATCGAATCATGGTGCGGCAATTATCGAGGCGTCCCGAAAAGAAAAAGCCCCGCAGAAGCGGGGCCCGGGTTCACTCCTTGGAGCGGGATCACTTCTTGTTCTGCTTCTCGTTCTTCTTGGGCTTGACCTTCTCCGCCGGCGCTGCCGCGACGACCGGGGCTGCCACGGCCGGCGCTGCTGCTTCTTCTTCCTCGGCGGCCTGGACGTTGGCCGAGACGATGACCGGATTGGGCTTGCCGTGCGTCACGACCTTGATGCCGGCGCTGAGCTTGATATCGCTCACGTGCAGCGACTGGCCTTTGGTGAGCTCGCCGAGATCGACGGTGATGAACTCCGGCAATTGCGAGGCCAGGCACTGGATGTTGAGCTCGTTGACGACGTGGTTGACGACGCAGGCGTCGGTCTTCACCGCCGGCGAGTTCTCCTCGTTGACGTAGTGCAGCGGCACCTTCTTCGTGATCTTGGTCGTGGCGTCGACACGCTGGAAATCGATATGCAGGACGATCGGCCGGAACGGGTGCATCTGGTAGTCGCGCAGCAGGACCTGTTCGGTCTTGCCGCCGAGCTCCATGTCGAGCAGCGATGAGTGGAACGCTTCCTTCTTCAGGGCGAAGAAGAGGGCGTTGTGATCGAGCTCGATCAGCGCAGGCTGGCCCGCGCCGTAGACGATCCCGGGTACCTTTTGCGCATTGCGCAGGCGGCGGCTCGCTCCGGTCCCCTGCAGCGTGCGCTCGAAAGCTGTGAATTTCATGTTGACTCCAAAAGTGATGAAGGCCCGCGACCAGGCTCTTCGAGAAAAACGGGGCGAAGCCCCGCAACCGTCAAGGGCTCCGCAAGGAGCCCGGATGCCCGACTAGAAGTTACTGTTTTGCTCGGCGAACAGTGACGTCACCGATTCGCCGTCGGAAATGCGGCGAATCGTCTCGGCAAACAAGAACGCCACGGACAACTGCCGCACCTTGCTGCAGCGCCTGCCTTCCTCGCCGAGCGGGATCGTGTCGGTGACGACGACCTCGTCGAGCTTCGACGCGCGGATGCGCTCGATCGCCGGGCCCGAGAACACGGCATGCGTGCAGTAGGCGTAGACCTTCTTCGCGCCGCGCTCCTTCAGCACGTCGGCGGCCTTCACGAGCGTGCCGGCGGTATCGATCATGTCGTCCATGATCACGCAGTTGCGGCCTTCGATCTCGCCGATGACGTGCATCACTTCGGAGACGTTGGCCCTCGGCCGCCGCTTGTCGATGATGGCGAGGTCGCAACCGGCCTGCTTGGCGAGCGCGCGCGCCCGCACGACACCGCCGACGTCGGGCGAGATGACGACGAGATCGTCGTAGCGCTTGCTCTGCAGATCGGAAAGCAGCACCGGCGAGGCGTAGATGTTGTCGACCGGGATGTTGAAGAAGCCCTGGATCTGGTCGGCGTGCAGGTCCATGGTGAGCAGCCGCTCGACGCCCACCGCTTCGAGGAGGTTGGCGACGACGCGGGCCGAGATGGGCACGCGCGTCGAGCGCGGGCGGCGATCCTGGCGGGCGTAGCCGAAGTACGGGATCACGGCCGTCACCCTGCGCGCCGAGGCGCGCTTGAGCGCATCGACCATGATGCAGAGCTCCATCACGTTCTCGTTCGTCGGCGAGCAGGTCGGCTGCACGACGAAGATGTCGCGGGCACGCACGTTCTGCTCGATCTCGACGTCGACCTCGCCGTCGGAAAAGCGCGCGACCTTGGCCTTGCCGAGGCCGATCGACAGGTGCGTGGCTATGTCCTGCGCCAGCGCAGGATTCGCATTGCCCGTGAACAGGACGGTGTTGAACAGCACGGCGATTCTTTCTGGCCTGAACGATCAAGCGCTAGCGGATTTGGCAGGGGAGGAAGGACTCGAACCCTCGCATGTCGGAATCAAAATCCGATGCCTTAACCAACTTGGCGACTCCCCTACACCGGTCCGCGACTCGTGCCGCGAACCTTCAACTCTCTTGCCGGGACCAGCCAACGAGCGGATGCTGCTCCAGCGAGCGGCACATCCGGCTCGACCAGCCGGAAGGCCAATCGCTCGGCATCGCTGCCGAGGGCGCCGAGCCATCGCTCGCCTGCGCCGCCCGGGCGAAGACCGCGCTCCCCGAACCCGTCATGCGGCTGTTGCCGAACGCGGCGTGAAGCCCGGCCGCCGCGCGCGCGACATCGGGGCAAAGCTCCTCGGCGGCAGCCTGGAGATCGTTGCGCCCGAAGCCTTCGGCAAGTTCCGGCCCGGAATCCTTCGGCTTTGCGAGCCCGTTCTGCGGGCGGCGCGCGGCCTCGGGAAAGCCCGCAATTCTAGCAGCGTCGAGGGCCTGAGCTACCTTGGCGCTGGCGAAGATCGCGCGTGTCTCCAGGCTCGCCGCCGGTTTGACCACGGCAAACCACGACCGAGCGAATGTCACGGGCGTGAGCCGCTCGCCGATGCCGCCGACCCGCGCCGGCGTGCCGCCAAGGAAGAACGGAACGTCGGCGCCGAGATCAAGCCCGATCGGCATCAGGCGTTCCAGGGGCCAGTCGAGGCCCCAGAGGCGATTGAGGGCCAGCAGCGTCGAGGCCGCGTCGGAACTGCCGCCGCCGAGGCCGGCGCCCCAGGGGACACGCTTCTCGATCGCGATGTCGGCGCCGAGCGGCGTCGCCGCGGCCCGCTGCAGTGCGCTGGACGCGCGCAGGCAGAGATCGTTGGCCGGCAGGGCGGCGCCGAGATCGTGGCGCGCCAGCCGGCCGTCGCTGCGGCGCTCGAAATGCAGCGTGTCGCACCAGTCGATCGGCACCATCAGCGACTCGATCAGGTGATAGCCATCGGTGCGCCGCCCGACCACGTGAAGGAAGAGATTCAGCTTGGCCGGTGCCGGCACGTCGAACAGGGATCGGATCGTCATGTCACGACCGGTCGAGTTGAATGCGCACGGTAACGGTCGGCTGCGGCAGGGTGCGAGTCGCCGAGACCGCGCCGTCGGCGAAGCGCGCCAGGTCGACTGACCAGCCGAGCTGCTCGAAGCTCGGGGCGTTCGCCGCGGGCGTACTCGGCGCGGCCGGCCATGGCCGGCCGCGCAGCCAGTCGAACCAGGCTTCGATCGGCACGCTTTCGCCGAGAACCTCGCGCGTCAATGCATCGAGATCGGCGAAGCGGCGCGTTCCCTGTGGTGTCATCAGCGCGACCTCGCCCGGTGCCCAGCGTGCTTGCGCGAGCATGCTGCCGAGCGGTGTCGACAGGCCGAGGGCACCGATGCGCGGATCGCCGCGCAGATCGAAGGCTGCCGAGAACGCACGCGCCGGCTCCGTGCCAATCGCATCGACGTGAAGGGCCATCCGGCCGGAGAGCGACTCTCCGACGGCGGCGAGGCCGAGCGGCGCCACGTTCGCGCAGCCGGCCACGACGAAGGCCACGCCGATCGCCGCGGCGAAGGCCGCGAGACGCTTCACTGCGCGCCCGAGCGCCGCGGCTGGCGGCCGCTTCGCCTCACAGGTCGACGCGCAGTCGCGCCAGCGTCTCACGCAAGACGTCGTTCGACGAATCGCGCGAGCGGCCTTCGCGCCAGACGCGGCGCGCCTCTTCCGTCTGGCCGTCGCTCCATAGCACCTCGCCGAGGTGAGCGGCGATCTCCGGATCGGGCCGCGCCTGATAGGCAACGCGGAGCAGACGGATCGCCTCCTCGCGGTGGCCGAGGCGGTACTCGACCCAGCCCATGCTGTCGGTGATGAAGGGTTCGCCGGGGCTCAGCTCGAGCGCCTTCTGGATCAGCAAGCGCGCTTCGGGCAGGCGGATCTTCCGATCGGCGAGCGAATAGCCGAGCGCGTTGTAGGCATGCTGGTGATTCGGCTTCAGTTCGATGACACGGCGCAGCAGCCGCTCCATGTCGCCGAGCCGGTCGAGCTTTTCCTCGATCATGGCCTGCTCGTAAAGCAAGTCGGTGTCGTCGGGAAAGGTCTTGTTGGCCTGCGCCAATACTTTCTCGGCCTCGCTCCACTGTTTGGCTTCGCGCAGCAGTTCGGCCTCGGCGATGAGCTTGGCGCGGGCATCGGTGGGTGTGCGCTCGGGAACGCGGCGGATCAGCTCGCGGGCCTCGGCCATCTTGCCTTGCTTGACAAGGAGCGAGGCGCGGCGCGATTGAACGTCGAGGGCACGCTGCGAGTCGTCGATGCGCGTGAGCCAGCGCTCGGCGCCGGCCAGATCGCCTTGCTCCTCCGCTGCCTGCGACAGCAGCAGCCAGGCTTGCGTTAGCGCGCCGCTCGGCGTCGACGGCGTGTCGTCATCGTCGTCATCGGCCACGGGCACCGGTGCAGCCGGTGCGGCGCCGAAGGCGACCGGCGCGCCACCTTCGACGAGACGAACGTAGGTTTCGAGGGCGGTCGTCGCTTCCTTTGGATGGTGCAGCTCGAGCTCGAGCGCGCCCAGCGTGAGCCAGGGCGGCGCCAGGCTCGGGTCGCTCTGCGTCAGGACGCCAACCTGCTGCGCCGCATCGGCGATCCGTTGCGACGCGGCGAGCGTGCGAACGTAGAGCAGGCGTACGGCCGGGCTCGACGGCGGCGTCGCGACGCGGGCCGTGACGATCGCTTCGGCTGCCGGCATCGCCGGCAGCAGGTCGAGGGCGAGCAGCGCCGGACCATCGGCACTCGGGCTGGCTTCGGCGGCGCGCTGCGCTAAGGCTAGCGCTTTGGCGGTATCGCCGGCGGCGAGCCAGCCGCGCCCCGTGGCCACCAGCGCGACCGTCTTCGTCTCGGGATCTTCGGCGAACGGCTTCATGGCCCGCTCGATGAGCGCCGCGACGCCGGCGCGATCGGCGCTGCGGCCGAGAAAGCGCGGCACGGCATCGATCATTCCCGGAAGCGCCGGGCGGGGCGCCCGCTTGAGCAAAGTGGTCAGCGGTTCGTCGGCCTCGCCGATGCGATTGAGCGCTACCAGCAATTGCACCTGATAGCGCAGCGCTTCCTGCGATTCGGGAATCGCCTGGCGCCAGGCGAGAACGGCGGCGAGCGCCTGATCGCCGGCGCGCGCCTGCAAAGCGATGTCGGTGACGCGGCGAAAGAGCGCTTCGTCCTTCGCCCGTCGCGCCGCGTCGAGCAGCAACTGGTACGCCGTCGCCGTGTCGCCGTTGCGCAACTCGATCTCGCCGAGCAGCAATTGATAGAAAAGCGGCGCGTCGAGATTGGAACTTGCGATCTCGGGTGTCGTCTTGGCTGGCACGGCGGCGAGCGTTGTGCTCGTCGCCAAGGCGAGCATCGCTAGCGCAAACCCCGAGGCGCAGCCGGGAGCGGAACGAAAACTGAACGCCGGCATCGACGACTCCTCTGGCGAAAAACGATTCTAGTGCCGCACCTCGGTGCCGACAGGTGCGAAGACGGCGAAGAAGACCTCGGCAACCGGTCCGATCGCGCCGCGTCGTGATAATTCCCCGCCCGGCGCGCAAAGTCGCATTGCGCTGCGCCGCCCGGAACGAACATCGCCGCCATGCCTGAACTCCCCGAGGTCGAAGTCACGCGACTCAGCTTTTCCGACCGCATCGAGGGCGCGCGCGTCATCGGCGTGCGGATCGGCAAGCCCTTGCGCTGGCCGCTTGGCTGCGCGCCCGAAGAGCTGGTCGCGCAGACGGTCGGCCGGGTCACGCGCCGCGGCAAGTACCTGTGGCTGCCGCTCGAGCGCGGTGGCCTGCTCCTGCACCTCGGCATGTCGGGATCGTTGGCCTTCGGTGAGGCGGCAGTGCCCGGCCCGCACGACCACTTCGATCTCGTCACCGGGCGGGGAACCTTGCGCCTCACCGACCCGCGCCGCTTCGGCGCCGTCGTCTGGTCGCCTTCGGCCGAGGCCGGTCTTGCCGCGAAACTCCTGGCGCGGCTCGGCGTCGAGCCCTTCGACGCGAAGTTCGACGGCGCCCATCTTTACGCGGCTTTGCACCGGCGCAAGGTGTCGGTGAAGCAGGCCTTGCTCGGCGGCGAGATCGTCGTCGGCGCGGGCAACATCTATGCCTGCGAAGCGCTCTTCGAAGCCGGCATCGATCCGCGCACGCGCAGCGACCGCATCAGCCGGCCTCGCGCCAAAAGGCTGGCCGCCGCGGTGCGATCGACGCTCGCGCGCGCGCTCGACCTCGGTGGCTCGACGCTGCGTGATTTTCGCGATGCGCACGGCGTCGCCGGCGCCTTCCAGTTGCAGGCGAAGGTCTACGCTCGCGCCGGCCAGCCCTGCGTGCGCTGCAACGGCACGGTGCGGCGCGTCGTCCAGGCGGCCCGGGCGAGTTTTTTCTGCCCCGGCTGCCAGCGCCGCTGACGCGCTGCGCTGCGGCGTGTGAAACGTCCTGCCGCAGGGTGTGAGGAAGTGTTTCGCGCGGGATCATTTCACGTTTGCTGAGCTAGGATGCCTCGTGGCTCTGCCACGACTGACGCCGACACGCCCTAGATGACGCCCTCATTCGCCAACAGTCTCGACGCCCTCGGCGGCTGGCGCGCTGCGTTGGGCGAGCGCGTCGACGCGTTCGCGAAATTCCTGGCCGAGCACGACCTCGCGCAAGGGCCGGCGAACGAGCATCTCGCAGCGCTGCGCGAACGGCTCGGTAACGAGAAGCTGGTCGTCGCCTTCGTCGCCGAGTTCTCGCGCGGCAAGTCCGAGCTCATCAATGCGATCTTCTTCGCCGACACCGGCCGCCGCATCCTGCCGGCGACGCCGGGGCGGACGACGATGTGCCCGGTCGAGCTCGGCTGGCGTGGCGACGAGCCGGCTTCGCTCATGCTCCTGCCGATCGAGACGCGCCTCGAAGGCCTCGCGCTCGGCGAGCTTCGGGCGCAGCCGCGCGCCTGGCGCCGCCTCGATCTCGACGTCGACGATGCCGAGCAGCTCGCGCGTTCGCTCGTCGAAGTGACGCGAACCGAATGGGTGAGCGAGGCTCAGGCGCGAGCGCTCGGCCTCTGGGACGATGCGCATCCCGATGACAACCCGCCGCGCGACGACTCCGGCAAGGTCGAGGTCCCGGCCTGGCGCCATGCGCTGATCAACTATCCGCATCCGCTTCTGCGCCAGGGCCTCGTGGTTCTCGACACGCCGGGCCTGAATGCCATCGGCGCCGAGCCCGAGCTGACCCTGAGCCTCTTGCCCTCGGCGCACGCGACCGTCTTCATCCTCGGCGCCGACACGGGCGTCACCAAGTCCGATCTCGCGATCTGGCGCGATCATCTCGGCGCCCATGCGCCGACGCGATTCGTCGTCCTCAACAAGATCGACACCCTCGAAGACCCTCTTGCGACCGTGGAGCAGGTCGAGGCGCAGATCGTCTCGCAGCAACGCGAGACGGCGCGTACGCTCGGCATCGCCACGCAACGTGTCTTTCCGATCTCGGCGCGAAAGGCGCTCGCGGCACGTATCGCCGGCGACGAGATGGGCCTGAACGAGAGCCGCCTGCCCATCCTCGAGGCGGCGCTCGGCGCTCAGCTGCTGCCGCAGCGCCGCCAGGTGCTCGAGCAGGTCGTCCAGGAAGGCAGCCTGCAGATCGAGAACCTGGTCGTCCGCCACATCGGCGATTCGCGCCGCCAGCTCGCCGAGCAGACGCTCGAGCTGCGCGGCCTGCGCGGCAAGAACAACGCCAAGGTGCGCTTGATGATCAAGCGCGTCGACGCCGAGACGGTCGAGTTCGAGGAGTGCACGACCCTGTTGCAGGCGATGCGCTCGGTGCATGCGCGCATGCTCAAGGACATGCTCGTCGACCTCTCGTCCGACCGCGTGCGCGACGAGGTTGCCGAGATGCAGGCGTCGATGGGCGTCTCGATCCTTCACCTCGGCGCGAAGAAGGCCTTCGTCGTCCTGTGCGAGCGGCTGCGCGCCCTGCTCGCCTCGGCGCAGCGTCGCAACGGCGAGATCCGGGAGATGCTCGGCGCCTCGTTCGCGCGGCTGAACGCCGAGTTCGGATTCAGCCTCACGCTGGGCAAGCCGCTCGAATTCGAGCGGTTCACGAGCGAGCTGCAGCTCATCGAGAGCAATTACGTCCAGTACCTCGGCCTGACGCTGGCGCTGCGGCTGGCGCAGCCGAAGTTCATGGAGCAGTTCCGCCGCATGCTGATCTCGAAGCTTCGCGTCGTCTTCGAGAACGCGAGCAGTGAGCTCGAGCTGTGGAACAAGGCCGTCTCGGCGCAGGTCGATTCGCAGCTGCGCGAGCGCCGCAAGGCATTCAAGCGCCGGCGCGAGACGCTCGAGAAGATCCAGATGGTGGCCGGCGAGCTCGAGGCGCGAATCGACGAGATCGAGACCCAGGACCAGCGTCTGCTGCAGCTCCAGACGCGCAGCAGCGAGCTGGCCGAAGCCTTGCGCGAACACGCATTCGCGGCGTCGCTGGCGACCGACGCGTCGATGGCGATGCTCGACATTCCGCTCTTCGAAGACGCCGTCCCGGTCGGCGAGGACGAAGCGGCGATGCAGCGCCAGGCGTGAGGCCGAAGCGGATCTGCCTTCGGCATTGAAGGGCGGCCAGCGCAAGCTGCCGGCCGGGCTCGCCGGGCGCGTCGTCGCCTGGCAGCGAACCCACGGGCGGCACGGCTTGCCCTGGCAGCAGCCGCGCGAGCCCTATCGCGTGTGGCTCTCCGAGGTGATGCTGCAGCAGACGCAGGTCGCCACGGTTCGCCCGTTCTTCGATCGCTTCGTCGCCCGCCTCCCCGACGTGCGCGCCCTTGCGGCGGCGACGCAGGACGAGGTTCTTGCTCTCTGGAGCGGCCTGGGCTACTACGGCCGAGCCCGCCATCTGCACCGCTGCGCCCAGGTCATCGTCAGCGCGCACGGCGGCGAGTTTCCACGCACGAGCGAGACGCTGGCGGAACTTCCCGGCATCGGCCGCTCGACGGCCGCGGCGATCGCCGCGTTCTGCTTCGGCGAGCGCGTCGCGATTCTCGACGGCAACGTCAAGCGCGTGCTCGCCCGCGTCCTCGCATTCGAAGGAGATCTCGCCGAGGCGCGCGCCGAGCGCGAGCTCTGGGACGCGGCGACGGCGCTCCTGCCTTCGACTGACATCGAGACTTACACGCAGGGTCTCATGGATCTCGGCGCAACGATCTGCCTCGCGCGCTCGCCGCGCTGTCTGCTCTGCCCGGTGAACGACAGGTGTGCCGCGGCGAAGCGCGGGACGCAGGAGCGCTATCCGGTCAAGACACGGCGTCTCGCGCGCAGCCAGCGCAAGAACGTCTGGCTCGACTTGCGCTGGCGCGGCCAGGTGTGGCTCGTGCGGCGTGGCGTGACCGGCGTCTGGGCGGCGCTCTGGAGCTGGCCCGAATTCGAATCGTTCGAGTCGTTCGAGCTCGCGACCCGCAGCTGGCCGGGGCATGGCGAATCGCTGGCTTCCTTCACCCACGTGCTGACCCACTTCGACTGGCACTTGCAGCCGGTGCGATGGACGTTTCCGGCACGCGCCTCGGCGCGGACGCTCTCGCCTATGTTGGCGGCGTGGCCGAGCGGCCGCTGGTTCGACGTCGATGCGGCGCTGGCGCTCGGCCTTCCGGCACCGCTCAGAAAGCGCCTTTCGGCCGCGTAACGGCTCAGTGCCTGCCGTGCTCGACGCGCAGCAGCGAATCGACGATGTCAAGGCGGGCGAGCGGATCGGCGAGCGTCATCAGGCGCTGCCTGGCTTCGAGCGGCAGGGGAAGGATCTCGCACCAGCGATTCGCGACCCAGGCGGCACTCTCGAAACGGTGCGGCTCGAGGAACGGCTCCGCGCCTTGCGCCGCCAGGCTGGCGATCGCGTCGGCCAGGCTTTTCACGATGTTTGCGTGCGCGGGGCCGGGCGCCAGCAGCGGATCGTCGGCAAGCGCGCTCGCCGCGCCGAGCCAGAGCCCGTCGCCCTGCTGGTGCGTGGCGCCGAGCGCGAAGCGCCGCGTGCCGCGGCAGCGGACGATGAGGATGCCGGCTTGCGCGCTGTCGACCTCGATCAGCTCGGCGAGCGTGCCCACCTCGTGCAGCGAAACGGCGTCGCCGGAGAAGCCCGCCTCGACGCCGCTTTTCAGGCAGACGACGCCGAAGGGCCGCGCCTCGCGCATGCAGCGCGACATCAGATCGAGGTAACGCACCTCGAAGATCTTCAGCTCCAGAAGGCCTGCGGGAAAAAGTACGGTCCGCAGCGGGAAAAGCGGCAGCTCCGGGTCGGAGAGAAGGGGCTCGATCACGACGCATCGAGCTCGCGATGGCGGACGAACGTGGCCGCGCGGTCGCGAAACGCCGCGGCGAGACGCTCGACGAACCAGACCGAGCGGTGCTGGCCGCCGGTGCAGCCGATCGCCACGGTCAGGTAGGCGCGCTGGTCGGCCTCGAAGGCAGGCAGCCAGCGGCGCAGGAAGGCGTCGATCTGGCCGAGCATCTCGGCGACCTCGGGCTGCGCCATGAGGTATTCGGCGACGGCCGTGTCGCGCCCGGTCAGCGGCCGCAGCTCTCGGACATAGTGCGGATTGGGTAAGGCCCGAACGTCGAAGACGTAGTCGGCGTCGAGCGGAACGCCGTGCCGGTAGGCGAAGCTCTCGAACACGAGCGTGAGGCGGCTGTCGGGGGCGCCCACGAGCTCGCGGATCCAGGCGCGCAGCTGCGTCGGCCGCAGGTTGCTCGTATCGACGATGGTCGAGACGTCGCGCAGGCCGGCGAGCAGCTCGCGCTCGAGCTCGATCGCTTCGACGAGCGCGCCGCGGTCGGCAAGCGGATGGGCGCGCCGGGTTTCCGAAAAACGGCGAACGAGCGCGCCTATCGTCGCGTCGAGAAAGATGGCCTGGATAGCGACGCCTTCGCTGCGAAGCTGCGCGAGCAGCGGCAAGAGATGCGGCAGCGAGCCGGCGCTGCGCACGTCAACGGCGATGGCGATGCGCCGGTCGCGCCGCTGCTGCTCGAGGCGCAGGAAGTCGCGCAGCAGCTCCGGCGGCAGGTTGTCGACGCAGAAAAAGCCCGCGTCTTCGAGCGCGTGCAGGGCGACCGACTTGCCCGATCCGGAGATGCCGGTGACGAGGACGACCTCGCGCAACGGCGCCGCGGCCTCGCCGTTCGCTTCGGGTGCTGCGGCGTCGGCGGTCATGAGGGCTTGCGCGCCCGCACCGTCAGTCGTTCCGACGATCCGGACGACAGCATCTCCTGCGCGTGCGCCAGGCTCGTCGACGAGAGCTTTTCGCCGCCGAGCATGCGGGCGATCTCGGCGACGCGCGATTCGCCCGCCACCGCGTCGGCCGCGCTTCGCGTCCTGCCGCCTTCGGTCTGCTTGGAGACGACGAAGTGATGATCGGCACACCCGGCGACCTGCGGCAAGTGCGTGACCGCGAGCACCTGCCGGTCGCGGCCGAGCTGCTTCATGAGCCGGCCGACCGTCTCTGCGACGGCGCCGCCGATGCCGGCGTCGACCTCGTCGAAGATGAGCGTGCCCGGCGCCTCGCTGCCCGTGTCGAGCTCGCTGGTGACGACGGCGACCGCGAGCGCGATGCGCGACAGCTCGCCGCCCGAGGCGACCTTGCCGAGCGGGCGCGGCGTCGTGCCGGCATGGCCGGCGACGAGGAACTCCGTCGATTCGAGGCCGAACGATTGCGGCGACTCGGTCGCTTCGAGCGCGATCTCGAAGCGGCCGCCGGCCATGCCGAGCTGCTGCATCGCCCGCGTCACGGCGGCGGCGAGCTTCGGCGCCGCGCCGCGCCGCGCTGCCGAGATGCGCTTCGCTTCGGCATCGTAGGCCTTGCGAGTCGCATCGCTCGTGCCGCGCAAGGCGTCGAGGTCGGATGCAGCGTCGAGGGCGCGCAACTCCGCCTTCCATTCGGCGAGCAAGACGGGCAGCTCGACCGGCGGCCGGCGATAGCGGCGCGCCAGGCCGACCCATGCCGAGAGACGCTCGTCAAGCGCGCGCAGGCGTTCCGGATCGAGCTCGGTGCGATCGAGATAGCTCGCGAGCGTGTGCGCCGCATCGCGCAGCTGCGCTTCGGCGCCGCGCAGCGACTCGATCGTCGCTTCCAGCTGGGCATCGAACTTCGCGACACCTTGCAATGCATCGATGGCGCAGCCGGCGAGTGCCTCGGCATTGCCGCCGGCGTCGGATTCGGCACCCGAGATCGCTTCCAGGGCGCCGCTCGCCGCATCGATCAGCGACTGTGCGTTGGCGAGCCGCGTGTGCTCGGCATCGAGCTCGATCCACTCGTCGGCGCCCGGCGCGAGCTTGTCGACCTCGCCGATCTGCCAGGCGAGCCGCTCGCGCTCGCGCTCGAGGTCGCCCTGTTTCTCGTTCGCGGCGACGAGCGCCCGAGCCGCTTCGCGCCAGGCTGCCCAGCGCGCGGCGAGTGGCTTCGTGTCGAGGCGCGCGTACGCATCGAGCACAGCGCGAACCGAGGGCGCGCGCGTGAGGCTTTGCCAGGCGTGCTGGCCATGGATGTCGACGAGTAATTCGCCCACTTCGCGCAGCTGCGCGACCGTCGCCGCGCTGCCGTTGACCCAGGCCCGGCTCTTTCCCTGAGCATCGATCGTGCGGCGAAGCAGGAGGCGGCCGGCGTCTTCGGCTGCAGCCACTTCGAAGCCGCCCTCGGCGAGCCAGGCCGCGAGCGAAGGAGGAGCCTCGAACTCGGCCGTGACTTCGGCGCGAGGGGCGCCTTCGCGGACCACGCCGGCGTCGCCGCGGCCGCCGAGCGCGAGCTGAAGCGCATCGACGAGGATCGATTTGCCGGCGCCGGTTTCGCCGGTGAGCACCGTGAGTCCGGGCGAGAACTCGACCTCGAGCGCGTCGACGATCACGAAGTCGCGGATCGCGAGGCGATGCAGCATGGGGCTTGCGACCAGGGCCTGTGCGCGCTATGGGAAGGCTCGCACCGTCCCTAGGCGGCGCCCGACGCCCAGTGCAGCTTGCTGCGCAGGGTCGCGAAATAGTTCCAGCCGCGTGGATGGAGGAAGCGCACTCGATGCGCCGAGCGGCGCACGAAGATGCGGTCGCCGTGGACGAGGCTGGTCAGCGACTGCATGTCGAAGTTCACGCTGGCGTCCCGGCCGGCGACGATCTCGATCGCGACCTCGCCGAAATCCGGAACGACGATCGGCCGGTTCGAGAGCGCATGCGGCGCGATCGGCACGACAACCCAGCCGGCGATGCCCGGATGCAGGATCGGGCCGCCGGCCGAAAGCGCATACGCCGTCGAGCCAGTCGGCGAGCCGACGATGAGGCCGTCGGCGCGCAGGTTGGCGACGAATTCGCCGTCGATCTCGATCTTCAGCTCGACCATGCCGGCCGTCGCGCCGCGGCTGACGATGACATCGTTCAGGGCGAAGCTCTCGAAAATAGTTGCGCCGTCGCGCTTGACGCCACCTTCGAGCATGGTGCGCTGCTCTTCGTCGTACTCGCCTTCGAGCATGGGCGCAAGCGCCTCGGCGAATTCGCCGAATGCGACGTCGGTGATGAAGCCGAGCCGGCCCTGGTTGATGCCGACGAGCGGCGTTCCGTGGCGCGCGAGCTGGCGGGCGATGCCGAGCATGGTGCCGTCGCCGCCAAGGACGATGGCGACGTCGCATTCGGCGCCGAGCGCATCGGCATCGAGGCTCGGCCAGGCGGTGATGCCGGTCTGGCGCGCCGTCTCTTGCTCGAGCGACACGCGCATGCCGTGAGCTTCGAGAAAACGCGCGATCGACTCAAGCTCTTTACGGATGCCGCCGGACTGGAATTTGCCGACGAGCGCAGCGTGCCGGAAGCGGGTCGACATTCGCGGGATTACACCACAGCGCCCCATTTCCCCACAGGCGAAAATGGCTGGCCGCATACTCCTTCCACCATGCTCGACGAGCGCGCCAAGACCCTTCTCAAAGCCCTGGTCGAACGCTACATCGCCGACGGCCAGCCCGTCGGCTCGCGCACGCTTTCGCGGGCCAGCGGGCTCGAGCTTTCGCCGGCGACGATCCGAAATGTGATGGCCGATCTCGAGGAGCTGGGCCTCATCGCCAGCCCGCACACGAGTGCCGGCCGCATCCCGACGGCGCGCGGCTA
>PLZH01000173.1:0-1191 GCA_003152055.1 Burkholderiales bacterium
GGACGATGGGCCGCAGTGGCCGAAGCGGCATATTCAGGAAGAACGGTGGATCACACTCACACGTGATGATGCGCGGGCTGCGTAAGGTGACCGTGCCGAACACCGTATCGACTTTGCGTTGCCTGTAGTCCTTGATTGGGGTGCGCCGATGACATCCGCGGCATATTCGGCTCAGTTCATGGGTTTCCTCCGCCTGGGCATGGACGACCGAACGCTGCAGGCTGTGAAGGAGCCGCTTGGCCGTCATCCAGCGTGAGACCCACATCATCGGGCCCAAGGGTCTGGCTCGGACGATCGATTCGTCCGACCTCCACGCTACGTTTTTCGCCCCAATCGGTGATCAACTCGACGCGGACGACAATCTTCATGAGTGGCCTCGGCACGGCTATCGAAGTGCCGAAATCCTAGCCCGACCACCGGCGACCCCCAGCTTTTGAACACTCCCGTTGCTTACCGACGAAGCTCTCAGCCGCGACGCTGTCGGCGGCGGTGATGTGCGGGACGGTCGCCCTCTCGCCACATGATCCAACAATCGCAGTCAGGGACTTACCTTCTGCCGCCCAGACGCCAGGTCTAGCCGAGGTCTAGCCGGCCAGCCCGGGCGCGCGGCTGTCCGACACGATGTGCAGCCTGCGCTCGTTGGCCGGAATCCAGATGCACTGGTAGTAGATGGGATCCGTCTCGCCCAGGCATGCGAGCGCGCGGATCGAGGTGCAGGCCTGCCGGGCGCCGATGCCCAGCCGCGCCGCGACCTCGCGGGGCGCGGCCTGCTGGCGCAGCAGCAGGTCGACCTTGTGGATCGCCTGGCCGCAGGCACGAAAGATGATCTCCTTGAAGTTCTGGCTCGAGAGCTTCTCGACCGACAGGGTCCGGAATACCGGCAGCCGCGCCGCATCGATCATGAACGAGGTGTAGACGCTGAACTCGTCGGCGACGCGGATGACGCGATCGATGCGCGTGGCCTCGGGGCAGCGCAAGTGCAGGCTCCACTCGCCGGGGGCCGACACGCGCTCGCGCGACACGACCTCCGGGTACACCGGGAGATAGCCGCTGCCGTCGTCGTTGACGAAGCGGCAGTGGAAGGGGTGCTCCATCTGCCCGTCGGAGCCGCGCTCGCAGACGAAGGAACCCTGCCCGGGCGTGCGATGGATGACCCGCTCATCGACGAGCTGGCGCAGGGCGCGCTGGATC
>PLZH01000173.1:1202-3643 GCA_003152055.1 Burkholderiales bacterium
GCTGCGATTTCTGGATACTATATAGCATTGCATTAGCAAGCGATCCTCTCATGGCCCCGCAGAACCCGCCGCGCAACGTCCTCGTCATCATGTCCGATGAGCACAACCCCAAGGTGATGGGCTGCAGCGGCCACCCGATCATCGCCACGCCCAATCTCGACGCCCTGGCGGCCCGCGGCACGCGTTTCGCCTCGGCCTACACGACCAGCCCGGTCTGCGTGCCGGCGCGCGCCGGCTTTGCGCTCGGCAAGTACATCCACCAGATCGGCTTCTGGGACAACGCCGACGCCTACGACGGCTCGCTGCCGAGCTGGCATCACGTGCTGAGGGGGAGCGGCCACGACGTCGTCTCGATCGGCAAGCTGCACTTCAACCGGACCGGCGTCGACCACGGCTTCAGCGAGGAGCAGGTGCCGATGCACATCCTCGACGGCAAGGGCGACCTGCTCGGCCTGGTGCGCGACGATATTCCGCGCCGCGGCGGGGCCAAGAAGATGGTGGCCATGGCCGGCCCCGGCGAATCGTCGTACACGCTGTACGACCGCGACATCTGCGCCCGCGCCCAGGTCTGGCTGCACGAGCGCGGGGCGCGCGGCGCGGCGCAGGCGGCGCCCGATCGGGCCAAGCCGTGGGCGCTGTTCGTGTCGTTCGTGGCGCCGCACTTTCCGCTCACGGCGCCGCCCGAGCACTACTACCGCTACTTCGACCAGAAGCTGCCGATGCCGCGCCTCTACGCGCGCGAGGAGCGGCCGCGCCATCCCTACCTCGAGGACTATCGCAACAGCTTCTGCTACGACGACCACTTCGAGTCCGCCGCCGACGTGCACCGTGCCCTCTCCGGCTACTTCGGCCTGGTGAGCCTGCTCGACGAGCACATCGGCAAGGTGATCGCGGCGCTGCGCGCTGCCGGGCTCGAGGAGAACACCGACATCCTCTACACCAGCGACCACGGCGACAACCTCGGCGCCCGCGGCCTGTGGGGCAAGTCGACCATGTACGACGAGATCGCCGGCGTGCCGCTGATCGTCGCGGGGCCGAGCTTTCCCGCCGGCCGGGTGGTGCACACGCCGGTCAGCCACGTCGACGCGTTTCCCACCATTCTCGAAAGCGCCGGCGAGTCGTTCGAGGCGGTGCGCGACGACCACCCCGGCATCTCGCTCGTCGCCCTGGCCGGGGGCCTCGAGCCCGAGCGCACGGTGCTGAGCGAGTACCACGGCATGGGCTCGAGCACCGGCGCCTACCTGATCCGCTTCGGCAAGTTCAAGTACGTGTACTACGCCAAGTATCCGGCGCAGCTCTTCGATCTCGAGAACGATCCGAACGAGATCGACGACCTCGCGGCACGCCCCGGGATGGCCGCGACGCTCGAGGCCTGCAGGAAGAAGCTGTTCGCGATGCTCGACCCGATCGCCGTCGACCGCCGGGCCAAGGCACGCCAGGCCGAGCTGCTCGCAGCCAACGGCGGCCGCGANNTCGACGCATTCACCTGGCGCTGTCCGCGCTCATCGCCGTCGCCGCGCTGGCGCACGCCGCGCCCGTCGGCGCCGACACCTGGCCGAGCAAGCCGATTCACCTCGTCGTCGCCTACCCGGCCGGCGGCGGCCTCGATTTCGTCACGCGCACCGTGGCGCAGCGCTTGAGCACGGCCCTCGGCCAGCAGGTGATCGTCGAGAACCGTGCCGGCGCCAGCGGCTCGATCGGCGCCGACTATGTGACGCGTGCCACGCCCGACGGCTACACGCTGCTGATGGCCTCGCCGGCCGAAGTCGTCGTCGGCCCGATCGCCGGGCAGAAGGTGCCCTACAACGCGGAGACCGATTTCCTGCCCATCGCGCTCGCCGGCGAGACGCCGCTCGTGATCGTGCTCAACCCGGCGGTACCGGCGAAGACGCTCGCGGCGTTCATCGCCTACGCGAAGACGATGCCGGGCAAGCTGAGCTACGGCACGCCCGGCAGCGGCAGCTCGATGCAGTTCGCCGGCGAGGCCTTCAACGCCGGCCTCGGCACCCAGATCCAGCACGTACCCTATCGTGGCGCCGCGCCCGCGCTCAACGACGTGCTCGGCAACCAGGTACCGATGGGAATCGTCGGCATGCCGCCGACGGTCGGCCAGGTGAAGGCGGGCAAGCTGGTCGCGATCGCAGTCACGTCGCTGAAGCGATCGAGCGTCATGCCCGACGTGCCGGCCGTCGCCGAGCTCAAGGGCATGGGCGACTACCGCTTCACCAACTGGATGGGCCTGTTCGCGCCGGCCAGGACGCCGAGCTCGATCGCCGAGCGCATCGGCGCCGAGGTCGCAAAGATGATGCAGGACNNCGCCAGCGCTACAAGAAGGTCGCGGTCGAGCGCGGCATTCACTTCGAGGAATAGGCGAGGGCGCAGGCCAGGAGCTCGCGCAGTACGCTCGCCTGGTGAAGACATCCGGAGCCGAGGTCGAATGA
>PLZH01000044.1 GCA_003152055.1 Burkholderiales bacterium
CCACACGAAACGGCATAGAGCCCTCACGGAGGACCCCATTCGCTCGAAACACTCGAAGACTCTTCCATTCTGGTACCAGACTGGCACCTCGAGAGTAACGAGGGCTTGGACGCAGAGAGCGTGGCGGACCGCCCCGGTTCGACGTCGATGAGCACCGGCGCGACAACCGAAAAGAAGCGCATCCTCACCGGGATCCGTCCGACCGGTCCGCTGCACCTCGGCCACTACGCAGGCGCGCTTGAGAACTGGGTCAAGCTGCAGAGTGAATACGATTGCCACTTCCTCATAGCCGACTATCAGGCCTCGGATTACGCGGGGGATCTTGCGCGCGTGCGCAGCGCCGTCTGGGAAGTGGCGCTCGACTGGCTGGCCGTCGGTCTTGATCCTGAAATCGGCAGCTTCGTTGTCGAGAGCTTGGTGCCCGAGAACGCCGAGTTGACGACGTGGCTCGCGTGGTTTCTGTCCGTAGGCGTGCTCGAACGCAACCCGACGCTCAAGGTGGAGATGGAAGCGATCGAGAACCCTGAAGATGCGACGGCGAAGGGAAAGTCGGTCCCCGTAGCGTTCTACATCTACCCCGTGATGCAGGTTGCGAACATCCTGTTGCCTCGTGCCCATCTCGTGCCGGTGGGCGCAGACCAACTGCCCCACATCGAGCTGACACGGGAAATGGCGCGCCGCTTCAACCGCGAGTTCAAGCCGATCTTTCCCGAGCCCGAAGCGCTCGTGGGGCGCGTACCGCGTCTCCTGGGCATCGATGGCCATGCCAAGATGAGCAAGTCACGAGGCAACACGATCGACCTCAGAGACAGCGCGGACTCGGTAGCGAAGAAGGTACGCGGCATGTACGGCGGCCCTCCGCGCGGCGCGAACGAGCCCGGCAAGGTGAGTGCAAATCCTGTTTTTGGGTACCTCGACGCGTTCGATCGCGACGCTGCGGAGGTGCGAGACTTGAAGGAGCGCTACGAGCGCAGGGGAGTGAGCAACAAGGAGTTGAAGGATCGATTGACGACCGTCCTGAACGAACTGCTGGAACCCATGCGTCAACGGCGCGCGAAATACGAACGAAACATGTCGCTGGTGCGCGAAGCGCTCGAACACGGCACAAAACGCAATCGCGTCATCGCCACGGCGACGATGGAAATGGTCCGCGACGCGCTCGACCTCAACTACCTGCGAAAGTATTGATGCTGCGTCTACATTGGACGACGCCCGAGCGAAGCCGACCGCTTGGCACTAGCGTTTCTCTTCCGTACGATGGCAATCTCATCGAAGGCGGCCGTTAGTTTAGAAGGGAAGGTCTGCAGAACGTGCTCTGCAGCGTAGATTGAGTTGATCCGACAACCTCAGTGCGCCCAAGCAACTTGTCTGATCCGATTCGCGTTCGGTATGCGGCGCCGCGCCACGCGATCTTCGAGGGCGCGCACGCCGTCGGGCTCGGCGCTGTGACCGGCGAGATCGCCGTTGGCAAGCGCGCTGACTTTCTGATCGTCGACATCAACGTGCCCGAGCTCTGCCCTTCGGTCGATCTCGATTGGGATCTGGTCAGGCTGGGCAACTGCGACCAGATTGACGCCGTGTCCGTTGAGGGCACGATGCGCCTTTGGTGCGGCTGGCCGATCGACTCGGACGGTCGAGCACTCGTCGATGACCTGCGCGAACACGTATCGCGAGCGATCGGGAGCGCGCCGATCCAGCGCATTCATCCGCTATCGGCCGTGGACCGCCGGCGCCGGCTGGCGCGACGTGAGTCGAGCGACAAACCAACGAACGAAAGCGGCATCGCTCAATGACATGGACAACCCTGGCAATGGTCTCGACCATTGTTATCTTCGCCAGCTTCGTGCAGGGCATCACAGGTGTGGGTTTCGCTCTGCTGGTCGCACCGGTGCTCGGCATCCTTGCCCCAACGATGCTGCCAGTGGCGGTTCTGGTCTTGATGCTGCCACTCAACTTCTACGTCGCCTGGCGTGAACGCGCTGCCCTCGACTTTCGCAGCGGCGCCTGGATTTCCGCGGGGCGTTTTGGCGGCACGTTCGGCGGCCTGTGGGTACTGGTCGCGCTGTCGGCCAACCATTTGAACCTGCTGATAGGCATCTCGACGATTGCGGCGGCAGTGGCAACGCTCGCAATGCCAGTGTTTCGGCCGAGTCGCGGCGTCTATCTTGCCGCCGGCCTCATCACCGGCATCACCGAAACCGCAACCGGCATAGGCGGACCCCCGCTCGCGCTGGTGTATCAACACCACCCGGTCGCGGTCATGCGCTCGACGATCGCAATGTGCTTTCTGGTCGGCGAGCTGCTGTCGCTCGCATTTCTCTGGCATGCGGGCAGGATAGCCGCGGCGTCGCTGATGGGCGCCGCGCAGCTACTGCCCGCGCTGAGCATCGGCGCCCTGCTGAGCCGGCTGGTTCACCAGCGCGTCAACTCGCGTGCGCTGCGCATCTTCGTCATGTCGTTTTCGATCTTGTCAGGTGCGGTGCTGCTGATTCGCGCATGAAGCGCACGGGTATCGGGAGAGGACGAGGCAATAGGATGCACTCTGCGGAGACATTCGGCAGGGCCGCGATGTTGGTGACACATTTGCTTCGTTCTACGCCACTCGGGCTCGCGCTTCTTCGTCGAGATCAGCCGGATCGTGTCTTCGTTCAGCCCCTTCGCGGCGACGTCCGATTCGATGCGGGTGACGAAGCCATGTTTGTAGGGCTGGGTTGACGAGGCTTTGCAGCAGGGCACTCATGGACGCGTTCCTCAGCTGGCTGCGGCCTTTAGGTTGAAGCTTTCGCCGCAGCCGCAGGTGCTGTCGACATTCGGGTTCTCGATTTTGAAGGTCTGTTTCAGCCCTTCGACGACGAAGTCCAAGCGCGCGCCGTCGATGAGGGCGAGGCTCTTGGCGTCGACCACCAGTTTGGCGTCATGGCCTTCGAACAACTGGTCACCGGCATGCAGGTCATCGACGAGCTCGTAGGTGTACGCGAAGCCGGAACAGCCGACGTTCTTGACGCCGACCCGCAGGCCCATCCCTTTGCCGCGCTTGGTGATCTGGCTGCGTATCTGTTTGGCAGCGGCTTCAGTCAGGGTGATTGTCATCGGTCAATTCCATAGGAAAGTCCGCGGCGAACGCGTCATCAGCGCCCNNTCACCGAGCGCCGAGTGGCTGCCTGCGCTGTCGACGTCGATCACGACATAGCCGATCTCTTCGTTGGTGCTCAGATACTGTGCCGCGATGTTGATGCCCGCGGCCGACAGCCGCTCGTTGACGTGGGCGAGGACGCCGGGAACGTTCTTGTGGATGTGCAGCAGGCGGCTGCGACCGGTGTGCTCGGGCAGAGCCACTTCCGGGAAATTGACCGCCGACGTGGTCGAGCCGTTGTTGCTGTAGCGAATCAGCTTGGCCGCGACTTCCTTGCCGATGTTGAGCTGCGCTTCGGAGGTCGAGCCGCCGATGTGCGGTGTCAGGATGACGTTGTCGAAGCGCGTCAGCGGCGAGACGAACGCCGTGTCGTTGCTCTGCGGCTCGAGCGGAAAGACATCGATTGCCGCGCCGCGCAGGTGCTCGCTCTCGAGCGCCGCGGCGAGCGCATCGATGTCGACGACAGTGCCACGCGACGCATTGATCAGGTGGCTGCCCGGCTTCATCGCAGCCAGTTGCGCAGCGCCGATCATCTTCACCGTTTCCGGCGTTTCCGGCACATGCAGGCTGACGACATCGGCGACTTGCAGCAACTCGTCGAGACTGGCCATTTCACGGGCGTTGCCGAGCGGCAGCCTGGCCTCGATGTCGCGAAAGACCACGCTCATGCCGAGCTGTTCGGCGAGCACGCCGATCTGCGTGCCGATATGGCCGTAGCCGACGATGCCGAGCGTCTTGCCACGCACCTCGTACGAATGCGCGGCGCTCTTGACCCAGCCGCCGCGGTGCAGGATCGCGTTCTTCTCCGGTATCCCGCGCATCAGCATGATGATCTGCGCCAGCACCAGCTCGGCGACGCTGCGGGTGTTGGAGAACGGCGCGTTGAAGACCGGGATACCGAGCCGCATCGCGGCCTTCAGGTCGACCTGGTCGGTGCCGATGCAAAAGCACCCGATCGCAGCTAGCTGCTTCGCTTGTTGCAGCAGCTCGGCAGTGACCTGGGTGCGTGAGCGAATGCCGAGGAAATGGGCGTCGGCGACGGCGTCCGCCAGGTCCCCGCCGGACAGCGACTTGGCATGGCTGACGATCTGCGTGTAGCCGTCACGCCGGAGCGCTTCGATCGCGGAAGGGTGTATGCCTTCGAGCAGCACGGCCTTCAGGTCGCTCTTCGCAACGGATGGGATTGTCGGCTTCAGGGTCATTGAGGTTGAGTCTTGTGGGCCTTTGCGTGGTGGGTTCGACGCCTGCCAGCGGCTCAGCTCGTGGAAACCGTGAGCCGCTTGCCGAAGGTCACCGGCCGCGTGACCGACTTCGGCTTGGCCGCGACTTTCGCGGTGGCTGGCCGCAGATCGGCAAGGGTGCGGCGGTCGAGGTGCTGCATGAAGCTCTGCAGGGCGCCGCTGACGATGCTCGTCAGCTGGCAACTCCCGGTCGCATCGAATAGTCGGTCATCGTCGTCAGGCGCATGGCGGACTCCGGTTCGTGCAATCGGCGCTTCGCGTCGTCATCAGCGTGGCCGGATCAGCAGCGGCGCGAAGCGCCAGAGGTAGAGCGCGAGCGCGGCGATCCACGCCGCCGCCGACAGGTGCAGCGCCGGCTGGCTGAAGGCCGACGGCGCAATTGCGGCCAGGCGCAGCGCCACGGCCGCGAGCATCAGCACGTAGCTCGCGAGCATGCTGCGATCGGTAGCGAGCGGTCGGCCGAGGTGGCCGAGCGCGGTGCGCGTGACCATGCCGATGATCAACACCGAGAAACCGGCCATCGCGATCATGTGCACCGGTAGCGCCGGCGGCAGGCTGGCACCGGCGGCTGCGCACGCGGCCGCCACCAGGCCGACACCCAGGCCGGCATAGCCGACGTAGAGGATCCACAGCAGCGGATTGCCGCGGACCGCGTACGGTTTCCACCGCACTAACTGCAGTAGCGACAGCAGGCCGGCGATGCCGAGGGCGATGGCGGTCGGCAGCCGCAGGCCCGCGAGCGGGCAGATCACAGCGACGACGCAGACGCCGAGCTGGACCTGGCCCGTGCGCGTTTGCATCGGCAGCTTCAGGCCGGCAA
>PLZH01000106.1 GCA_003152055.1 Burkholderiales bacterium
TCGGCACGCCGAGCTTCTCGAACGTACGCAACAGCTCGGGATCGACCTCGTCCATGCTGGCGAGCTTCGGCTTGGGCCGGGGCGCCGAGTAGTAGCTGATGGCCTGGAAATCAATCTTCGGATACTTGACGTTGGCCCACTCGGGCGGCGTCATCGTCAGCCAGTGGCGAAAGGCCTTCAGACGAAACTCGAGCAGCCACTCGGGCTCACGCTTCTTCGTCGAGATCAACCGGATGGTGTCTTCGTTCAGGCCTTTGGCCGCGACATCCGACTCGATGTCGGTGACGAAGCCGTGCTTGTAGGGCCTGTTGACGAGGTCTTGCAACAAGGCACTCATGCGAGCTCCTTCAGGCGACCCCGGCCTTCAGGTTGAAGCTCTCGCCGCAGCCGCAGGTGCTGTCGACGTTCGGGTTCTCGACCTTGAAGGCCTGCTTCAGGCCTTCGGTGACGAAGTCGATACGGGCGCCGTCGATGAACGCGAGGCTCTTCGCGTCGACGATCAGCTTGGCGTCGTGGTCTTCGAATATGCGCTCATCGTCGCGCAATTCGTCGGCGATCTCGTAGGTGTAGGCAAAGCCGGAGCAGCCGACATTCTTAACGCCGATGCGCAGCCCGAGGCCCTTGCCGCGTTTTTCGAGCTGCGTGCGAACCTGCTTAGCGGCGGCCCCGGTCAGTGTGATCGACATGATTGGTGTCCCGTGCGGGTGAAGATATAAGATTCATGATACGTATATCTTATAGACTTGGATGCCCTTGTCAATCTCTCTCCCTTGGCCGGATCGCCATCGCACTTTCACCCATCTCCGCTCCCAACGCATCGAAGGACCTCACCATGAAGATCGAAAGTCCTGCCGTTTTGCAACCGCTCCCTCAGGTTCCGCACGATTCCGCGCGCCCCGGCGCCGCGATCCCGACCCAGATGCAAGTCCCGGCGTTCTTCGACGGGGCGCCGCGCATCGCGATGCAGGACGCGCTGGCTGAAACGCTCGGCGCCGCGAAAGGCGGAATCATCGAATACACGTACCTCGATGCCGTCAAGCTGGCCGGTCACTCGTGCCCGACGGTCGCTGGCGCCTATCTGATGACGAGAGCCGCGCTAGCGCGGCTGTATCCCGGAGAAACGCCGCGCCGGGGCGAGTTGCGGGTGGAGCTGCGCGACGCGCAGGAGGCGGGCGTCGTCGGCGTCGTCGCCAATGTGGCCGCGCTGATCACCGGTGCCGCGGGGCCGGGCGGCTTCAAGGGTCTGGCGGGCCGCCACGTGCGCCGGGGTCTGCTCGCCTTCGGCGTGCCAATGCGCGGCGAGATGCGCTTCACGCGCCTCGATACCGGCACGAGCGTCGAGGTTTCCTTCCGCATGGACGCCTTGCCGCGCACGCCGACGCTAACGGCGCTGATGCAGGCCGCCCTGGCCCCGAATGCCGCTGCGGTGGCGCGCAGCGCGTTCGCGCAGGCGTGGCAGGAACGGGTCCGCGCGATCCTGCTGGATCATGCGGACGATCCGGCGCTCGTCAGCGTCGAGGCTTGAGCCGGCGACCGACAGCGAGTGCACTCGCTACCTTCGCCGATCGCTGAATTCGCTGCCGCGGCGCGGCGCTCAGCGCCTGATGAAGTCGATCGCGATCGCCCCCGGCTCGCGCTGCCGGTATTCGATCGTGACCGCGTCGCCATAGCGGGCTTCGAGCTGGCCGAGCAGCGGCAGCGGATCGTGGTCGTTGACGAAGCGCATCGTCTCACCGGGCGCGAGCGAATCCAGCGCGCCGAAGATGGCGGCGTGGCGAAAGCGCTTGGCGACGCCGCGCGCGTCGAACGGATAGACGCGGTCGGCGGACAGGTGGGTATGGGCTTGGGTCATGGTCGGGCCTTTCAGCGTGAGGAATGAGCGGGGCATGCCTTCCGGTTCAGAGAACCGGCCAGCGCGATGAGATCGAGGGTGCGCTCGGCGAGCGGAAACAGCACGCGTTCTTCGAAGTGGACATGGGCCAGCATCGCGTCGCCCCATGCCGGCAGTGCCGGCATGTCGTCCTCGCGCAGGCGCTCGAGCAGGCGCCGCAGACCCGTGTGCTGGGCCAGCGCCTCGGCGACCCAGCCGCCCTCGCCGGCGGCGACGAGCGCCGGCAGCAGCACCTCTTCTTCGAGCGCGAAGTGCGGTTCGAACTGCTCGGCCCAGCGCCGCAGCAGATGCGCACGCTGTCCGCGTGCCGCCTCGCTGTCCGGATCGACGCTGCCGGCACGACGGGCCAGTACTAGCGCTTCATGGTGTTCGCGCGAGAGACCGAGCAAAGCCGACGATCGTTTCATGCTTCTACCGGAAGGCATCGTTGCCGTGGCGGGCAGTGGGCGACGTCAGGTCGGCACGCGGGCCGGCCGTTTGCCGAAGGTCACCGGCCGCAGCCGCGAGGCGCTGTCTACCGGCGCCGGCAGCAGATCGGCGAGTGTGTGGCCGTCGAGGTGCTGCATGAAGCCCTGCAGGGCGCCGCTGACGATGCTCGTCAGCTGGCAACTTCCGGCCAGCAGGCACACGGGGTCGCTGCCGAAACAGTCGACGAGGAAGAAATCGGGTTCGATGCTGCGCACCACGGCGCCGAGGTTGATGTCGGCGGGCGCGGCCGCGAGGCGCATGCCACCGCCTTTGCCGCGCACCGTCTCGAGCCAGCCGCAGAGGCCGAGCTGGTGCGTGATCTTCATCAAGTGCGCTTCTGAAATGTCGTAGGCGCGCGCCACCTCCGCGATCGTGCACAGGCGCTCGGGGTGTTGGGCGACGTACATCAGCAGGCGCAGCGAATAGTCGGTCATCGTCGTCAGGCGCATGGCGGACTCCGGTTCGTGCAATCGATGCTTCGCGTCGTCATGAGCGCGGCCGGATCAGCAGCGGCGCGAAGCGCCAGAGGTAGAGCGCAAGCGCGGCGATCCACGCCGCCGCCGAAAGGTGCAGCGCCGGCTGGCTGAAGGCCGAAGGCGCGATCGCGGCCAGGCGCAGGGCCACCGCCGCGAGCATCAGTACGTAGCTCGCGAGCATGCTGCGATCAGTGGCGAGCGGCCGGCCGAGGTGGCCGAGCGCGGTGCGCGTGACCATGCCGATGATCAACACCGAGAAACCGGCCATCGCGATCATGTGCACCGGTAGCGCCGGCGGCAGGTCGACATCGACCATCGCACAGGCGGCCATCGCCAGGCCGACGCCCAGGCCGGCATAGCCGACATAGAGAATCCACAGCAGCGGATTGCCGCGGACCGCATAAGGCCTCCACCGCATCAGTTGCAGCAGCGACAGCAACCCGGCGATGCCGAGGGCGACAGCGGTCGGTAGACGCTGACCCGCGAGCAGGCAAATCACGGCGATGATGCAGACCCCGAGCTGGATCTGACCGGTGCGCGTCTGCATCGGCAGCTTCAGGCCGGC
>PLZH01000321.1 GCA_003152055.1 Burkholderiales bacterium
AAGCTGCCGCGGCTAGACGCTTACGCACAGTTCGCCATGCTTCAAATCGATCAACCGCACGCGACGCCGCCCTTCCGCACCGAGGACGTCGAGTTTCTTCGCATGCCTTCGGTCACTCGAAGAACAGGCCTTGCGCGCTCAACGATCTATCGCCTCATCGCTGAACAAAGCTTCCCCTCGCCCGTCAAGCTAGCGGGCCGAGCGGTGGGCTGGCGCCGGGTCGACCTTGACCGGTGGAGTGAAAGCCGACCATCGTCGAAGCAATAGGATTCGAAAGCGAAGGGTTGATGCGAGCGGCATAACCGAGCATTGCCGCGCTTCCGGTCGGTGTCCGTCGGGGGCACGCACGAGGTCTTAGGCCCGAGTCCTTCTTCTACGCCAGAACCTTCATCAGCTCGCCCAACGCGACAAGCGTCAGGATCGGAACACCCCATCGAAGCGTGCTGAACCGATAGCGCTCGATCGGAGAATCTACGCTCCAGGGCTTGTTTGTTGTCGGACCCTCCTCAGGAACCGCCCATTTCCCTTCAGCCCGGTTTCGTCGCACCGATACGCGACCCTACCGTTCACCAGGACACAGTCCACGCCCACTGCCTGCGTCTTCGGCTGTTCGAAGGTGGCTGCATCCCTGATCGTCGCTGCGTCGAACACGACGATGTCGGCGTAGGCGCCAGCCCGGATTTCGCCGCGGTCCTCGAGCCGGAACTGGCGCGCCGACAGGCCGCTCATCTTGTGCACCGCGGTTTCCAGCGAAAACAGCCCCAGGTCGCGGCTGTAGTGTCCGAGGACGCGGGGAAATGTTCCCCAGAGCCGCGGATGCGGGTGCTGGTCGTGCGGCAAGCCGTCGGAACCGATCATGGTCGCCGGATACCGAAGCACGCGCTGCACATCGTCCTCGCGCATCTGGAAGTAGCAGGCGCCGCCGGGCTGCAGACGCTCGCACGCTTCCTGCTGGGTGCAGTTCCATTCCTGCGCAATGCCGGCGAGCCTGCGCGCGGCCATTTCCGGATGCGGCGTCGACCAGGTGATGAGGATGTCGATGATGCCGTCGACCATTTCGCTGCGCAACACGGTCGAACCGGCGATGTACGGATAGCAGTCCAGCCCGATCGCCTGGTCCCGGCGCGCCGCGTCGATGTGCGCCAGCGTCTGGATGGTGCGGCCCCAGTTCCGCGGCCCGGCGCATTTGTGATGCGAAATGACGACCGGCACGTTGCCGCGCTTCGCCGTCGCGAACGCCTCGTCCAGCGAATCCAGGACCTTGTCCATTTCCTGCCGGATGTGCGTCGTATACACACCGCCCGCTTCGCCCGTGATGCCGGCAAGCAGCGCCAGCTCGTCGATGTCGGCGGCGGCGCCGGTTGCGTAGAACACACCGGAGCTCAATCCTGCTGCACCGGCCGCCAGTCCTTCGCGCAACAGCTCGCCCATCCGCGCCTGCTCGGCCGGCGTCGCCTGGCGATAGGGATCGTCCATCGTCGCGACCCGCAAGGTCGAATGCCCGACCAGCGCCGCGACGTTGACCGCCGGCCGGACCGCGTCGACTGCCGCGACATAGGCAACCATCGTCGGATAGACGTACTTGTCGGGTCCGCCCAGCAGGTTCAGCGGCGGCGGCACGTTGGCGTGCACCAGCGGCGCCAGGCTGATGCCACAGTTGCCGACAACGACGGTGGTGACGCCCTGGCTGATTTTCGGCAGCATTCGCGGCGCCGACAGCACGATCTGATCGTCGTGCGTATGCACGTCTATGAATCCCGGCGCGACGATCCTTCCGGTGGCGTCGAGCACCAGGGCGCCGTCCTCCGCCAGGTTCGCGCCCACCGCGACGATGCGCTCGCCCTCGACGCGCACATCGGCGCCGAAGCGCGGCGCTCCCGTCCCGTCGATGACCGTGCCGCCTCGCAGTAGCAACGCTCGCGAATTCCTGTCGTCTTCGGGATGCATTGCAGACTCCTTATGGACCTCGATCACGCCGACGGCATGACCTTGCGAGGATTGCTCATGAAAGTCCGGGGTCGGGAAGGATCAGAAGTAGGTGCGGATCGCGCCGGTCACGCGATAGCCATCATCGACCGTGAACAGCACGCGCCATTTGTCGAACGTCGTGCACGGATGCGAAATGCCGCAGCCGATCAGGTCGCCGACTTGCGGCGGGTCGGCCTCTTCAGCGGAGAACCGCAGGTACGCATGCTGGTCATTCATCACGGCGATCGTCCACGCTGTCGGCACCGCTTGCATGCCCGTCATGGCTTCGGGGCGGTAACGTTTGAGGGGAATCGGCATTTCGATGTCGTACGAGGCATCGCGCTTTCCCATCGTCAGGATCGCCAGTCCCGGCTCCGGGCACGATTGCACGCGCGACCACACTTCGAGGGCAGGCTGAAGGCCCGGGCGCGTCTGCCACGCCGCGCCGCTGCGCGCCCTGACACCTTCGAGCAAGCGCATGTAGTTGCCGGAATCGTGCGTGACGTAGCAGCCGCTGCGCAGGATGGTCAGGACGGGCTTCGACAGGCGCATCGGCAGTTCGCGCGCGACGATGTCGAATGCGGCCGAGCCACCGGCCGTCAGGATGATGGAGGGACCGGCAAACAGACCCTCGCTGTCACAGGCGAGCGCGAGCTCCTTCACGCGTTGCATCAGCGCACCGACCGTCACCGCATCCTGCGCCGAGTCGCCGCTGATCTTCAGCCCTTCGTAACACTCGAGACCTGACAGCGCGACGCACCGGCTCGCGGCGACCGCGCGCGCCAATACCAGCGCATCGCCGTGCGTTCGAACGCCGGTGCGACCTCCGGGCACGCCCAGCTCGATCAGCGCGGTGAGCTTGCGCGACGGTGTGGTGAGCATCGCAGCGGCCTCGATCGCGGCGAGTTGCGCCGGCGAGTCGACCAGAAAGTGAAACTCGAGATCCCGATGCTGCTTCTGGAGGGCGATCACCGTTCCCACTTCGAGCGCACCGAGCAACTGATTCGCCATGATGACGCGGCGCACGCCGAAGCGCGCACAGATCCCGAGTTGCTGCACGTTGGCCACCGTCATTCCCCAGGCGCCGGCGGCCAGCTGTTGGGCGAAGATCTGCGGCGCCATCGTCGTCTTGCCGTGCGGCGCCAGCAGGACGCGTGTCGCCGCGGTGAAATCGCGCATCCAGACGTGGTTGTGGGCGAGCGCTGAATCGCGAATCACCGCCAGCGGCAGCGGCAGGTCGCCGTCGAGCAGGCTCCAGCCCTGGCTGCCGACCGACGATATCGGGAGCGAAGCGGCAGACAGCGGATAGCCCTTGGTCGTCGGATCGAGGACTTCGGCAAGGATCGGGCTCAGGTCAATTATGTTCATGGGATTCGGCAGGTCGTCTCAGAAAATGTCGTCGCGCAAGCACGCCTTGAAGCGGCCCGGCGCCACTGCACGCAAAGGCGGCACCGATGCGGCACAGGCGTCCTGCGCGTAGGGGCAACGGGTGCGGAACACGCAACCCGAAGGCGGATCGATCGGGCTCGGAATATCGCCCTGCAGCAGCCGGCGCTCGCGGCGGGCATCCGGGTCGGGCCGCGGCGACGCGTCGAGCAGGGCCTGCGTATAGGGATGTTGCGGCGTCCGGTACAGGTCTGTGGCGGGAGCCACTTCCATGATCTTGCCTAGATAGAGGACGACGATGCGATCGCACAGGTACTCGACGACGTCGAGATCATGCGAGATGAACAGCATCGTCAGGCCGAAGCGCTCGCGCAGATCGGACAGCAGGTTGATGACCTGCGCCTGGATCGACACGTCGAGGGCAGACACCGGCTCGTCGGCGACGATGAACCGGGGCTCGACCGCCAGCGCCCGGGCGATGCCGATGCGTTGGCGCTGCCCGCCCGAGAATTCGTGCGGATAGCGGCGCGCGTGTTCGGGCGCGAGCCCCACCAGCGACAGCAGTTCGGCGATCCGTCCGGCGCGCGCCGCGCCCGGGTGCAGGCTGTGCGTGGCCAGCGCTTCGTCGAGCGTGTCGCCGACCCGCCGGCGCGGGTTCAGGCTCGCGTACGGGTCCTGGAAGATGATCTGCAGACGCCGGCGATAGGGACGCATCGCCCACGCCGACAACGGCGCCAGATCGTCGCCCTCGAACCGGATCTCGCCGGCGGTGGGCTCGATCAGCTTCAACACCGAACGGCCTATCGTGCTCTTGCCCGACCCCGATTCGCCGACCAGGCCGAGCACCTCACCCGCCGCGATCTCGAAGCTGACATCGTCGACCGCGCGGACCGGACGGTCGCGATGGCCGAAATACTTCTTCAATCCCTGCACGCGCAGCATGGGCTCGGTCACAGCAGGCTCCAGCGCAGGCAGCGCGAGCGCCGGCCCGCGGCGATCTCGGCCAGCGGCGGCATCGCGGCCGAGCATTCGGGCAGCGCCAGCGCGCAACGCGGCGCGAATGCGCAGCCGGGCAGCGGGTCGTGCGGGCTCGCCACCTGGCCGGGGATCGCATTCAGCCTTCGTGTCGCTCCAGGCGCTTCGGTCTCGAGCGCGCGGCGCGGCCGGCAGGCGAGCAGGCCTTGCGTGTACGGATGCCGCGGCGTCCTGAACAAGGCGCGTACGTCGCCCTCCTCGACCACCCTTCCGGCGTACATCACGACGACGCGGTCGGCGATTTCGGCCACGACGCCCAGGTTGTGGGTTATGAACAGCACGGCCATTCCGATGTCGCGGCGCAGCTTGTCGAGCAGCGCGAGTATCTGCGCCTGGATGGTCACGTCGAGGGCCGTCGTGGGCTCGTCGGCGATCAGCAGCAACGGGTTGCAGGCGAGCGCGATCGCGATCATTACCCGCTGCCGCATCCCGCCCGACAACTGATGCGGATATTCGCCAAAACGCTGTTTCGCCGCGGGTATTTCCACCAGCTCCAGCATGTCGAGCGCGCGCCGTGCGGCCGCGGCGCGCCGCATGCCCAGGTGCAGGATCGCTGCTTCGGCGATCTGGTCGCCGACGGTGAACACCGGGTTGAGGCTCGTCATCGGTTCCTGAAAGATCATCGCGATGTCGCGGCCGCGGAGCCTGCGCAGTGCCCTGACCGGCAACTGCGCCAGATCGACAACGGGCCCTGCGCGCGTGCGGAACAGGATTTCACCGCCAGCGACGCGCCCGGGCGGTTCGGCGATCAAGCCCATGATCGACAAGCTGGTCACCGACTTGCCGGAGCCGG
>PLZH01000279.1 GCA_003152055.1 Burkholderiales bacterium
CCGGCGCAACGGTCGCAGGCGTCTTCACCGCCAACCGATTCTGCGCCGCCCCCGTGCAGCTCTGCCGCGAGCACCTCGCCGCGGGCGCCCAGGTGCGCGCCATCCTGGTCAATACCGGCAACGCCAACGCCGGCACCGGGGTCGACGGTCTCGCCCGTGCCCGCTCGACGTGCGCTGCCCTCGCGTCGCTGCTCGGCTGTGCGCCCGAGCAGGTGCTGCCGTTTTCCACCGGCGTGATCATGGAAACGCTGCCCAACGATCGCATCGAGGCAGCGCTGCTGGCCGCGCTCGCCGATGCGCGGCCCGATCACTGGGCCATCGCGGCCGAAGCGATCATGACGACCGATACGGTGCCGAAGGCGGCCTCGACGGTGTTATCGATCGGCGGCAAGACGGTGGCCGTGACCGGCATAAGCAAGGGCGCCGGGATGATCCGGCCGAACATGGCGACGATGCTCGGTTTCATCGCCACCGATGCCGCCATTGCCCCCGGCCTCGTGCAGCAGCTCGTGCGCGAAGCGGCCGACGAGTCGTTCAACCGTATCACGATCGACGGCGACACCTCGACCAACGATTCCTTCGTGCTGATCGCCACGCACGGAGCCGGCAACGGGCCCATCACGAGCCTCGACAGCGCCGAAGGTCGCGCCTTGCGTGCCGCCGTGTTCGACGTGGCGCGCCGCCTGGCACAGGCAATCGTGCGCGACGGCGAAGGCGCCACCAAGTTCATCACCGTCCGCGTCGAAGGCGGCGCGAGCGTCGCCGAGTGTCGCCTGGTCGCCTACGCGATCGCTCACTCACCGCTCGTCAAGACGGCGTTCTTCGCCAGCGATCCGAACCTCGGCCGCATCCTCGCCGCCGTCGGCTACGCCGGCATCGGCGATCTCGATCAGACGAAGATCGATCTCTTCCTCGACGATGTGCATGTCGTCGAAGGCGGCGGCCGCCGCCCTTCCTATCGCGAGGAAGACGGGCGGCGCGTCATGAAACAAAGCGAGATCACCGTGCGCGTCGGCCTGCATCGCGGCCCGCATGAGGCCACGGTGTGGACCTGCGATCTGAGCTACGACTACGTGAAGATCAACGCCGACTACCGCTCCTGACACGAATCCGTCATATCGCTGCGTGGGCGCGGTGCAACAAGTCGGGCCGCCATCGTTGCCGAGCCGGGCGCCTGCCTGCTACGATCGCGCCTCACACGAGATTGACGTTTCCCATGAACCGCAACCACACCCTCATCGTCCTCGGCGCCTTCGGCGTCGCGCGGCCGTGGGTTGGCCTTGCCGGCATGGCCAAGCGTTCCGGCGGCCTTCGCGCCCCGGCGCCGATCTAGTCCTCTCAGCTTCCTTCGCATCGAAGTTCCGCTGAGAGATCAGCGGAAGAATCGATTGCACTTCGTTTCCCCGCTGCAAGGGCCCACCCGGCCCGCCAGGCCGCCCTACCGGGCAGCCGCGATGGAAAGAGAAGGTGAAGCCATGAGTTGGCTATCGAGAAAGTCAAGAAAACTGCTCCCCGCATGGCCGCGCCTTTCGGCGACGGACCTGCTGCACGACCTGGCCTATCGCCGCCTGTGGACGTCGATCCTCATCAGCTCGTTCGGCGGCCAGGTGACGCTGCTCGCGCTGCCGCTCACGGCCGCGGTGCTGCTGCATGCCAGCCCGACGCAGATGGGCCTGCTCACGGCGATGGAGATCCTGCCTTTCGTGCTCTTCTCGCTGCCCGCCGGCGTCTGGCTCGACCGGGTGAGGAAGCTTCCCGTCTACGTCGTCGGCGAATGCACGATTGGCGTCGTCGTCGCCAGCGTGCCGCTCGCCTGGTGGGCGGGCTGGCTTTCGTTCGCCTGGCTCTACGTCTGCGCTTTCGTCATCGGCATCGTCTACACGATCGCCGGCAGCGCCGCGCAGATCGTGCTGACGCAGGTCGTCGCGCGCGACCGGCTGGTCGAGGCGCACGCCAAGAACGCGCTCGCCAGCTCGGGCGCCGAAGTCGCCGGCCCGGGCCTTGCCGGTGCGCTCATCAAGGTGGTCGGCGCGCCGCTCGCCTTGCTCGTCGACGCCGTGCTCGTCTCGATCTCGGCGGCGATCCTGCGCGGCATCGCCATCCACGAGCAGCCGGCACGGCCCCGTGGTCGAGGCGTGGCGGCGATGGCGCAGTTCCTGGCCGAGCTCAAGGCGGGCGTGCGCTTCGTCGCGCGGCACCGCCTGCTCGTCGCGCTGGCGCTCGTCGTCGGTGGCTGGCAGGCCTGCTACAACGCAGCCCTCGTCGTGCAGATCCTCTTCGCGACGCGAACGCTCGGCCTCTCCGAGCAGGCGGTGGGTCTCAGCTATACGGGCATGGGTGTCGGCACGATCATCGCGAGCGTCTTCGGCAACCGCATCAGCCGGCGCCTCGGGCCGGGGCCCAGCCTCGTTCTCGGCATTGCCATCTGCGGCTGCGGCTGGCTGCTGCTTTCGCTGGCGCCGGCCAATGTCTGGGGCGTCGCCGCGTTCTCGCTCACGCTCATGATGTTCTCGACGGGCGCCGTCTTCATCTTCATCAACTTCCTGGCCCTGCGCCAGGCGGTGACACCGGCGCCCCTGCTCGGCCGCATGACGAGCACGATGCGCTGGCTGATCCTCATCCCGGCCGGCCCGGGCGCCTTGCTCGGCGGCTGGCTCGGCGAGCACTCGGGCCTGCGCACGTCCCTCGCCGTCGCCGGTGGCGGCGCGCTGCTGCTGGCCGTCGCGGCTTCGCGGCTCGACGTCATCCGCGCCGTCAAGCGCCTGCCTTCGCCCGAGCGCGACGAGGACTGGCTCGGTGCCGAGGCCGACGTCCGCCGGGCGGCGGCGATCTGACGCCGCGATGGAGCCGCCCATGGACCCTTTGCTGATCGAAGTGCCCGAGCGCATCGATACGGCGCGCCTCATCCTGCGCTGCCCGCGGCGCGGCGACGGCGCGGTGGTCAACGCGGTGGTCATTGCCTCGCACGCCGAACTCGACCCCTGGCTGCCGTGGGCCACCACCTTGCCGACGCTCGAGGAATCGGAAGTGCACTGCCGCCGCCAGCAGGGGCGCTTCATCCTGCGCGAAGACCTGGTGATGTTGATCTTCGAGCGCGACGCATCCGGTGCCGAAGGCCAGCTTCTCGGCGGCTGCGGCCTGCACCGCATCGATTGGGCGCTGCGCCGATTCGAGATCGGCTACTGGCGCAGGACCGGCTGCGAAGGCCGCGGCATCGTCACCGAGGCGGTGACGGCGCTCGCCCGCATGGCCTTCGACGATCTTGCCGCGCGCCGCGTCGAGATCCGCATGGACGACAACAACGAGCGCAGCTGGAAGGTCGCCGAGCGTGCCGGCTTCACGCTCGAGGCGCTGCTTCGCTTCGATTCGCTGACGCCGAGCGGCGAGCCGCGCAGCACCCGCGTGTACGCGAGGGTGCGTGGCGCCGAGGAGCCGCCGGCCGCGGGCTGACGGCCCGTCCGATCGGTGTCCGCGTGGAACATCCGTATCGATGCCCGTCGGAGCATCGATCCCCATCGGACCGATCGGTAGCATGCGAGCCACGCCATCACCTGCTGGAGCCGCGATGAATACACCCTCGTTCGACAAGCATCTGGCTTCGGTCGTCCTGCTGCTCGGCCTGGCCTGGACGCCGGCTTTCGCTGGCAGCTCGGCCGCGTCGTCGGCGTCGGACAGCATCACCACCTCGGTGGGCAGCGTGTCGGGGTCGATCCAGCGGTCGAGCAACAGCTCGTCCAACGCCACGCCGGTGGCCGCCGGCGACTACAAGATCATCGAGGTGGCGGCAGTTCCCGAGCAGCCCGGTACCGTGCGGCTGACGCTGCAAGGCCGGTCCGAAAGCAATGCCGACGACGGCTTTTCCCTGCTGCTGCCGCAAGTGGCGTTTGCCGGCAGCGGCCTCGCGCAAGGCGACGACGTGACGCTGCTGGCGCGCTCGTACGGGCTGGAATTCGCGAACGCCGCCACGAAAGAGGCGTTCTACCTGGTGGTCAGCGACGACTGGTACCGCGAACTGCAGACCGTGCCCGTGGAACTCTGAGCGGTGAGCGGCCGGGCGCGCGCCTGGTTGCTGGCCGGCCTGTGCGCCCTGGCTCTCGGCCCGTGGGGTGCGTGCCGCGCCGGATCGCTGCGCTTCTGCGATGCGCAGGCCGACCTCGGCGTCGCGCAGAAAGACCGGCTGCTCCGCTTCGCCGGCCTCATCAAGGAGGAGCTCGACCATTCGGGCCAGAGCCTTGCGATCGTCTCCCGCTCGGGCCTGGATCTGAAGCGGTTCGGTGTGCGCTATTCGCATGCGGGCATCAGCCTGAAGGCCAGCGCGAACACACCCTGGTCGGTGCGCCAGCTCTACTACGCCTGCGACGAGCACAAGCCGCGGATTTTCGACCAGGGCATGTCCGCTTTCGTGCTCGGCCTGGACACATCGGCCATCGGCTACATCTCGGTGGTGCTGCTGCCGCCGGAGCAGGCTTCGCTGCTGGAAAGCGAAGCGCTGGACAACCGGGAGGCCCTGCAATTCCTGAGCACGGCCTACAGCGCCAATGCCTATCCGTTCAGCCTGCGCTACCAGAACTGCAACCAGTGGGTCGCGGAGCTGCTGGCCGCCGCGCTGGGCGGCCTGGCCGCGCCGTCGGTCGAAAGCGGGGAGGCGCGGGCCGAGGCCCAGGGCTGGCTGAAGGACAACGGCTACCAGCCGAGCATCATCGAGGTGGGCTCGCTGATGTGGCTCGGCGCCTTCATCCCCTGGGTGCATGGCGATGACCATCCGCGCGAAGACACGGCCGGCAACGTCTATCGCGTCAGCATGCCGGCGTCGATCGAAGCCTTCGTTCACGCGCGGATGCCCGAGGCGAGCCGGATCGAGTTCTGCCACACCGATCGCCAGGTCGTGATCCGCCGCGGTTGGGACGACATCGCCGAGGGCTGCGTGGCCGCGGCGAGCGACACCGTCGTCCCGCTCGACTGACGGGGCCCGGCGCGGCGCGCCGATGCGCCGGAAAGCGAAGCGCCCGGCTCAGAGGCCGAGAAGCTTTCGCTTCCGAGCCAAGGTTGATTGAAGAGCAGAGGCGCAGGGGAACGCGGGGCCGATGAGGTGGATGCGAGTTTCCTGACGAGTCGGCAGGCCCGTGAGGGCTTGCCATGCTGCGGCTTGGCGGTGTTGAGGCATTTTCTGTTGCCTCACGCGGGTGTTGCGGCGGCTGCGCACGCACCTGTGCCCCAGCCGATCAATTGAGGCGCCAGCGCGACGATCCGCATCAGGTTGTGCGCCAGCGCGTACAGCCGCACCACACACCTGACCTTGGCCAGCCCGCGCACCGGCATACGCAGCAAGCCCCGGTTACGGGCCTGCGCGTTCACGCATTCGGCCGTGGCAGCGCGGTCCTTGTAGATCTCGCGCGCAGCGTCGCTGCTCATGCGCTCGCGCCACTGCGCGACAGCCTGGCTGTCGCCCGGCTTGGGCTCGAACTCGCTGCCCGGCGCGGGCGGCTCATCACCGTCCCGGCCCTTAGACGACTTGGGCCGAGGCACCGGCGCATACAACTCGGTCTTGCCCGCCACCGCATCGATCTGCCCGTGTGCGGGGAAGCCGCCATCAACCAGCCATTGCCCAGGGGCCTGCCCCAGGCGCTGCTCGACCTGCGCGACCATGGGGGCGAGCTGCGCCATGTCGCTGCCCGCAGTGACCGCATCCACACCGACGATCACCTGGCTGCCACAGTCTGTTGCGAACTGCACGTTGTACGCAGGGCGAAAGCCCCCGTCGCCCATCTTCATGTTGCTCGCATCGGCATCGGTAGTACTGGTCCTCGCGTCCTCGGGCCGGTCGCCGTTACGCCGCTTGTTGGCTGCCATCTCGGGTAGCCGCTTGAGTGCGTCGGCAATGCGTTGCTCGCGCTGCTGGGCCGCGCGCAGTCGGGCCGCTTGCGCGCGCCGGCTGGCCTGGCCCGGGTCCGCTTGCGCCTGGGTCTTGAGTGATTGCACCAGTTCGCGTGCCTCGGCCTGGTGTTCCACCAGGCGCGCCTGACGGCGGAACGAGGCCGCCCCGGCGTCAGCTCGCACACGCATGCCGTCTTGCGCTACACGCTCCAAGGTGATCGCGCCCACCGCCGCCAGGGCGGCCACGTTGTCGCTGAGCAGTTCGTCCATCAGCGCATCATTGGCTCCCCGGAAGTCGTTGAGCGCGTGGTAGTTCACCGCCACGCCCCCGCATATCCAGCGGTAGGCATCGTGCTCGCGCGTCAGGCGCGTGACTTCGCGTCCGCTGCCCACCCCGTCCAGCGTGGCGTACAGCCACAGCGCGAACAGGATGCGTGGGTCGATCGCACGCCGCCCGGGTGCGGCACCTCGGGCCTTGATGGCATCGAACAGGGCGCCCAGGTTCTGCCGCTCGACGTAGCCCCACACGAGCCGGGCCCGGTGGCCTTCGCCCAGCAGTGACTCCAGGTCCGAGGCGCGCAACTCGACCTGTGCTCGGTTGGGCTCCAGCACGCGCGGCTGGCCTTGCACGCGTTTGCTCGCACGAGCCTGCGCTCGCACAAGGTCCGCTTCGCTCGCCACGGCCAAGCCCTCGAACAGGCCTGCGCTCGGGTTCTCGTCTCTGGGATCGGGTCGCGTCGTCATACCTTCTACGTAGCCAGTCGCGTGCCAGTTTGAGCGGGGCGGGGAAAAACTCTCAACCTCTCAGGCGAAAGTCCCGGAGTTCGA
>PLZH01000282.1:0-25788 GCA_003152055.1 Burkholderiales bacterium
GGTGGCGGCGGCTACGGCGGCGGCGGCGGCGGTCGCTCCGGCGGCGGCGGCAGCGGCAGTCGCGGCGGCTACTGATCCGGATTCCCGGTTCTGCGAAGAGGCGGTGCCGCGAAAGCGCACCGCCTTTCATGGCCTCTGTCGATGCTTGCGTGGGCGGCTGGCCAGGAGCCGGTCGAATAGCGCGTTCGGAATGATGCGCAACAGCCATGCGACGGCGCCCATCTGCCAGGGAATGACGCGCCAGCTCGCGCCGGCTTCGATGACGCGCCAGGCACGATCGGCGAAATCGGCCGCGCTCATCAGGAACGGCATCGCGTAGCGATTGCCGCGCGTCAGCGGCGTATCGATGTAGCCGGGTGCAATCGTCACGACCTTGACGCCGAACGGCCGCAGCTCGCCGCGCAGACTTTCGCAGTAGATGGCGACGGCGGCCTTGCTCGAGCAGTAGGCGCCATGGCCGGGCAGGCCGCGGACGCCGGCGACGCTGGCGATGCCGACGAGCGTTCCGGACCTGCGCTCGCGCATTGCTGCCACGAAGGGGTGAAACGTGGCGGCCATGCCGAGGTTGTTCGTCTCGAAGGTCCTGCGCATGACTTCGAGATCGGCCGCTTGCGACGTATCGAAGCCGACGCTGATGCCGGCGTTGGCGATGACAACGTCCGCAAGACCCTGCGCGGCGATGCAGGCCCGACCGGCTCCGACAATCGCGGCGACATCGCGCACATCGGCGGCGTAAACCGCGACNNCGCGCAACCAGTGCCAGGCGATAGCCCGCAGCGTAGAAGCGCGCCGCCAGTGCCTGGCCGATGCCGCTCGATGCGCCAGTGATGAAGACGAGCCGGTCCTGCATCACGGACGCCTGTTCGGCGGCATGAACGTCGCGGTCGAATGGCCCTTGAGCTCGACGACGCGCGACAGGTTGTCGTATTCCATGCCTTCGGCGCGGACGACGCTCGTGCCCTGCGTCACAACGACAGGCTGATTCGAGCGCACCTGCTCGATGTTGCGAAACGCATGCAGGAACTCGCTGCGGAATTCGACCTCTTCTTCCTTCCCGTCGGCCGGCCGCATCACATGCGCGTCACCGATCAACTCCACCTCGCTGCCATCGCCGTTGGCGAGGGCGCGTTTCGCCGAAGCCAGCGTCACCGTGCCGTCGTCGCCGACGGCACGGATGCGTGCGTCGTCGATTTCCAGCGTGTCGTCGTCGGGATAGTGGCGCAGCTGCGCGCCTTCGATCTGCGTGCGCAGCGAGCCGTCCGGAGCGAAGCGCTGGACGACGAAGTGCGTCATCACGTAGTCGGCTTCGTGGCGCAGCGGCACCGTTGCGGGACGCGTGTCGATGACCGGCGCATTACGGACCAGCCACCACGTTCCCGCTGCGAGAACCGCCATCAGCAGAAGCGGCAGGTAGGCGGATGCAAGGTCGATAAAGCGCGCGTACCAAGGTGCGGCGGCAGGCACGACCGGCTCGGGCCCGGCGAACGAGAGGTCGACGGGATCATCCTCGTCGAGGCCGGTCTCGACGGCCTGGGCTTCCGCCGCTTCAGGGGGCGCCATCCAGCGAACGAAGCGGTCCGCCGAGAAGTTCGGCGTAGCGGCCGGCGGCAACGAGCAGAAGATCGCAGAACTCGCGCGCGGCACCGAAGCCGCCGCGTGCCGTCGTGACATAGCCAGCCAACACCTTCGCCTCGACGTGCGCGTCCGGCGGCGCGCAGGCGAAGGCGGCACGCCGCATCAAGGGCAGGTCGGGCCAGTCGTCGCCCATCGCGGCGACACGGCTCCAGTCGAGACCGATCGCTTCGAGAAGCATCTCGGCCGCGGCGAGCTTGTCGGCGGCGCCATAGGCTGCGTGGGCAATACCGAGCTCGGCGACGCGCCGCCGCACCGCCGGCGAGTCGCGGCCAGTGACGACGATCGGCACGATGCCGCCGCGCGCGAGAAGTTTCAGGCCATGGCCGTCGAGGGTCGAGAAGGCCTTGAACGCTTCGCCGTTCTCGCCGATGTAGACGCGCCCGTCGGTGAGGACGCCGTCGACATCGAAGATCGCCGCGGCAATGCCGTCGGCCGGCCCGCGCGCGGCGAGCAGCAGCTCCGGCGCGAACGAGATCGCGGGCTCAACGAAGCAAGGCCCGGCGCCGGCCCGTGCCATCAGATCACCTTGGCGCGCATCAGGTCGTTCGAGTTCAAAGCGCCGACGAGGTGGCCTTCCTCGTCGACGACGAGCAGCCCCGTGACGCGATGCCGCTCCATCAGCTCGGCGGCTTCGACGGCGAGCGCGTCGCCGCGAATCAGTTTCGGCCCGGCATGCATGACCTCGCACGCGGCGAGCCGGCGCAGGTCGGCGCCCGTTTCGATCAGGCGGCGCAGATCGCCGTCGGTGAAGATGCCGGCGACGCTGCCGTCGGCGCCGGTCACGGCGGTAAAGCCGAAGCCCTTGCTCGTCATCTCGCGCAGCATGTCCGGAACGACGGCGTCGGTGCCGACGCGCGGCACGGCGGCGCCGGTGTGCATCAGGTCGGCGACGTGCATGAGGAGCTTGCGGCCCAGGCTGCCACCGGGATGCGAGCGCGCGAAGTCGTCTTCGCGAAAGCCGCGCGCGTCGAGCAGGGCGACGGCGAGCGCGTCGCCGAGCGCCATCTGCGCCGTCGTGCTCGCCGTCGGCGCGAGGTTGAGCGGACAGGCCTCCTGGTCGACGGCGCTCGAAAGCACGATGTCGGCGTGGCGCGCCAGGCTGCTGTCGGCGCGCCCGGTCATCGTCACCAGCGTGGCACCGAGCCGTTTGATCGCCGGAACGATGGCGCCGATCTCGTCGCTCTCGCCGGAGTTCGAGATGGCGAGGACGACATCAGCCGGCGTCACCATGCCGAGATCGCCGTGGCTGGCTTCGCCCGGGTGAACGAAGAAGGCCGGCGTTCCGGTTGAAGCCAGCGTCGCCGCGACCTTGCGCCCGACGTGCCCGCTCTTGCCCATGCCCATCACGACGACCCGACCGCGGCACGCAAGCATCGCCTTCATCGCGGCGACGAAGGACTCGCCCTGGCGCGCCTTGAGGCCCTCGATGGCACGCGCCTCGATATCGAGCGTGGCGCGCGCGAGCTCGAGTGCGCGCGCCGCGTCGAAGGAGGTGGGGGCCGACACTGAGGTGGTGAATCCGTCCAGTAGGATCGGCCGATTCTAGGGTTCGCCCCTGCTTGCTCCGCTTGCGCTCGCCAATGGCCTCCTCGCTCGAACAGACGCTGCTCTTTCTGCTCGCTGCCGTCGTCGGCGTCGTCGCCTGCCGCCTTGCGCGCCTGCCACCGATCCTCGGCTATCTCGCCGTCGGCGTGCTCATCGGCCCGAACGCGCTGGCCCTTTCCGGCAATCCCACCGGCGTCGCCTACCTCGCCGAGTTCGGCATCGTCTTCCTGATGTTCGTGATCGGCCTCGAGTTCAACCTGCCGAAGCTGCGCAGCATGAGAAAGCTCGTCTTCGGTCTCGGCTCGAGCCAGGTCATCCTGACGATGCTCGCCGCGGTCGCCGGCAATGCGCTGCTCGCATGGGCGCTTGCTCTCGCGGGGCGCTCATGGGGCCTTGGCTGGCAAAGCGCCGTCGCCCTTGGCGGCGCCCTGGCCATGAGCTCGACCGCGATCGTCGGCAAGTTGATGGCCGATCGGCTCGAACTCGAAAGCGAGCACGGCCGACGCGTCATGGGCGTGCTCCTTTTTCAGGACCTCGCCGTCGTACCGCTGCTCGTGCTCATCCCGGCGCTCGGCTCGTCGCCCGAGGCGCTGCTGCGCGAACTCGCGATCGCATTCCTGAAGGCAGCGGTGCTGCTGACGCTGCTTCTCGTCGGCGGCCAGCGCATCATGCGCTGGTGGCTCACGCTCGTCGTGCGCAGGAAGAGCGAGGAGCTCTTCATCCTCAACCTGCTCCTCGTCACGCTCGGCCTCGCCTGGCTGACCGAGCTCGCCGGCCTTTCGCTCGCGCTCGGCGCCTTCGTCGCCGGCATGCTGATCGCCGAAACCGAATACAAGCACCAGGTCGAGACCGACATCCGGCCGTTTCACGACGTCCTGCTCGGCCTCTTCTTCATCACCGTCGGCATGAAGCTCGATGCGCCGGCGGTGCTTCAGCAATGGCCGCTGGTGCTCGCGCTCACCGCGCTGCCGGTGTTCTTCAAGTTCGCGCTGATCACCGCGCTCGCCCGCCTGTTCGGCGCCGGCCCTGGTGTGGCCATGCGCACCGGCCTCTATCTGGCGCAGGCCGGCGAGTTCGGCTTCGTCTTGCTGACGCTGGCCACCGCGCGCCATCTTCTGCCCGAAGCGCTGCAGACGCCGGTGCTCGCGAGCATGGTGCTGTCGATGCTCGCGACGCCCTTTCTCTTCATGTACAGCAACCGCATCGTCATGCGCCTCTCGACGAGCGACTGGCTGCTCCAGTCGGTGGCGATGACGACGATCGCCAGACGCGCCATCAACACCGAGGCGCACGTCATCATCTGCGGTTTCGGACGCAGCGGCCAGAACCTGGCGCGCCTCCTCGAGCACGAGAAGATCGCCTACATCGCGCTCGATCTCGACCCCGACCGCGTCCGCCAGGCGGCGGCGGCCGGGCAAAGCGTCGTCTTCGGCGATGCGGCGCGGCTGCAGAGCCTGGCGGCGGCGGGCCTGGCGCGCGCCAACGCCGTCGTCGTCAGCTATCACGACACGCCCTCGGCGCTGAAAGTCCTCCACCTCGTGCGCACGCATGCGCCGACGGTGCCGGTCATCGTGCGCACGCTCGATGACAGCGACATCGAGCGCCTGCGCGGCGCCGGCGCAACCGAAGTCGTCCCCGAAGCGATCGAGGGCTCGCTCATGCTGGCGAGCCACGCGCTGGCGCTCGTCGGCGTGCCGATGCGGCGCGTGCTGCGCCTGGTACAGGCGCAGCGCGACGCGCGTTACGGATTGCTGCGCGGCTACTTCCATGGCGCCGACGACGACACGCCGGATGAGTTGCAGCACGCGCGGCTCCTGAGCGTGACCTTGCCGCCGACGAGCGCGAGCCTGAAGGGCACGCTGGGCGAGCAGGGCCTGCCCGCGGGCGGGGTCACGGTTGTCTCCTTGCGCCGGGCTTCCGGTGCGGTCGTCGAACCCGACGACGCGATGCGGCTCGCCACAGGCGACACGCTGGTACTCTCGGGGCTTCCAGGCCCGTTGGCTCTGGCCGAAGAAAAGCTGCTGCAGTCGAGCTGAAGCCGCGCCCGGCTTTGCCCGTCCGGAGCGCGCTTCAGGTCACCGGTGCCTTGCGGGCGAGCGTGGCCCGGAAGCGGATCGCCATCACGGCCCCGGCTGCGCGCAGCAACTCGAGCGCCAGCGCCGGCGAGCGCTGCGCCAGCTCTTCCATGCGCGGGCCGCGCAAGGCCCAGACGACGCACGGCGTCATCGCTTCGACGTTCGCCGTGCGCGGCGTGTCGCCGAAGAGGCCAGGCTCGCCGACGACGGCACCGGCACGCAGGATCGCCACCCTGTTGCTGCCGGGCGGGCCGCCGGTCACGAAGACCTGCATGCTGCCCTGGCCGATGAAGTACATCGAGCGATCGGCGTCGCCCTGCTTGATGAGCAGATCGCCGGCGCGGATGTCGTAGCGCGCGAGGTAAGGCGCCACGACCCGCCAGTTCTCGAGCGACAGGCGGGCGCGGAACGCGTCTTCCGCGTTGAGCGTCTGCACCGCCGTGACGAGTTCGTCGATTTCCATGGACTGTCTCCAGGCACCGCGGCGAGCCTAAGACCGGAGCACCGCACGCCGGCAGCAATTATCGGCTGCGCTGGCGCCGCAAGCCGCAGCCTGCCTGCGCAAACAGCCCCTTTCGTCACGCTTTGCGGTCCGCTCGTCAGGGTCGCGGCATGGGAGCGACAGGGCCGTCGAAGCGGCCGCGTGTCATCGTCTTCGGGTCGTCTGCGCGGACCGCTTCGACGCCGGCCTTGTCGAGCCAGCGCGCTCGCCAACGACGCACCGTGCCGCCCCTCGGCGGATTGCAGCCCCCGACCCCCCGGTTTCAGGGGGTGCAGTCTGTCGCAGCTTGTGCCAGCATTGATTGCTCCCCGCTGCGTCGATCCAATGACGAAATGTCTGACGTGCCGGACAGTCCGAGTAAGGTTTGCCAACTTGAAGGAGAGGTCGAGCATGAAACTCATGAAACACGCGGCAATCGCCGCCTTGGTCGCATTCGCCAGCATGAGCGCTCAAGCACTCACCGCACAGATTTGGACCAACGACGCCTCCGCAGGCGATGCCAGCATCCTTCCGTCAGGCCCGTCTTCGGCCAGTTTCAACCCGACCGCCATCAATTTCGACAGCAACGTCACTGACTACACCATCGGCGGGTTTTTCAATCATCCGACGTTCTACGACACCGCCGCAGGCTTCGACCCGACCGCTTCAGCCAACAACATCTTCCTGCTCTTGACGGGTTCGCTCTATCTGAATGCGGGCTCAAACTCATTCGTCGTTGCGCACGATGATGGGGTCGTTCTGAACGTGACCGGCATCGGCAATGTGGTGAACGAACCGGGGCCAACCAGCGAAGTTACTACGCCATTCAACGTGACCGCTCTGTCGACGGGACTTTATGACTTCTCGCTGCAGTACACGGAATGCTGTGGCCCGCCGGCGGTTCTTCTGTTCACGATCAACGGCGCACCGCCTCCGATCCCCGAGCCCGAGACCTACGCGCTGATGATGGCCGGCCTGGCTGCGCTCGGCTTTATGGCGCGTCGCCGCCGCAAAGCCTGATTCGTCAGTAGATCGACCCAGCGGCCCGGAGCGATCCGAGGCCGCTTTTCATTGGGCGGCCCGGACTGGGGCGAGTTCGGGGACGATGCGGCGAGATTTGGATGCCCATGATCTGTGTTGGAAGTGCCGGTACGATGCAAAAAGTAAAGAACTGGCGGCAGCTCTCCGGACTCTCCGCCTCGAATGTGTACCCGGACGGGTACACGCGCCACGTGCGGCACCCCGCTTGCGCTGACCCGGATTTACTCGAAGCGGGCGCCAGCCGCCCTGCGGCCGCGCTCTCGGCGTGCCAGCCCGAAGAACCAAGATCAGTCAACCGGCTCCATGTCGCGCGTCAGGCCATCGCCGGTCACGAAGGCTTGAACGCCTTGATCCAGTTCGTGCGGATCGCGTCCTGCGCGTGCTTCCTTGAGGGTGACTGATCCCTGGCCCCCCCCCGGAATGCGGGATTGCAGCTTTGTGATGCCGACGATGGAATGAACCGGCAAACTCGAATCTGTTGGAGAAGCTCTTGAAGACTGCTTGGTTGTCGTATCTTCGCATCGCGGCATTCGCCACGGTCGGTGCCGCCGCGATTCCGGCCCTGGCTGCCAATGCAGCGGTCAATGGCAATGCCAACCCAAATCTCGCCGGACGTGACCCCGGCTATACCTGCTGCAACGGGGACAGTGCCCCGGCTCAGAGCCCGACTCTTGTCACAGGGCTGACCCTCAACGCTGGCGACGCCCTGACCTTCGCGGCCCAGGGCGAGGTTTCATACACGGGCAACGCCGGCAGCGGCAACAACCCGGATGGCACCGTCTATGGGGGCATCCCGTACACCTATGGCGATGGCATCGCCGCACCGACGAACCTGAATCGAATCGATGCGCTCGTGGGCGTCTTCCTGGGTGCTGCGTCGCCTACAGGAGGACCCACGCCTGCCTCGCTGGACTTTTCGGGTGGCTTGGCGTTCACATCACTGTCGCCGCTGATCGGACAGACCTTCTTCATCGGCAACGGCTTGACGGGAGATACAAACCTTGCCGACTACGGCGGCACCGCGCAGAGCTTTATCGTACCCACGGATGCAACTCGCCTGTACCTCGGGACTACCGACGGGTTCGGCTGGTACAACAACAATGGTACTTTCCAAGTCGACATTACATCCATCGCCCAGGCGGTGCCTGAGCCTGAGACCTATGCACTGATGCTTGCGGGCCTATTTGCTGTCGGAGTGTGCGCACGTCGTCGCAAGGGCGCAGCGGTCTGATTGCTGTCCAAACGCTTCTCTGTGCTTTACGCCGTTTTTCGAGCAGGGTTCTGTCACCCCTCATTCACGGGGGTGAGGCTGGCACCCGGCGCGATATGTGTCTACATTTACATAAGGAAACGGCTCCGTGTAAGATGTTTCGGGAGAAAACATGAATAGCAAGTGTTTTGTCAAATCTCTTGCCGCCTGTGCCCTGGCGGCAGCCGCCAGCTCAGCATTCGCCGATCTGAATCCGATCAACACTTGGACGGGCAACGTCGGGTTGAGCGTCGACGGCGTCGGCAGCACTGCCGCAGCCGTTGGCGATGTACAGGCCAGCATTCCTATCGGCGCAACCATCCTACAGGCGTATCTGTACAGCGCCGGAACGCCGGTAGCCAATGTTCCTGGCAGCCCGACGACGCTGGCTGCCTACAACGGCGCCGGCATCACATTCGCCGGCACCGCCATCAACGACTTCAACACGCTCGTCGGCGCGACCAGCCCGCGCTCCGACATCGGCCGCTTCTACACAGCACGCGCTGACGTGACATCGCTCGTGCAATCGATGACCTCCGGTGCCGCGACAAGCAGCTTCTCGTGGGCCGTCAACGAAGGAAACCTGAGCAGCGTGATCGACGGGGAAGTACTCGCCATCGTCTATTCGTCGCCGTCACAGGTGCCCGGGAGCGTCGTCCTCCTCGACGGGGGTCAAAACACCGGTGGCGAGACGACGATCGTGAACTTCGCCGGGCCGATCTCCGATCCCTCGGCCCCGGGCTTCGCGATGCAATTGGGCCTGGGCATATCGTTCAGCTGCTGCGGCCAGGCATCCACGGTCGACATCAATGGATCGACCCTCACGACGTTCGCGGGGAACAACGATGATGGCGCGCAGGTCGCCAACGGGTCCCTGATCACCGTGGGCGGGCTTGGCGATACGCCCCTCAATAACCCCGCCAGCTACGACGCAGACCATGAGCTCTACAACCTCGCGCCGTTTCTCCACACGGGCGACACGTCGTTCTCGATCTTCACCCAGAACCCAACGAACGACGACAACATCTTTTTCGCGAGCCTGTACTCGACCGCGCAGATTAGCGTTGGGCCGCCGCCTATTCCCGAGCCAGAGACTTACGCCCTGATGCTCGCGGGGCTTGGCGTTCTCGGGGTTGTAGCGCGCCGACGCAGATCATCCTAAGCGCCAGAATGACCAAGGCCTCGGTGATTCCGAGGCCTTTTTCTTTGGGGCTCAGCGCACCTTCTTCGTGGAGGACCGTGTTCTGGCGTCGGCCGCTCAATACCCAACGATGACTGTTCGCCAGCGGCTATGCTCTGACGGCGGGCGCCAAAAGGCGCGGTTGTGTCGAACAGTGCAGGTTTGCGGCCTGTCGCCGCAAGAGCACGAAATCCTGATTGCTGTCTTGGCACAAGTCGGCTTGCGGGGCCCCCTCCGGCCCGGAGATTCGAGCGCCCGAGCGCCTTATCGGTTGCCGCCGATCGGCTCGCGCGGCAAACCCAACTGCGCCCCGATATCCCCCCAGTGCCCGGCTCACAGCATTCGTTGTGTTGCGCGCACAGCAGCCAATAAGTTCGCCAGTGCATCCCCTTCGACTTGTCGCCGTCGCCGTTCAGGATGCCCGGTTCCCAGCCCAGCCGTTGCCGGATCGTGTCGGCCTTGCGCGTGGCCCAGTCTTTGTCGGTCTCACGCTGGCTTCGGTACGCCAGTCCGGTAGCACTGGCAACACGCGAACATGCGCCCGCCGTGCAGCACCGCCGCGCGCCGACCGCAACCGACAGCAGGACACAGCCACCAGAAGCCACCAGACACGCCGACCGCCTAAAGCGCACGGTGTCCAATCAACGCGCACCGCGTAGTTCATCGACTCGCATTCGCCACCCTCTGGTTGTCGTCGATAGCTCAGGCGTACGCGGTCGGCTTCGACGTTGATGCTGATAGCGCCAGTCGTCTGGTCGTTGCACGTCCACCTCCAAGTGAGCGACCGTCCGAGCGCCAGCATCCCGGCCCGGTGGATCTTGCGCACGTCGAGCGCCCGCATGTCATCGGTGAAGCGCCCGCCGCCATGTCTTCCGCTGCCAAAGCCGCCCATGCTCCAGCTCCCCTTGACCCTCGTTGTTTGTCAGCGTGCCGGGGACCAGCGAAGCCGTGTTATTTCCCGATGCAGAAACGGCTGAAGATGGCGCCCAGCAGATCGTCGCTGGTGAAGGTGCCGGTGATCTCCCCGAGCGCATCGTGGGCGGCGCGCAGCTCTTCGGCGACGAGCTCGAGCGCAGTGTCGCCGGCACGCGCCTGAACGTCGGCTTCGGCAAGGTGGGCACGCGCGCGTCGCAAAGCCTCGACATGGCGGGCGCGGGCGACGAAGACGCCTTCGGTTTCGGCCAGCCAACCGGCGCGTGCGAGCAGCTCGCGGCGCAACGCGTCGAGCCCGGCGCCGGTCTTCGCGGAAATCGCGAGCGTCGCACCTGAGCTCGCGGCCTCGAGGGCCGACGCCGTGACCGCGTCGGCCTTGTTGAAGACATGCAGGACACGCGGCATCGCATCGGCGATGCGTTCTTCAATGCGCGCTTCACCAGCGTCGTAGCCGGGATCGCCGAGACGCGTCAGGTCGTGCAGGAAGACGACGACGTCGGCCTCGTCGATCGCCGACCAGGAGCGGGCGACGCCGATGCGCTCGACCTCGTCGCCCACCTCGCGCAGGCCCGCCGTGTCGACGACGTGGATGGGCACGCCTTCGATCTGGATCGTCTCGCCGACCCTGTCGCGAGTCGTTCCCGGAATCGGCGTGACGATCGCGAGCTCGGCGCCGGCGAGCGCATTGAGCAACGAGCTCTTGCCGACGTTGGGCTGCCCGGCGAGTACGACTTGCACGCCTTCGCGCAGCAGCGCACCCTGGCGCGCTGTCGCGAGCACCGCATCGAGCTGCACGGCGGCGGCGGCGAGACGTTGCCGGGCCCCGGCGCGCTCGAGAAACTCGAGCTCTTCTTCGGGAAAATCGAGCGTGGCCTCGACGAGCAGGCGCAACTCGACGAGTTTTTCTGCAAGCGCCGCGATCTTTTCCGAGAACGCGCCGCCGAGCGAACGCGCCGCCGAGCGCGCCGCCGCTTCGGTGCTCGCCTCGATCAGGTCGGCGACGGCTTCGGCCTGAGCCAGGTCGAGCTTGTCGTTGAGAAAGGCACGCTCGGTGAATTCGCCCGGCTCGGCGAGCCGCAAACGCGGCAGCCGCGGCTGCCGGCTGGCGGGGTCAAGCTCCGCCGCGGCCTCGAGGCAACGCGCGAGCAGCAGCTGCAGCACGACCGGGCCGCCGTGCGCCTGCAGCTCGAGCACATCCTCGCCGCTGTATGAGTGCGGTGCCGGGAAATGAATCGCGAGGCCGCGATCGATGGGCGCGCCACCGGCGTCGACAAAGGCGAGGAAGGTCGCATGGCGCGGCTCGAGCTGCCGACCGCAGACACCAAGGATCAACGCATCGAGAGCGCGCCCGGAGACGCGCACGATGCCTATGGCACCGCGCCCGCTCGCCGTGGCGATGGCGACGATCGGGTCATGCTGCCGAGACAACGCATCCATCGGCGGATTCTCGCGCCCGTCCGCAGGCGCGGCGCGTGGCGGCTACTTGTTGAGAACGCCGAGCCGCTTGTTGATGAGGTACTGCTGCGCGATCGACAGGATGTTGTTCGTCAGCCAGTACAGCACGAGGCCGGCCGGGAAGAAGAAGAACATCACCGAGAAGACGAGCGGCATGATCCACATCATCTTGGCCTGCACCGGATCGGGCGGCGTCGGGTTGAGCCAGGTCTGCAAGAGACTCGTCGCCGTCATCAGCAATGGCAGGATGAAGTACGGATCCGGCACGGAAAGATCGTGGATCCAGCCGATCCAGGGCGCACCGCGCATCTCGACGCTCGACAGCAGCACCCAGTACAGCGAGATGAAGAACGGCATCTGCGCGACGATCGGCAGGCAGCCGCCGAGCGGGTTGACCTTCTCCTCGCGGTATATGCGCATCATCTCCTGCTGCATCTGCTGCGGCTTGTCCTTCAGGCGCTCGCGCATCTCCATGATCTTCGGGTTGATCGCCTTCATCTTGGCCATCGACCCGTACGCCTTGGCATTGAGCCAGTAGAAGGCGATCTTCAGCAGCACGACCAGCCCGACGATGGACCAGCCCCAGTTGCCGAGGACCTTGTGCAGTTGCGTCAGGAGCCAGAACAGGGGCTCGGCCAGGATCTTGAAGACGCCGTAATCCTTGACCAGCTCGAGTCCCGGCGCGAGCGACGAGATCTTGTTTTCCTCCTGGGGCCCGGCGAACAGCTTGGCGTCGACCGTCTTCGTCGCCCCGGGAGCGATCTCGCCGACCGGGACGAGCATGCCGACCGAGTAGGTGTTGTTGTCGACCTTGCCGGTGAAGAAATCCCAAGGGGCGGATGCGACGCTCGACTTGTCGACCAGCCATGCCGAGGCAAAGTAGTGCTGGACCATGGCCACCCAACCGCTGGCCGCGGTCTCGCGGGCAATCTTGCCCGCGTCATCGCGCTTCTCGATCGTCTTGAAGGCGATCTTCTGGAAGTGCGTCGTGTCGGTATAGATGGCCGGGCCGGTGAAGGTCGAGTAGGGGCCCGAGGTCCCCGGTGCGTCGTTGCCGTCACGAACCAGCTGGAAGTACAGGAACGGATGCACGGCCGCAGCCGAGCTGTTGACGATTTCGTGCTTGACGCCGATGGCGTAGTCGCCCCGATGAAAGGTGTAGGTCTTGATCAGCTTGACGCCGCCGGACTCCGGGGATTCGAACTTCAACTGCAGCTCGTTGGCGCCATCCTGGAGCACGCGCGGGCCGGGCACCAGCGTCATCAGCGTGTGATGCTCAGGAAGTGCGCCCGGACCGGAAGAAGACGGCCAAAGGCCCGTCTGCGCCACGTAGTAGCGCTCGGCGGAGTGATCGAACAAGACCACGTCGCTTGCCGGCACCGGCTTGAGATGGCCGAAAAAATCGAGGAACGGGGCGTACCACGGGCGCTGCTCATGCTCATGCTCGCGTAGCAGCTCGAGACGCACGAGATCGCCGCCTTTCGTGTCCAGCGTTGCTTTCACCACGTCGGTCGAGATCGTGACCTTCTCGCCCGCGCCTTGCGCCGAGGCAGGGGGCGCAGCACCCGCTTCGGCGAGGGGGGTCGGCGCCGCCGTGTTGCCTGCGGCGACGGGCTGCGTCGCGGACTTCGGCGCCGCCGCCGTCGTCGCGACGGGCCGTGGACTCAGGAACGAAGGCTGGCCGTTGTGGACGTTCCAGGCATTCCAGATGAGGAAGAGCGAGGCGGAAAACACCACCCAGAGAACGGTGCGGCGGATGTCGGTCATGGCGATGCGGAGTCGGAGACGTCCGGGGAAGCGGGAACGGCGCGGCCTTTCGGCCGCGCCAGGAGCGAGCTCAAAAAGCGCGGTAGCTGTGCCGGAACAGGATCGTGCCCGCCGGCGCACCAGGGGTGGCAACGGGCGATGCGGCCGATCGTCAGCGCCGCGCCGGCCGCTGCACCGTGTCTGGCCAGTGCGTCGAGCGCGTAGGCCGAACACGTTGGCTCGAAGCGGCAGGAGCTACCGAGCCAGGGGCTGAGGAGCAGCCGATAGCCCCGCACGAGCGCCATCAGGAAGCGCGCTGCCAGGCCGTTCATGACGCCTGCGGTCGCGCGGCGGCGCGAAAGAGCGACTCAAGTTCGGTCCGGGCCGCGGTGCGCAAAGCCATCGAGGCCGCACTTGGAAACGCAGCTCGATCGAAGGGCGCGCGCAGACGAACAATCCACAGGCCGAGAGCAAGTGAGGCGACGTGCCTGTCACCGGCAGCGTAGATCTGGCGCTTGAGCAGCGAACGCGTCACGGCACGACGTGCATGACGCTTTGGAACGACGGCGCCCAAACGTCTCTCCCGATCCGGCGGAGGCGAGTCATCCACAGCTCTTGCACTGCGATGGGCGTCCATTGTTGATAACTCCCGCTTCGGCGGCTGGGACCGGGCTGGCGCCGAAGCGCCGAGGGGAGCCGGCAGATGATGGACCGCGAAGTGCGGCGTCTTGGCGCGGCTGGCCGAGTGAAGCACCCGCTCGAACTCGGCGGAATCGACGAGACGTGCCATCACCCCGACCGCCAGCTGCCGCCGAGGCATCGACCGCTCGCCGCGGTCGCTCAGACGGCCAGGCGCTTACGGCCCTTGGCGCGACGGGCGTTGATCACTGCGCGACCGCCGCGCGACTTCATGCGAACGAGAAAACCGTGGGTGCGGGCCCGGCGGACCTTGGAGGCTTGGTAGGTGCGTTTCATGATGATTTCCGTGGCCCAAAGAAGTGCCTCAAGGCGAACCCTCAATTACAACAAGAAGAGAACGACCCGTCAATCGACGGGGTCACTTTGGCGCTGTGTTTCCGCAGCACCGCTGCAACGCGGGCTTTCCCTGTGGATAAGTCTTCGCCAGCCCCCCTCCTCCGAGTACAATCATGGCCTTTCCACGGGCACTTCTCCACACATGCGAGCCGATCTCTGGCAACGCGGCTGCGAACGTCTCGCCGCCGAGTTGCCCGACCAGCAATTCAACACCTGGATCCGGCCTTTGCCCGAGGCCGAGGTCGCCGATCTGGGCGACGCCGGTGCGATGGTGACGATCCGCGTTCCGAACCGGTTCAAGCTCGACTGGATCAGAACCCAGTACGCCGGCCGCATCGAGAGCGCCCTCAGCGATCTCGCCGGCAAGCCGGTGCGCCTCGATATCACGCTCGCTGCGCGTGACGCCACGGTCAGGACGGCGCCGCCCTTTGTGGAGCGAGCGCCGCAGCCCGAGGACCCATCGCCATCCGCACTGTTGAATGGCCGATACGCGCACGCCGCCGCGACGTCGCTCCTGCCTTCGCGCAGCCGCCTCAACCCGGCCCTCAGCTTCGATACGCTGGTTCCTGGCCGCGCCAACCAGATGGCGCGCACAGCGGCGCTGCACGTCGCCGGCGCGCCGGGACAGATGTACAACCCGCTCTTCATCTATGGTGGCGTCGGCCTCGGCAAGACGCATCTGATCCACGCCGTCGGCAACGCGCTGCTGGCCGACCGTCCCGACGCGCGCATCCTCTATCTGCATGCCGAGCAGTTCATCACCGACGTCGTGAAGAACTATCAGCGCAAGACCTTCGATGAGCTGAAAGCGAAGTACCACTCCCTCGATCTTCTGCTCATCGACGACGTCCAGTTCTTCGCCGGCAAAGAGCGGACACAGGAAGAGTTCTTCAACGCCTTCGAGGCGCTCCTGGCCAAGCGTGCGCACATCATCATGACGAGCGACACCTACCCGAAGGGTCTCGTCGACATCGATGAAAGACTCACTTCGCGCTTCGACGCCGGGCTCACCGTCGCGATCGAGCCGCCCGAGCTCGAGATGCGTGTCGCCATCCTGATGAAGAAGGCCGATCTCGAAGCGACGCCGATGCCCGAGGACGTTGCCTTCTTCGTCGCCAAGAACGTTCGCGCCAACGTGCGCGAGCTCGAGGGCGCGCTGCGCAAGATCCTGGCGTATTCGCGCTTCAGCCACAAGGACATCAACATCCAGCTCGCGCGCGAGGCGTTGAAGGATCTGCTCTCGATCCAGAACCGGCAGATCGGCGTCGAGAACATCCAGAAGACGGTCGCCGATTTCTACAAGATCAAGGTCGCCGACATGTACTCGAAAAAGCGCCCCGCCTCGATCGCCCGGCCGCGCCAGATCGCCATGTACATCGCCAAGGAGATGACGCAGAAAAGCCTGCCCGAGATCGGCGAGCTCTTCGGCGGCCGAGACCACACGACGGTGCTGCACGCGGTGCGCAAGATCTCGGCTGAGCGGCAGAAGAACACCGAGCTCAACCAGCAGCTGCACGTGCTCGAACAAACGCTGAAAGGCTGACGCGCGTGCAAGCTCTCGATTGCGGCCGCTGTCAAGCAACAACCGTGGGGACAACTTCCTGCACAAGTGCGAGCTGTCCACAGGCGACGCCATTCTTGACGACTTGTTCGCTTCGGCGAGTACTCGCAAACAGACTCCATCGACAGGCTTTGGCGCCAGCTAACTGCCTGTCGGAAACGACGAAAATGTGGTTCTCCACAGCGCGGGCCCTTGCCTACTACAACGACTAGTTCAAGAGGTTGACATGATTGTCTTGAAAGCCACACAAGAAAAATTCCTGGCTGCGTTGCAGGCGGTGGCCGGAATCGTCGAGCGACGGCATACGCTGCCGATCCTCGCCAACGTGCTCATTCGCAAGTCCGGTGAGCGCATCGAGCTGACGACGAGCGATCTCGAGATCCAGGTGCGTACCGTCGCCGAGCTCGGCGGCGATGCCTCGAACTTCGCGACGACGGTGGGGGCGCGAAAACTGATCGACATCCTGCGTTCGATGCCCACCGAACAGACAGTGACGCTGAGCGCGACCCAATCCAAACTCACGCTTTCCGGCGGCAAGAGCCGCTTCACCCTGCAGACCATGCCGGCCGACGATTTTCCGCTGGTCCAGGAGTCGGCCGACTTCGGGCCGGTCTTCAGCGTGCCGCAGAAGATCTTGCGCGGCCTCATCGCGCAGGTGCATTTCGCGATGGCAGTGCACGACATCCGCTACTACCTCAACGGCATCCTCTTCGTCGCCGAGGGCAAGAGCCTGACCCTCGTGGCGACCGACGGACACCGCCTCGCGCTGGCCCAGGCGACGCTCGAGACCGACATCCCGAAGCAGGAGGTCATCCTGCCGAGGAAGACCGTGCTCGAGCTGCAGCGCCTGCTCAAGGACGACGACACGCCGATCGAGATGCGTTTCGCGCCGAACCAGGCGAAGTTCTCGTTCGCCGGGATGGAATTCGTCTCCAAGCTGGTCGAGGGCAAGTTCCCCGACTACAACCGCGTCATCCCGAAGAACCACAAGAACAAGGTCACGCTCGGGCGTGCGCCTTTGCTCTCGAGCCTGCAGCGCGCCGCGATCCTGACGAGCGAGAAATTCAAGGGCGTTCGCGTCAACATCGAGCCGGGCACCTTGCGCATCGCCTCTTCCAACGCCGAGCAGGAAGAAGCGATGGAGGAGCTCGAGATCGACTACGGCGGCGACGCCATCGAGATCGGCTTCAACGTCACCTATCTCATCGACGCGCTGACCAACATGGGCCAGGAGATGGTGACGGTCGAGTTGCAGGACACCAATTCGAGCGCGCTCATCACCGTGCCCGACCAGGCCGGCTTCAAGTACGTCGTGATGCCGATGCGGATCTGACGACGTGACGATACTTTCGATGACTCCCCACGAAGAAGACAACGACAAGAAGCCCGAGATCGCCGGCAGCCATGGTGAGATGGCGAGCAGGGCACCGATCAGCGCCTTGAACGGCGAAGGGCTTCGCGACGGCATCCCGTCCGACCCGGGCGATACGTACGGCGAAGGCAGCATCCAGATCCTCGAAGGGCTGGAGGCGGTGAGGAAGCGCCCCGGCATGTACATCGGCGATACGTCCGACGGCACCGGGCTGCACCACCTCGTCTTCGAGGTCGTCGACAACTCGATCGACGAGGCGCTCGCCGGCTTCTGCGACGACATCGTCGTCACCATCCACACCGACAACTCGATCTCGGTGATCGACAATGGCCGCGGCATCCCGACCGGCGTGAAGATGGACGACAAGCACGAGCCCAAGCGCTCGGCTGCCGAGATCGCGCTCACCGAGCTGCACGCCGGCGGCAAGTTCAACCAGAACAGCTACAAGGTTTCGGGCGGCCTGCACGGTGTCGGCGTCAGTTGCGTCAACGGCCTGTCGAAATGGCTGCGTCTCACCGTGCGGCGCGACAAGCTGACGCACTACATGGAATTTCGCCAGGGCGTGCCGCAGGATCGCGAGATCGTCGAGCGCGACGGTTTCGCCGTCTCGCCGATGAAGGTCACCGGTGAGACCGAGAAGCGCGGCACCGAGGTCCATTTCCTGCCCGACCTCGAGATCTTCTCGAACATCGACTTCCACTACGACATCCTGAGCAAGCGCCTGCGCGAGCTGAGCTTCCTCAACAACGGCGTGCGCATCCGCCTCGTCGACGAGCGCAACAACAAGGCCGACGATTTCGCCTACGCGGGCGGCGTCAAGGGCTTTGTCGAGTTCATCAACACGGGCAAGAAGGTCTTGCACCCGAAGGTGTTCCACGCCTCGGGGCAGAAGGCGAGCGACCAGCACTCGATGATCACCAGCGAAGTGGCGATGCAGTGGAACGACGGGTACAGCGAGAACGTGCTGTGCTTCACCAACAACATCCCGCAGCGCGACGGCGGCACGCATCTGACGGGGCTGCGCGCGGCGATGACGCGCGTCATCAACAAGTACATCGAGGACAACGAACTGGCCAAGAAGGCCAAGGTCGAGGTGACGGGGGACGACATGCGCGAGGGCTTGAGCTGCGTTCTCTCGGTCAAGGTGCCCGAGCCGAAGTTCTCGAGCCAGACCAAGGACAAGCTCGTTTCGAGCGAAGTGCGGGGTCCGGTCGAGGACGTCGTGAGCAAGGCGCTCAACGACTATCTCCTCGAGAACCCCACCGACGCCAGGATCATCTGCGGCAAGATCGTCGACGCTGCGCGGGCGCGTGAGGCGGCGAGGAAGGCGCGCGAGATGACGCGGCGCAAGGGCGTGCTCGACGGCATGGGGCTGCCCGGCAAGCTCGCCGATTGCCAGGAGAAGGACCCGGCGCTTTGCGAGATCTACATCGTCGAGGGCGATTCGGCCGGCGGCAGCGCCAAGCAGGGACGCGATCGCAAGTTCCAGGCGATCCTGCCGCTGCGCGGCAAGATCCTCAACGTCGAGAAGGCGCGCTACGAGAAGCTGTTGACGAGCAACGAGATCCTGACGCTCATCACGGCGCTCGGCACCGGCATCGGCAAGGGGACCGGAGGGGACGACTTCAACGTCGAAAAGCTCCGCTACCACCGCATCATCATCATGACCGACGCCGACGTCGACGGCGCCCACATCCGCACCCTGCTGCTGACGTTCCTGTTCCGGCAGATGCCCGAGCTCGTCGAGCGCGGCCACATCTACATTGCCCAGCCGCCTCTTTACAAGGTGAAGTTCGGCAAGGACGAGCAGTATCTGAAAGACGGCCACGAGCTCGACGCCTACCTCATGCGCGTCGCGCTCAAGGACGCGCGTCTCGAGACGGGCCATGCGGCGGCGAATGGCGCCAGCGTGCTGGAAGGCGAGACACTCGAAGCCCTGGCGCGTCAATACGTGCTCGCCAAGAACGTTGTCGATCGACTCGCCAACTGGATGGACGTCGACGCCTTGCGCGCCATGGCCAACGGCCTCGCCCTCGATCTCGACACGCTCGAGACGGCGGAGGCTTCGGCGATGGCGCTGGCCGGCGCCTTGCGCGACGCCGAAGTGGCCGCCGAATTCGATGCGCGCACCGACAAGCACGTCCTGCGCATCGGCCGCATGCATCACGGCAACGTCAAGTCGAGCGTCATCACCGCCGATTTCGTGCACGGCGCCGATTACGAGACGCTGAGTACGGCTGGGCGCACGTTCAAGGGGCTGGTCGGCCCGGGCGCCATCGTCAAACGCGGCGAAGGCGATCGGCAGAAGGAAGCGAAGGTCGGCGATTTCCGCGAGGCGATGGCCTGGCTGTTGCTGCAGGCGGAAAGCGCGGTCGCGCGCCAGCGCTACAAGGGCCTCGGCGAGATGAACCCCGCGCAGCTCTGGGAAACGACGATGGACCCGGCGGTGCGGCGCTTGCTCCGCGTTCAGCTCGACGACGCGCTGGAGGCCGACCGTGTTTTCACCATGCTGATGGGCGACGAGGTCGAGCCGCGCCGCGCTTTCATCGAAAGCAACGCGCTGCGGGTCGCCAACATCGACGTGTGACGACGACCTGGGAATGCTGACCCGCTGACGCTTCGCAGAACCGCGATCTGGGTTCAACTACTCATTCGGCACCCTACGGCCGGCGCTTCTACAGGCGCGAGGGCGTGCGCGAACGGTAGCTTCTGGTCCGTGCGGTGGTTGAGCCAGATGCCGCGCTCAGGCGGACGGAGCGCGCCCTGCCGCGGCCGTTTCGCTGGAGTCGAAGAGATCGGCTGGACCTTCGAGCCGCGCGTTCTCGATCCTCAGGAGGCGGCGCTTGGTTGCGCTGCCGCCAGGCGCCGAGAAGCCGCCGAGCTCTCCATCTGCAGCGACGACGCGATGACAGGGCACGACGATCGGAAAGGGATTGCGCCCCAGCGATTGCCCGACCGCACGGGCCGAGGCGACGCCGCCGACGCGTGCCGCCAGCGTGGCATAGGTGACGACGCGGCCGGGCGCTATCTCGCGTGCGGCGGCATAGACGCGCCGGTCGAATCCGTCCAACCCCGAGTCATCGATGCGGATGTCGAGAAGGTCGGTGCGCTCGCCAGCGAGAAGCCGCTTCACCGCCGCAATCGCGGCGGCGACTGGTGCCGGTGGCAGCGCTTCGAGGACGCGCGGCGAGCGACGCGTCAGGCGCGAGCGCAGGCGTCCGGCACTCGTGTCGGGCAGCCACACGCCAGTCAGGCCGAGTTCGTTCCAGGCGACGGCGCAATCACCCAGAGCCGTGGCGAAGAGCGCGAAGCCGGCGTCGGAGGCCATGGCGCCATCGTAGCCGGGCAGCGGTCGGCGTACCAGGTCGAAGCCGAACGCGGCAGGCGTCAAAGAGTTGGCGGCGTGGTCGTCGATGTTCGCGGCGCATCGCGTTTTTCCTCGCCGCGCGGCGAGACAATCGGATCGTGCCGAACAACTTCTTTCTCCGTTCCCGGCGTCTCAGCTGCGGCATCGTCATTCTGAGTTCCACGAACGAGCTCTTGCTCTGCCACGTGACCGGTCAGCGTCATTGGGATCTGCCCAAGGGCGGCATCCACGCCGGCGAGACGCCGCGCCAGGCGGCGCTGCGCGAGACCACGGAGGAGACGGGGCTCGCCCTGGCCGAGGAGACGCTGATCGACCTCGGCTGCTTCGCCTACACCGCGAAGAAGGACCTGCACCTGTTCGCGACCATGATGGAGCGTATCGATCCGCGGCGGCTTTGTTGCGAAAGCACCTTCGTCGAGCGAGGTTCGAACCGCACCTTGCCGGAGATGGACGCCTTCGGCTGGTTTGCCTTCGATCGGGTGGGCGAGCTTTGCACGCCGCGCATGGCCACGCTTCTCGGGCACAACGTCGGCCTCAACGCCATGCGCGACAGCCTGCTCGCCTTCGGCGCCGAACGGCTCGCCGCCTGAGCGCGCCGCGCGGCGACGCGATCTGGCTCAGCGCGACAGCGCGAGCTTGACGCCGAAGCCGATCATGAAAGTGGCGGCGATGCGGGTTAGCGCGCGGCCGATCGTCGGGCTGGCGCGCAGCCGCTCGGCCAATGTGTGCGTGAGCACCGTCACGATCAGGCCGTAAAGGAACGTGAGCACGGCGATCGTCGCGGCCATGACCGCGAACGTGGCGAGGCCGGCGTGACGCGCCGGGTCGACGAAGAGCGGGAAGAACGCCATGTAGAAGACGATCGCCTTGGGGTTCAGAAGCGTGATCGCGAACGCCTGGCGAAAGTAATGGCCGGCGCGGATGTTCAGCACCGGCTTGTCGCCGGGCCTGGCGAGCAGCATGCGCAGGCCGAGCCAGGCGAGGTAGCCGGCGCCGAGCCATTGCACGCCGTGAAAGGCCGGCGGATACGCGGCAAGCAGCGCCGCGACGCCGGCGACGGCGAGCCACATCAGGACCTGGTCGCCGCCGATGACGCCCAGCGTCGCCGCGAGCCCGCCGCGTACACCGCCCTTGCCCGTCGACGTGATGAGGGCGAGGTTGCCCGGCCCTGGAATCATCAGGAAGACGATGATCGCGATGACGAAAGAAGCGTAGTCGGCGATACCGAAGAACATGGGGGCGGATTGTCGTTCAAGTGCCTTGCCAAGGCGCTCCGGACCATCACCGACAATGACTGCGCATACCCCCGTTTACTGACGCCCGTGGACGCTTTGTCGATTGCCTCATCCAGCGCGGTTCGCGCCGCGAACCCGGCGCCGCTCGACGAGTTCCTGGCGGCGGTGCGCGGCGCCATCGCCGATGGCTCGCTCGTCTCTGTCCTCGTCTCGAAAAACCGGCGCCCGGGCGACGACCTGAAGAGCGTTCGCGCTCGCCTCATCGAATTGCGTGGCGCGCCGGCCCTGTCTTTCGTCCACCGGCATGCGACGCGCGACGTCACGAAGAACCTTGATCCCGAGTCGGGTCTCGCCGCGATCGCGGCGCTGCTCGATGCCGGCGCCGTGCCCTCGTTCGCGCATGCGACGCTGCAGTCGCCGGGCCGCGGCTGGCAGCTCATGATCGGCCGCAGCGGGCGGCAGACGCTGCGCCGGATCGCTGGCGCCGAAAGGCCGGTCGATTCAGGCCCGCAAGCGGCATCGCCCGCGCTGCCGGCGCACGACCGATCGAAGCGTCGCGCGCTGGCGCTCGACCTGCCCTTTCTCGTCGATCTCGGCATCACCGACGCGCGACATCGCCTCGTTCCTTCGATGGCGCGCAAGTGGAAACAGATCGACAAGTTTCTGGAGGTGCTCGATGGCGCACTGGACGCCGCCGCGCTTGGCGCCGGCGCTCCGATTCGCGTCGTCGACTTCGGCTGCGGCAAGGGCTATCTCACCTTTGCCGTGCACGAGCATCTGCGCCGGCGCTTCGGCGTCGCGCCCCAGGTCACGGGCGTCGAATTGCGCGCCGATCTCGTCGATCTCTGCAACCGCGCCGCTGAACGCTCGCGCTGCGAAGGGCTGCGTTTTGTGCAAGGCGACCTGCGCAGTTTCGAACCTGAAGCGGTCGACGTCATGATCGCGCTGCACGCCTGCGACACGGCGACCGACCACGCCATCGACCTCGGCCTGCGCGCCGGCGCGCAAGTGCTTGTCTGCTCGCCCTGCTGTCACAAGGAACTGCGCCCGCAGATGGCGAGCCCGGCGCCGCTCGGGGCGCTGTTTCGCCATGGCATCCACCTCGGACAGGAAGCGGAGATGGTGACCGACAGCCTGCGCGCGCTGCTGCTCGAAGCCGCAGGTTACGAGGCCAAGGTGTTCGAGTTCGTCTCTCTGGAGCACACGAACAAGAACAAGATGATTCTTGCGACGCGCCGCGCCTTTGGCGCCGGAAGCGCCGAGCGGGCGCTCGCCCAGGTCGACGACCTCAAGGCCTTCTACGGCATTCGCGAGCAGTGCCTGGAGCGGCTGCTGCGCGAACGCGCCGAGACGCGGCTCACGAGCAGGGAATGATCTTGAATTCGACGCGCCGGTCGAGGGCGTCGACCGCGTTGTCGGTGCCGCTGCCGATGATGTTCTGGCGAAAGCCCATGCCCGAGGTCTTGGTGCGGGCGCCGAGCACCGGGGCGTCGGCCATCAGGCGCTGGCGGATGAAGTTGGCCCGCTGCAGCGAAAGCGCGTCGTTCGCCTGCTCCGACCCGGTCTTGCTCGTGTGGCCGACGATGTCCATGCAGGCACGCGCCGTCGTGCTCTCCTTGGCGATCTGGCGCAGCCACATGACATAGGGGCCGCTGACCTTCGAATCGGACCAGAACTCGGTGCTGCCGGGATTGAAGAGGAACTTCACGCCGAGCTGGTTGTAGGCGATGCCGAGCGCGACGACGCGGCCGAACGCCTGCTCCGCTTCGGCGGTGCGGCCGAGCTTGGCGTTCGTCAGGTAGATGCCGTTCAGGACCCGCAACTGCTCTCCCGTCGGCGTGGCGAGCGCGCTGCGGTATTGGCCGAGCGCTTCGACGTAGCGCTCCTGGTTGTAGAGGGTCGTCGCTTCGTTGATGAGGGTCGCCGCGGCGATGCGGTCGAGATAGAACGCGTCGCCGCGCTGCCCTGGCGGCGTCGCCGACGTCCGCGCGTAGCCTTCGATCACCTGGTCCTTCACGAGCACCGGGCTGTCGCGGTAGTAGGCGAGAGGCGTGTGGTCGAGCCCTTCGTCCTTGGCCAACGCGGAAGCCTGGGCGACGACGGTGCCGCTTTTCAGGTCGGTGAGCGCCAGGTTGATCCGCAAGGCGCGTTTCTTGCCCCCGCCGCCGTTCTCGACGCGCGTCATCGTGCCGGTGAGAAGGTACTGCGCACGCGACAGATTGGCCGACTGGAAGGGCAGGATCTCGAACTGGTCGAACTTCGTCGTCAGGCGCTCGGTGACGCGGTTTTCGAGCAGCACGGTGGCCGCGGTCTGCTGCCCGGTGGTCGCGTCGAGCATCGGGTCGAGAACGACGCCGCGCTTGGTGATCTTCGACTCGACCTTGGCGAGGAAGGCGGGCAGCTTCTGGGTTTGCCCGGCCAGGCCGTCGCTCGCCTGTGCGACGGCCTGGTCGAAAGGCAGCTCGTCGCTGAGATTGGTCGCCTGAGGTGCCGCGCATCCGGCGATGGCGGCAATGAGGCCGGCGGCAACGAACGCCGAGGCCGCGCCGCGCAAGATCTTCGAAGTCGAGACTTTCATTTGCATTCCCTCTTCAGATACGCCGCTTCTTCCGCAGTCAATGGCTCGAGCGAAGCCTTTTGCAGAATATCACTGCACCGGGCGCCTCCGGCCGCTCGGCGTGGCGCCTCGGGCTCGGCCGGTGTCTCGGCGCGTGTGGCCACGGGCTCGCGGCGCGGGCGCGGTGGCGTCGCCGGCGATGTCCGTGGCGAGTTTGGCGCCGTATCGCGCCGTGCCAGCGCCGGCAAGTCGGTTTCGCCGGGCCGCGTCGATGACGATGCCGCGGGCGGCAGGACCAGGGGCGGGCGCGAGACCTCGATCGCGCTGGCGGCCGGGCGCAACGACAGCTCGGCCGCGGCTGGCACGGCGACGCTCGATGCGGCCGGCGTGGGGGTGGCCGCCGAGGCGGGCGCAGTCGGCGGCGGCAGTGCGATTGCCGTTGCCGGCGCCGCCAAGCGAAGAGGCGCGACGACGGTCGACGTCGCTTCGCCTGTCGGTGTAGCGACGCCGCTGTTGCGCTGCTGCTGGGCCCAGAACACGGCGACGCCGAGGCCCAGGGCGCCGATGACCAGCGCCATGATGACGAGAGGCGTGCGGCTTGCTCTCTTGCTTGGCTCGGCGTATGCCATATTCGTCGCCGATGCCGCGGCGGACGATGGCAAGACCGAGTCCGTCGGTATCGGCGCCAGCGTCGCCGGTCCCGACGTCCGGGCGAAGCCCGCCGCTTCAGGACGCTCCGCCTCGATCGGGGGCGAGAGCTCGCTCGGCGCTCGCGCGAGCAGCTGCGTCGCGAGGATCGGAGTCAGCGTTCCGGGAACGGTCGAATAGGAGTGCAGCTCGGTGCTTGCAAAGGCCTCGTGGCGGACGGCCGGCGGAGCTGGCGAGGCCGCTACCGCTGCTGGCCCGTCGGCGTCGAGCAGGGCGCGAAAGCGGGCTTCGTTCTGCGGCCGGTCTTGCGGCCGCACGGCGAGCGCCGCGTCCATCGCGCCGAGGAAGGCCGGGCTGTAACGACCGGCAGCGACGGCGGCGAGCGGCTCGAGGCGATCGTCCATCAGCCGCTCGACCGACGACATCGGCGGCTTGCCGGTGATCGCGTAGTAGACGACGCAGGCGAGCGCGTAGAGGTCGGTCCACGCGCCTTGCGTCATCGACGCGACGTCGCCGTACTGCTCGATCGGCGCGTAGCCGGGCTTGAGCACGACCGTCAGCGCGTGCGTCATGTCGCCGATGACGCGGCGTGCGGCGCCGAAGTCGAGCAGCAGCGGCCCGCTCGCGGTCAGGAGGATGTTGTCGGGCGCGATGTCGCGATGAAAGCACTGCG
>PLZH01000282.1:25799-29384 GCA_003152055.1 Burkholderiales bacterium
ACCTTGACGAGCGAAGGATGGTCGAAGCGGGCGAGCAGGCGGGCCTCGTTGACGAAGCTCTTCAGGCCGGCCTTGAAGGTGTCGAGATGGCGGTCGGACTTGACGACGATGGCCGAGGAGCCGCCGACGCGCGAGGCCATGGAGGCGGGCATGTACTCCTTGACGGCGACCTTGCGCTGCAGGGAGTGGTCCCAGGCGAGATAGACGATGCCGAAGCCGCCCTCGCCGATGAGGCCGGTGATCTCGTAGTCGCGCAGCCGCGTGCCGATCGGCAGCGTGTGGCCGAGCGCCGGCCCGGCGCGCGTCGGTCTCGGCGCGGCCGCGTCCGGCTCGATGAAAGACGGGAAGGCGATCGCCGCCGTCGGCGCCATGGCCTCAGCGGCGCGCGCGGAGGAGGGTCGAACGATGGTTCGCTCGTCGTCGTCGTCGTCCGGGGGATTCATGGTCATGGGCGGGCCGGGGCGAGCTTCACGCAAGCGGCCCGTGGCGGCAAGAGATGATGCTCCGGGGCCGGATCATCGGGTGCCGCGCCGGCACGCGATCAATTGCAAGGCAGGATCTTGAACTCGACGCGCCGGTCGAGCACGTCAAAAGCGTTGTCGGTGCCGCTGCCGACGATGTTCTGGCGAAAGCCCATTCCTTCGACCTGGGTTCGCGTCGCGAGCACGGGCTGCTCGGCTACCAGGCGCTGCCGGATGTAGGAGGCGCGCTTGAGCGAGATCGCGTCGTTGATCGCCGCCGGCCCGGTCTTGCTCGTGTGGCCGACGATCTTCATGCAGCTGCCCGTGGCTACCGTCTCGCGGGCGATCTCGCGCAGCCACATGCCGTACGCACCGCTGATCTTGGGATCCGACCAGAACTCCGTGCTGCCCGGATTGAAGAGGAACTTCACGCCCAACTCGTTGTAGGCGATGCCGAGCGCGACGATGCGGCCGAAAGCCTGCTCCGCCTCCGAGACGTGGCCGAGCTTCATGTTTGTCAGGTAGACGCCGCTCTCGGCGCGCAGTTGCTGCCCCTGCGGTGTCGCCAGCGCCGTCTTGTACTGGCCGAGCGCGTCCTGGTAGCGCTCGGCGTTGTAGAGCGTCGTCGCTTCGCTGATCACGCTCGAGGCGGCGATGCGCTCCATGTAATACGGATCGGCGTGCTGGCCGGGCGCCGCGGACGTCGTCTTCGCGTAGCCCTCGACGACCTTGTCCTTGATGAGGACCGGGCTGTCCTTGTAGTACGGCGACGGCGTGCTGTCGAGGTTTTCCTCGAGAGCGAGCGCCGAGGCCTGGGCGACGACGAGAGTGGTCTTCAGGTCGGTGAGTGCGAGGCTGATGCGAACCTGGTGCCGTGGACCGTCCGACGCCACGCGCGACACCGTGCCGGTCATCAGGTACCGGGCCCGCGTCAGATTGCCGGACTGGAAGGGCAGGAACTCGAATTGCGGAAACTTGAGGCCCATGCGCTGCGTCACCCGGCGCTCGAGCAGCTTGGTCGTCTCGGTCTGTTGGCCGGTGATCATGTCGAGCATCGGGTCGAGGACGGTGATCCGCTTGGGAGCGTTCGCATCGGGCTTGGCGAGCGCCGATTCGATCTTCGCCAGGAACGAAGGCAGCTTGCCGGTCTGGGCGACGAGGCTGTCGGTCGCTTCGGCGGCGGCCTTCTCGAAAGTCTGCGGTTCGGACGAGGAACAGCCGGCGACGAACAGCGCCCCTGCGAGCACGAAGGAGGCGAGCGAACCGAAGTGGAACGTCCGGATGCGGGGCTTCATTTGCATTCCGTCTTGAAGAAGGCAGTCTCCGCCTGGCTGATCGGCTCGAGCGAGGCTTTCTGGAGGATTTCCAGACAGCGCGCCTGGCGCTCCGCCGGCGTCGTCGGTGCAGCGAGATCGGCGGCCGGCGACAAGGCCGATGGCGCAGCCCTGGCGGCCGGCGCCACAACCGCATCGCGCTGCACCGGCGCGGCGCCTGGAGCTGCGGCGGCGAGGTTCGCCACGGTGGTCTGTTGCCTCAGGACGGCCGAAGAAGCGGGAGCCGGCGACGCGTTGGCCACCGGCGGCTGTACTACCGCCGTGGCCGCCGGCGGCGGCGCGGCAAGGACCGCGCGCGACCCCTGTCGGGTGTAGAACTGCAACGCCAGCGCGGCGATGCCGATGAGCGCGCACGTCGCCGCGACGAGACCGTAAGCCGCACGCTTGCCGAAGGCGCCGCTTCTTTGCCCGGCTGGCATCCACGAGGGTGTGGCACGTTCGCCGCCGCGCGGCGCCTCGCTTTCCGAAGCCGCGCCGCGCGTCGCAGCCTTCGTCTTGACGCTTAGCGCCGGCGCGGCGGCCGGCGTCGGTGCGTCCGGCAATGGACCGTCGGGCACGGTGATCTCGCGATGGCCTTCGACGCCGCCCGCGAAGGGCTCTTGCATCAGATCGAGCGGCGGCGCGAGCTCGAGCCGTTCGGGCGTTTCGATGTCGCCCATCAGCGCACGGAACTGGAGGTGGTCGCGCGGCCGGCGCTCGGGTTGCACCGCGAGCGCGGTATCGATGGCGGCGAGAAAGCGCGCGCTGTACAGACCCGCGGCGATGCTCGAGAGCGGCGCGAGGCGATCGTCGGCGAGCCGGTCGGCGGCAGGCGCCGGATCGTCGCCCGTGATCGCCGCGTAGATCACCGCGGCCAGGGCGTACAGATCGGTCCAGGGGCCACGCGTCGTCTCGGCGACGCCGCCGTATTGTTCGATCGCCGCGAAGCCGGGCTTGAGCGCCGCGGCCGGCGTGTGATTCATCGCCGCGATGGCGTGCTCGGCGGAAGCGAAGCCGAGCAGCACCGGCCCGACGGGCGTCAGCATGATCGAGTCGGGCCCGATGTTTTGATGCCAGATTTCGCCGTCGTGCAGCACCGTCACGGCGTTGAGGACCGGCTTCAGCCAGGTGCGCAACTCGGCTTCGCCGGGCACATGGCCGAGCTGGGCAAGCGCCGCTTTCAGCGTCGGGCCTTCGTAGAAGGGCATGACCATGTAGGCGGTGCCGTTTTCTTCCCAGAAGCGATAGATCTTGACGAGCGAAGGATGGTCGAAGCGGGCGAGCAGACGGGCCTCGTTGACGAAGCTCTTCAGGCCGGCCTTGAAGGTGTCGAGACGGCGATCGGAATCGACGATCAGGCTCGCGGAGCCGCTGACGCGCGAGGCCATGGAGGCGGGCATGTACTCCTTGACGGCGACCTTGCGCTGCAGGGAGTGGTCCCAGGCGAGGTAGACGATGCCAAGGGCGCCCTCGTCGATGAGGCCGGTGATCTCGTAGTCGCGCAGCCGCGTGCCGATCGGCAGCGTGTGGCCGAGCGCCGGCCGGGTGCCGGTCGGCTCCCCTTCTTCGTCGTTCGCCTTTGCCGGGTTTATCGCCATGCGGGTTACTGGCTCCGCAGCGGCGCGCCGTCAGCCGGCGAGGGCGCGGATGGGCTTTCGCCGCACGGAGCGACCCCGGCATTGTCGCGCCTCACACCGCTCGCGGAGTCATTGCGAGCGCGCTGTGCCGCACAACAAATTCACGCCATTGGAGCGGGCGCCGCGGCGTGACGGCGGCCGAAGAAGCTAGCGCCTTCCATCGTGAGGACGATT
>PLZH01000247.1 GCA_003152055.1 Burkholderiales bacterium
CTAGAGGTGACGCTCGCGATGGGAACCAGCCCCCTGCTCGTTGCCGTCACAAGGCTCAGCAACCGTCGTCGCGTGGGGCGCGGAGCACCGCGCCAGCGTCGATTCTGCGTGGTATCTAAAGCCCTCTGAACCGCTGCGCCCACAGCGTCAATGCAGTTCGCTTTTCGGGCATGTAGTCATGGCGGTCATAGTGGCGCGCCTGAATCTCGCCGAGTCCGTGCGATTGGATTTGCGCGCGCACGTCACTGGAGATCCCAAGCGCAGCCATCTGCGTTTCAGCGGTTCTTCGCAAGTCCCGCATGGAAAACGGCCCCCGCTCGAGCTCGCCTGCAGCCTGCATTTCCTTCTCGATGTCTTCGACCAGGGCCGCCACTATCTCCTTGCGAAGTGGCACGCGTCCGGCGGTGCTGAAAAGCGGCGACTCGACGCCTTGGGTCTGCGCAAGGCGCCTGCGTATCACGGACATCAAGTCTTCATGGATGGGCAAGACATGTCGGCGAGGGTTGGCATGGCGATTCCGTCCCTTTGGGTCCAGCAGCGTTAGCGCTGCACCGGATACATCCACCAACTGGGGCGTGGCTCGAAGCAGTTGCGTTGGCCGCTGACCACCCAGATACATGCACGCAATCAATGCGTCTCGAGCAGGGCTGTCAGCCGAAGCGTCGACGCGCCGCCAAAACGCGTGAAGCTCCGGCAAGGTCAACGCACGGTCCAATGCCTTCGAGAACTGCGCCAAGCTCGGCAACCGATCGGCGGGATTGCTTTGGATATCGAACGCGGTGAGCGCCTCTGGCAGCGTCGGATCGAGGCCCGCTCGCATCGCCAAACCGAAGGCTGCTCGCAGGTAGGCCACGAGCCAGAAGGCGCGCGAGGCGCACAGCTTGAGTTGCAAGACCTGCATCTGGTAGTAGATGCCGCCCACCACCAGCCCCTCTTCGCTCCAGTCGAACTGGAACGCTTCGCCGAGCTCGAAGGTCAGTGGCACAAAGGCGTTGGTGGACACGGACTGGCCTTCGCCCTGCCGCCACGCCCGCACGAAGTCGGTCACGCGGCTGTAGCTGCCGGCGCAGCCCTCGGCCTTGATCTGGGCGTGCAGCGCGCGAGCCGTGCGCCGCTCGCGCCGTGGCCGGTGCGCGTCAACCTTCAGCGCCAGTTTGATCGCATCGCGGAACGGCGTGAGCTTGCCCGGCGCTTCACATCGCCGGTACCTTGGCTCCTCCTGCACCGACGCCTTGAGCCACTTGCGTACCGTGTTGCGCGACAAACTCGTCAGCCGCACGATCTCCCGAACAGACTTCTTCTCGCGGAAATGCATCCGCTTGACCTTGCCAATCATGGCCATGGTGATCACTCCTTCTCCCCTGCTCACGAAAGAGGCAGGGTAGGTTGAACNNGCAGTCCCGACAGCGTCTGTTTCCAGCCATCTTGTAGGGGCACGTCCGTCTTCCACGCAGATTTGACGACCTTGATGCGCGACGCATCGGAGCGCGGTGCGATCTTGACACTGGACTCGCGGCCACGCCTCGGACAACATCTGTCCATCAACGAAACAGAAAGTGGCGATGATGGACACGAAGCTGAGAGAAGCTGCGCAAGAGTTCTTGATCCGGTACGGCGGCGACACATTCCCCAATCTGTTCCGCAGCGCCAAGGGCTGTATCGTGATCGACGACACGGGCCGCGAGATCCTGGACTTCACGTCCGGGCAGATGTGCGCAACGATTGGCCACAACCACCCTGCCATCGTCCGAGCTGTGCACGAGGCGGGCGAGAAGGCCTTCCACATGTTCAGCGGCATGATCCCTGAGGTCGTTGCCGAGCTTGCCGCCACTCTGGCGCGCGACTGGATGCCTGACTCGCTTCGCAAGTCCATCTTCGTCAACACGGGTTCCGAGAGCAACGAGGTTGCCCTTCGCATGGCGAAGATGTACACCGGCGGGTACGAGGTCTTGGCGGTGGGCGGTTCGTGGCACGGCGTGACCGGCGGCACCAGCGCGGTCTCGTTCGCGAGCGACCGCAAGGGCTACGGGGTTCATGTGCCCGGCGTCTACGTGCTGCCTGAGCCAAACGAGTACCGGCCGTACATCAAGGGCATGTCCGGCGAGGCATCAGCGCTTGCGTGCCTGGAGCTCGGCCTGAAGATGTACGACATGGCATCCACCGGTCGCCGTGCTGCCATCATCATCGAGCCGATCATCAGCGCCGGCGGCGTGCTGGTCCCGCCGAAGTCGTACATGCAGGCGCTGCGCCGCGCCGCCGACGAGCGCGGCATGTTGCTCATCTTCGACGAGGCGCAGACCGCCTTTGGGCGTATCGGCCACCGGCACGCCTGCGACTTCTTCGGCGTCGTTCCCGACATCATGAGCGTGTCCAAGACGATGGGCGGCGGTCTGCCTTTGGCTGCCACCATCACGACATCGAAGATCGAGCAAGACGTGCACGAGAAGGGGTTCACCTTCTATACGAGTCATGTCTCCGACCCGCTGCCCGCGACGGTCGGTCTGGCCGTGCTGAAGACCATTCAGAAGGAACACCTGATCGAGCGTGCCCGCACCACCGGTGCGTATTTGCGCGGCAGGTTGCAGGAGCTGCAGCAGCGCTTCGAAGCCATCGGCGACGTGCGCGGCGAAGGTATGCTGCTCGGCGTCGAACTGGTGAAGGACCGCGAGTCCCGCGAGCCCTTCCATGAGCTGGGAGCGCTGACGACGAAGAGGTGCTTCGAACTGGGCCTGAGCATGAACATTCGGCGCCGCCCGGAGCGAGGCTCCGTGTGGCGGATCGCACCACCCCTTACGGTCAGCCACGCGGAGATCGATCGCGGCATCGAGATCCTGGACCGGGCGCTGCGGGAGAGCCTGGATCATCTGGTGACTCAGAAAGGTTCTGTCGCAGTAAGCCGGTGC
>PLZH01000243.1 GCA_003152055.1 Burkholderiales bacterium
CCGACCCAAAGGAGTCGGTCGTCTGTTGAATGTTTGCGCCCCGAAGCTGCCGTTCGGCGGCAATCGCAAGAAGGCCGGAACAGGAAAGGCGGCGCCCACACGATGCTAGTTTTTGATGTTTCGTTTCGCGCGAGGTTGCGATAGCAGGGGGCCGTCAGTCGCCGAACGCCCCGAACCGGTCCTGCAGCGTGCCTAGCCGTTTTAGTCTCGTGTCGGCCTTGTCGCGAACTAGGCGAGCCACGGCGTCAAGGAGAAGGTTGCTAAGGCTCATGAAAGGAGATTGGCTGTCCCAGAACAACTGGCTTTCTGTGTTGAGAACGAAGACGTCGTCGGTGCAGTCGCGCGCCCAACGGCAGTGGGTATCGCAAATTAGCACCATGGGGATGCCCTGCTCGCGGCACTGATCTGCAAGCAACCGACTGAATTTCGTGTATCGGCGCATCTCAACAAGTACCAGGCATGGCTTTTTGCCCTTACCAGCGAACAACTCGGCGAACGTGCCATCGCTACCGTCCAAAGTGCTGACCCCTGGCCTCAGGTACTGGAGGCGGGCCGCGAAGTCGGCGGCGAGGCCGCTCAAGGTCTGGAATCCAGCCACGTGAACTTGGTCGCTGGTTGCTAGCCGACGGGTCGTCCGGTGCCACAGCGGCGTGTCGACATACTCGTAGACGGCAACGAGTGCGTTCACCTCAAGCTGCAGATTGGTCCGTAGATCGACGCCGTCCCCAGCGGCCTTCTCCAGGCGCTGAAGCCGGTTGGCGACGAGGAGCCCGGGCGCTGCCGACTGACGGAGTTCTTCCTTTAACTCCCCGAATCCCATGTAGCCAATTGACCGCAAAAAGCGGCCGACCGTCATGGAGCTGACACCGACCTTGGCAGCGATCGTTGCGGCGTTCTCGAAAGCCAGCGCGTTCGAGTTATGCAACATGTAGCTCGCAATGCCGCGTTCGGATCGCGTCATCGCGTCATGCGCCGTGGCGATCCTTTCACTGAACGTGGGACGAGGCTTGGCGGGCGCGAGTCGGCCCTGTCGTTGCCGAGTCGAGTTCATCGGCTCAAGCCAGGTCGAGCGGCAAGCGGCCGAACCAGGGACGTGCCTGCTCGATCTGCGAGGCCAAACGAAAAAGCGTGTCCTCCCGGCCAAAGGCGGCAGACATCATGACGCCGATCGGCAGATTGGCGTCGGTCCAGTGCAGCGGAACGGACATACTGGGCTCGCCGGTCATGTTGAAGACGTTGCAAAACGGCGTGAACCGTAACAGTGCGGCAGCGTAGGCGGCTCCGTCGGGATTGGCCATTCGCTGCGGTCCGAGAGCGACCGGTGGCTGACCGAGGGTCGGGCTCAGGACGATGTCGAAGCGCTCATGAAACGCTGCCATCTGGCGCCCTTGTTGGTGGATGGCGAGCAGGGCGTCCGCATGCTGCAGCGCAGAAAGGCCTTCGCCGTGGCGGACTGCGCGCCAGGTCACAGGTTCCACATCGTTCTCGCGCAGGGGGCGGCCCAGGACGGCGGCACGGCGGCGCAAGGTCGCGCAGACCCCGGTAGCTACCAGCGTCCAGGAGGCAACGCCCAGCACCTCCGCGTCGCCCGGTAAGGTGGCCTCCTCGACATCGTGGCCGAGGTCGACCAGCAACGACGCCGCGTTGCGTACGGCGGCGATGCATTCCGGGTCGACCACGGAGCCTGACAAGGGCGCCAGCTGCAAGGCCACGCGCAGGCGTCCAGGAGGTCGTCCCACCTCCTGAAGATATGGGCGGACAACGGGCGGCGCCGCGTACGGATCGCCAGGAGCCTCGCCGTGGGTGGCGTCCAACAACGCAGCGCTGTCGCGAACACTGCGAGTCAGCGCGTGCACCACCCCCATGCTGCCCCAGCTTTCACCGACCACCGGGCCGAGAGGCGTCCGGGCCCGGGTCGGCTTCAGCCCGAAGAGCCCGCAGCACGANNCCCGCCGCGACCGCCGCGGCCGCCCCTCCGGATGAACCACCCGCCGTTCGCCGGGCGTCCCATGGGTTGGGGGTCGTGCCGTGCAGGGCAGTTTCGGTAGATGCAGCAAGCCCCATTTCCGGCGTATTGGTCTTTCCGAAGATGACAAGACCGGCCTTGCGATACCGTTCGACGAGCGTCGAATCGCGTTCTGCGATCGCGGCGTCGAACAGTCTGCTGCCATTGCTCGTGCGCGTCCCCGCCATCTGGACCGACACGTCCTTCAGGAGGAAGGGGACGCCCCGAAGCGGCCCTGGGGGAAGGCCGGCGAGGACCGACCGGCGGGCGAGATCATCGTGTCGTTGGGTTACCGCATGAAGCCGATCGTTGACCGAGTCGACTCTGCGGATCGCCGTCTCAAGCAGCTCTCCGGCACTGGTTTCACCGCGTTGAACGAGATCCGCGAGGCCAACGGCATCGTGTTGCCGGTATTCATCGAAGGTCAGCATGTCGTGTGCGATTCCGAGAAGGAGATGATTGTCAATGTTATCTATCGAACACCCATTGACATAGTGGGAAACCGATAACAGAATGATTTGACCCCCCCCCCCCCCNNATCACGCGACGACGGTTGCAAGCCGCCGCCAGGAGACCCCATGCAAAGTGCATCATCGTTCCTTCGCCGCAAGCTCAACGTCGCGACCTGGCTCGTGGCAGCCGCCCTGTGCGCCGTGGCGCTTCCGGCTCAGGCGGAGAAAGTGCTCAACTGGGGCACCGGCGCCGATGTGGACAGCATGGACGTGCACGTCGCGGGAACGGTAAATTCCTGGCAGATGTTTGAGATGGTTTACGAGACGCTGCTGACGACCGACAAGGACATGCAGCTGCGTCCGGGCCTGGCCGAAAGCTGGAAGCAGACATCCCCGACGACTTACGTGCTGACCTTGCGCAAAGATGCCCAGTGGTCAAACGGACGACCGGTCGTAGCTGCTGACGTGATCGGCACATTCGAGCGCATCAAGGGCATGGAGATGAATCCGGCCGGTGTCGCTTCAGCCAAGACCGAAGAGGAGAAGAAGAAGGCAAGCCGCAAGATCTCCTCCTATTGGTCGCGCCAGCTCGGTTCCATCAAGTCGATGACCGCAACCAACGACCGTGCGGTCCAGGTCGAGCTGGACAGGCCGCAGACGGCTTTCCTGCCGGCCCTGGCTCATATCACGGCCGCCATCATTCCCATCAAGGAGCTGAAGGACGGCACTTACGATCCGAGCCGGCAGTTGTTGGGCTCGGGCCCGTTCATGGTGAGCGCGTACAAGCCGAAGGAAAGCTGGACGCTGGTCAAGAACCCGTATTACTGGCGCAAGGGCTACCCAAAGGTCGACACTCTCAACGTCGTGATCATTCCCGATGAAGCGGCTCGAGTTGCTGCCCTGCGCGACGGCCGGATTGATTACTCGACATTCTCGAATCCGGACATAGCGCAGTTAGTAGCCAATGACAAGCGAATCGTCGTCACGTCACAGGGCACGACAAACTACTTCCGTCTTGATCTCAATGCCCTCTCCGACAACTCTGCTGTCAAGGACAAGCGCGTCAGGCAGGCGCTGAGTCTTGCCATCGACCGCGACACGATCGCAAACATCGTCTTCGCCGGCGTAACCAAGCCCGACTACCCGGTGCCGCTGGCCTTCGGCAAGGCGGCGTGCAAGGACGGCGACGCCTACAAGCTGCCGCGCCCGGCCCGTATCGAAAAAGCGAAGATGCTGCTCGCCGCGGCGGGCAAGCCCAGCGTCGATCTGGAAATGATCGCTTCAACGGCGGATCCGATTTATGCGCGCATCGCACAAGTGATTCAGCAAAGCGTCAAGCCTGCCGGCTTCAATGTGAAGATCCAGCAGATGCCCGTGGCCGAGTACCTCAACAAGGTATTCACCAAGGGTGAATTCGACACCGCCCTGTCCTGGCTCGCCGGTTACAGCGACCCGACCATGGTGATCGCCTGGTGGAACCCCAAGGTGGCGGTCTGGAACACCGTGTTCCAGGAGTACGTCGGGCCGCTGGCCGATGCACTCGACAAGGTCCGCGGTACGCCGGAAGGCGCGCAGCGCGATGCCGAGCTGGTCGACATCTGCCGGATGATCGAGGATGGGTCGAACATCCTCGCCCTGGTGAACAAGGTCGATTTCATCGTTCATCGGGCCGACATGATGAACATCAAGCTCGACCCTGTTTCCGGCTCGTCGAACACATACCAATACGCCGCCGAGTTCAGCTCCCGGCGGTGAGCTGACCGGCGGCCTCCGGTCGGTTCCAGAGATCTGCCGGCGTGCGGCTGCTCGCCTTCATCGTTCCCCGCATCCTCGTCGCGCTGACGACGATGCTGGGCGTCGCCCTCCTCGTGTTCGTTTCCTTGCGGCTGCTGCCGGGCGGCTACGCAGATGTGCTGTTGGGTCCGTTCGCCACGCCTGCCGCGCGCGCCATGATCGCCGCCCAGTACGGCCTCGATGAGCCGCTTCCGGCGCAGTTCCTCAAGTGGCTGGTCGCCCTGCTTCAAGGCGACTTTGGCGTGTCGATGGTCAATCGCCGGCCGGTCGTCGATGAACTTCTGCGCCGCCTGCCCGTCACCGCGGAAATCGCGGTGCTGACCCTGTTCCTCGCGCTTGCGATTGGCCTTCCGCTGGGCGTGATCAGTGGGGTCGCCTCGCGTGGCAAGGGAAACGGCTCGGCCGGTCGACTGGTGGGCGCACTCGGCGCCAGCGTCCCGGAATTCGTGCTCGGCAGCGTGCTGATCTTCGTGTTCTCGCGCTGGTCGCTCGGGCTCAAGGTCGGAGGCTTCATCCCTTTCGCCGAGGACCCAGTCGAGAATATCCGCTCGATCGTGCTGCCGGTTGCTTCGCTGAGCGTGTTCGGTATCGCCCTGATCGTGAGGACAACCCGTGACGCAGTGATGCGAGTGACGACGGAAACCCANNCTCCTGGGCGGCGCCGTGATTGCCGAGGTCCTCTTCTCGATCCCGGGCATCGGCTACTTCGTCTTCAGTTCCCTCGAAGGCCGGGATTACGCCGTCGTGCAGGCGGGCGTGCTGCTCGTCTCGTTCACCTTCGTCGCCCTGAGCATGCTCGCCGACATTGCCTATGCGGTCATCGATCCGCGCATCGGCGCGAAGCGGTCTGCGACATGAGCCGCAGTTCGCCGGACGTGCTGCGCTACTGGGTGCGCGACCCACTCGGGCTCCTCGCAACCGCACTGCTCGTGGTGCTCGTCTTTCTCGGCGCCTTCGGCTCGCATCTGCCGCTCGGCGACCCGACGGCGATCGGCGCCGGCCCCCGCTTGGCTCCGCCGAGCCTAGCGTTCCCCTTCGGCAACGACGAACTCGGGCGCGACTACCTGCCTCGCGTCGTGCAGGGAATCGGCGCCACGTTCCTGATCTCCTCGCTCGCGGTGGTCATCACCGCCGTGCTGGGGACATTCCTCGGCATCGCGGCCGGATACCTTCGGGGCTTCACGGAAGGCGTGATCGCCCGCTTCGCCGACGTGCTGTTTGCCTTTCCGGCGCTCCTGTTCGGCTTGCTGGCCGCGGCCGTCGTCGGGCCCGGAGACACCTCCGCCATCCTCGTCATCTCGATTGCGACGCTTCCGCTCTTCATTCGGGTCATCCGCGCGGTGTCGCTCTCGGTCGCCGAACGCGAGTTCGTGATCGCCTCGGTCGTTTCGGGCGCGTCGACGTTTCGCGTCATGAGCGTTCACATCCTGCCGAACATCCTCGGCGCGGCCATCATCCAGCTCACCTACGCGCTGTCGATCGGGATGCTGATCGAGAGCGGATTGAGCTTCCTCGGGCTCGGTGTCCAGCCGCCCAGAGCGTCGCTGGGCTCGTTGCTGCGGCTCGGCAGCGTCTACCTCACGATCGCGCCGTGGCTCGTCCTCATACCGGGCCTGGTCCTCGCCCTGGCGATCATGGCGGTGAACCTGCTCGGCGATTCGATACGTGACCGGCTCGAGCCCTTGCGCGGGCGCCCGCTGACATGAGCGCAGTCGCCGAGATCCGCGACCTGGTCGTGTCTTACGCCTCCGACGGCAAAACAACGTATGCACTCGATGGCGTCAGCCTGATCGTGGAGGCGGGCGATGCCATCGGCATCGTCGGCGAAAGCGGATCCGGCAAGTCGACGCTTGGCATGGCCATCGGCAAGCTGCTCGCACCCAACGCGACATTTGAGCAAGGCGAGGTGTTCGTCAGCGGCCATTCCGTCCTTCGCTGCGAGCCCTCGGAGCTGCGCTCGCTGCGTCGCGACCGGCTCGGCTTCGTCTTCCAGAACCCGATGGCGGCACTCGATCCGACCATGCGCGTCGGCCGGCAGATCGAGCTCGCACTCGGCAAGCGCGCCAGCCAGGCAGAGATCGGCGTACTCCTGGGAAGAGCAGGCCTCGCCGACCCCGCGGCGGTGGCGGCCAGCTTTCCCCACGAGCTTTCCGGCGGCATGGCCCAGCGCGTCGTCATCGCACTGTCGATCGCACGCGGCCCCGCCATCGTCGTCGCTGACGAACCGACGGCTTCGCTCGATGCCTCGATCAAGGTCGTGATCCTCGAGCTCCTGCTCGCCCTCGGCCGCGAAACGGGTTGCGGCCTGCTCGTCATGACCCATGATCTGAAAATGGCGGCACTGCGCTGCGAGCGCATCGTCGTGATGTATGCAGGGCGAGTCGTGGAGGCGGGGCGCAGCAGCGAGGTCTTCGCGGCGCCCCGGCACCCGTACACCCAGGCGCTGGTGCGTGCCGCTGCAGGCAACGAAGGGTCGGGCGGCCGCCTCGAACCGATACCGGGCGTGCCGCCCCTCTTGAGGGAGCGCTCGAGAAACTGCGCCTTCGCGCCACGCTGCCCGTTCGTTCAGCCGCTGTGTCGATCAGAACGCCCACCCGAGATCGCCGTCGAAGGCCGAAGCGTGGCCTGTCATTTCGCCGCGAGCGGCTTGGTCCCGGCACGCGACCTCCGGGAGTCCGTCTCGTGACGGCAGGGGCTGCGACGATCGAGATGCGCGGCCTCGCGGTCACCTACCGCAAGGGCCCGGCCTGGCGGCGGATTCTCGTTCCGGCGGTCAAGCACGTCGACCTGGCGATTGCCGGCGGCGAGACGCTGGGGCTCGTGGGCGGTTCAGGCTCGGGGAAGACGACCCTCGGCCGGGTCATGCTCGGACTGGTGCGGCCGACGAGCGGGACCTTTCTCTTCGAGGGGCGGCCGTTCGAGGTCCGGCTGCGCAAGCAAGGTGCCTTGTCGGTCGTCTTCCAGCACCCGGAGTGGGCCCTGAACCCTCGTCTGAGATGCGGTTCCTCGATTGCGGAACCGCTGCGGATCCAGGGCGTCAGCCGCTCCGTATGCCGCGAAAAGGTCGACGGCATGCTCGCCGAGGTCGGCCTGGATGCCGAGCTCGCGGGCCGCTTTCCAGGCGAGCTGTCCGGCGGCCAGCGGCAGCGCATGGCAATCGCGCGCTCGCTCATCACCCGGCCGCGCTTCATCGTTTTCGACGAGGCGGTGAGCGCGCTCGACGTCTCGGTGCAGAGCCAGGTGCTCAACCTCATCCGCAAGCTTCAGCAGGAGCATGGCTTTGCCGCGCTGTTCATCTCTCACGACATGGCGGCCACGAGGTACGTCTCCGACCGCATCGCGGTCATGCAGCACGGTGACGTCGTCGAGGTTGCGCCCGCACAGACGTTCTACGGGCGTCCGGCGCACCCCTACAGCCGGGAATTGCTCGATGCTGTCGCATGATTTCCGATGCAGCCCGGCCAAGGATGGCTCGGTAGGAAACAGACGATGACGCCCTTCTCGATCGCAGGTCTGCAGCTGTCGCTCGCGAGCGGTGACAACCGAGATCGCATCGAGCACGCGATAGCCGATGCCGTTCGCCGGTTCCCGTGGGTGCAGATGGTCGTGCTGCCCGAGCTGGCGTCGTTCGGCGCTTCGCTCGCGTCGGCCGAGAGCCTGCCGGGGCCGACCGAGAGGCGCTACTGCGCCCTCGCCAGCAAGCTGGACGTCTGGATCGTTCCGGGCTCGATCTACGAGCGGCACGAAGGACGCATCTACAACACGGCCAGTGTGATCGATCCGACCGGACGCGTGGTCGGACGCTACCGAAAGATCTTCCCCTTCCTGCCGTACGAGACCGGCGTGAGCCCCGGCAGTCAGGTGCTCGTCTTCGACGTGCCCGAAGTCGGCCGATTCGGCGTCTCGATCTGCTACGACCAGTGGTTTCCCGAGGTGACGCGCGCCATGGTCTGGCATGGCGCGGAGGTCATCGTTCACCCGACCTTGACGGGCACGATCGACCGCGCCCAGGAGCTCGTACTGGCGCAGTCCAACGCCATCGTGAACCAGTGCTACTTCGTCGACATCAACCACGCCGGTGCCCTCGGCAACGGCCGCTCGATCGTCGTCGGGCCGGATGGCGATGTCGTCCATCAGGCGGGCGAGCAGAACGAAGTCGTGGCCTTCACGGTCGACCTCGATCGTGTCCGACATTCGCGCAGCCACGGCATCAAAGGCCTGGGCCAGATGCTGAAATCGTTTCGCGACACGCCGGTCGAATTCGCCTGCTATGCGAAAGGCGCACCGGCGGCCTCCCCCAGCCTGCAGGACCTGGGACCCTTGACGATGTCGAGGCGCGCCGGTCGATGACTACGCGCTTCTTCTGGATCGTGTACGGGCTGCTTTTCATGGCGGCGGGATGCCGTGGGGAGACCGTCGAGCAAGTGGAGCGTGCGCGAACCTTCGAGGCGGGCCGCGCCGCCTACGCGTACGCCGGCTCGGTCGTGATCGAACCGGTTGCGGTCGCCTGGCCGAAGTTGCGCAACCTGCGACGGAGCAACTTCAAAGGGACCATGGTCTACCTGCACGGCTGCGACGGCATCAACGCGCTGAGTCTGCAGGCCGCGGACATCTTCGCGAGCGCCGGCTACCTGGTGCTCATGCCCGACAGCTTTGCCCGCCTCGACAAACCGGTTAGCTGCCGGCCCGCTGCGTTCCAAGGAAGCCTGCACCGCGACGTCCTCGCGTGGCGGCAAGGCGAGGCGGAGGAGGCCGTTCGGCGGGCCAAGACCCTCGATGCCGTCGACCCGGCACGAATTGTCCTGTACGGCCTCAGCGAAGGCGCTATCGCCGTCGCGACCTACACGGGCGAAGCGGTCCGCGCTCGCATCGTGGAGGGTTGGACCTGCCATGCAGGCTGGGACGAGTATCGAGGCCTGCACGCCTCGGCGAGCGAGGCCGTCCTGACCATCACGTCCGAGAACGATCCCTGGTTCCAGCAGGCGCCCCTCCGGGGAGACTGCGGCCAGTTCCTCGGCAACCTGACGAGCTTGCGCCGCAGTGTCGTGTTTCGGCCGCCGCATCCCGCCGCGTCGTCACACGACGTCCTGTGGAATCTCGATGCCCGCCGGATCGTCGCCGACTTTCTTTCTGCAGCGTTCTCCTCGAACCATGAATAAGACCCACCATGACTGACTCCGCCACACCCGCCAGCCAGGCTCGCCTGCTCGAGCGACGCTATGCCGCCGTCGCCCGCGGTGTCGGCCAGGCCCACCCGATCTTCGTGGCCAGGGCGCGCAACGCCGAGCTGTGGGACGTCGAGGGCAAGCGCTACATCGACTTCGCGGGCGGCATCGCCGTGCTCAACACCGGGCACTGCCATCCGCAGGTCATCGAAGCCGTCCAGGCGCAGCTGGAGCTCTACACCCACACCTGCTTCCAGGTCGTGGCCTACGAGCCCTACGTCGAGCTCGCCGAGCGGCTTAACGCCCTCGCACCGGGCGACTTTCCGAAGAAGACGCTGCTGCTTTCGACGGGCGCGGAAGCGATCGAAAATGCCGTGAAGATCGCGCGCTCGTACACCGGTCGCAGCGGCGTCATCGCCTTCGGAGGTGGCTACCACGGCAGAACGCTCCTGACACTCGGCCTCACCGGCAAGGTCGCCCCGTACAAGACCGGTTTCGGCCCGTTTCCGGCCGAGATCTACCACGCGCTCTTTCCAGACGCGCTGCACGGCATTGGCGTCGAAGACGCACTGGCTTCTGTCGAAGCCGTGCTGAAGAACGATATCGACCCGAATCGGGTGGCGGCTTTCATCATCGAACCCGTGCAGGGCGAAGGCGGCTTCTACATCGCACCGCCGGCGTTCATTCGCGGCCTCAAGGAGATCGCCGATCGCCACCGCATCCTGTTGATCGCCGACGAAGTCCAGACAGGCGCCGGGCGGACGGGAACATGGTTCGCGTGCGAACAGTGGGGGATCGCGCCGGATCTCATCGCAACCGCGAAGTCGCTCGCGGGGGGCTTTCCCCTTTCCGGCGTCGTCGGGCGCGCGGAGGTGATGGACGCGCCGGCACCGGGTGGCCTCGGCGGCACCTACGCAGGTTCACCCGTCGCCTGCGCAGCAGCGTTGGCCGTCCTGAAAACATTCGAGGAGGAGCACCTGCTCGAGCGCAGCAGGTGGATCGGCGAACAGCTGGTGCGGCGGCTGGAAGGGCTTGCTCGCCTGCACCCGTCGATCGGCGAGGTTCGTGGGCTGGGCGCGATGGTCGCGATCGAGCTGCTTCAAGAGGGCGACCCTGCCCACCCGGCCACCGAGTTGACGCAGGCCATCGTCGCGGCCGCAGCGGCCCACGGTCTGATCCTGCTCTCGTGCGGCGTACACGGCAACGTGATTCGCTTCCTCATGCCGCTAACGATCTCGGACGAGTTACTCGACGAGGGCATCTGCATTCTCGAGCGAATTTTCGCTGCTCTGCCAGTCGGCGGCGCGGGCAGCCCGACCCCTCGCAGCCTGGAACGGGAGCGCACCTAGTGGATACGCCATTGCCGGAGCCGATAAACATGACCGCTGTTCCTTCCTCGCCGGAAATCGTCGAGGCCGTTCGGCGGCAGCGTGCTTATCTGCTCGACACACTGGGTCGTTTCGTCGATGTTGCCAGCCTCAGCGGCCAGGAGCAGGCCGCGGCCGACTTCATGGAGGCGAGGCTGGGCGATCTCGGCTTGAAATCGGAGAGGATCCACCTCGATACCGACGCGCTGAGCGGGCTGCCGCTCTACTCGCCCCGCTGCTGCCCGGACGGTGGCCGCTACAACCTGCTTGCCGTGCACGAGCCCCGCCACGAGACGGGGCGCTCCGTTCTGTTCAACGGCCATCTCGACGTCGTCCCGACCGGACCGGAGGCCTTGTGGGCGAGGCCGCCATTCCAGTCTCACGTCGACGGCGACTGGCTGTTCGGCCGAGGGGCCGGAGACATGAAGGCCGGCATCGTTTGCACGCTCGCAGCGCTGAAGACACTGCAGTCTCTCGGCCTGCAACCGGCAGGACGGGTCGGCTTCAACGCCGTGCTCGAGGAGGAGTGCACGGGCAATGGCGCATTGGCCAGCGTCTCGGCGCTCCGCCGGTCGATCAATGCCGGCAAACTGGCCGCATTCGACGTTGTTCTCATCCCCGAGCCAGGCGGCGAGCGCCTGATAGCGGCGCAGATGGGCGTTCTCTGGCTGGAAATTAGAATCACAGGGCGGCCGGCGCACGCCGCCGTCATGACGCAAGGAGCCAGCGCCATCGACGCGGCTATCGCCGTCATCGCCGACCTGAAGCTGCTCGAGGCCGAATGGAACGCGCCAGCGGCGAGGCACCCCGTGTATCGGGACCATGCCCACCCCATCAATTTCAATATCGGCCAGATCCACGGCGGTGAGTGGAACTCGTCGGTGCCCTGCATGTGCACGATCGGCGTCCGCATCGGCTTCTATCCGGACAGGTCGGTCGACAGTGCCGCCACAGAGGTCGAGAAACGTGTCCGGGCGGCCATCGCGCGACTCGACAGCGATTTGTCGCTAACCATCCGCGGGGAGGGCTTCCGGGCCCCAGGCTGCGAGTTCGACCTCGATGGCGACGGCATCCAAGCGCTGGATCGGGCCAATGCGTCGGTTCATGGCACCCGGATAAAGCGACACGCGATCACCGCGACCACGGACGCTCGCCATTTCAAGCTGATGCTGGACACGCCCGTCACTTGCTTCGGGCCCGAGGCACGCAACATTCACGGGATCGACGAGTCGGTCTCGATCGAGAGCATCTTGCGCGTGACGACGACCTTCGCTCAATTTCTCGTCGACTGGTGCGGCGTCGAACCGCTTGAGCCACGCGGTCCGTAAATAGATCCTTGTGAAGGACGCTGCTGTGATTCATCACCCCCGCAGCGTGAGCAGTCGTCGAGTCGACGTCGTCGAACTTTGGGAAAATCTTCCGGCAAAGGTTCGGCTCCCTCGGCTCCGATCGCGGCACCGAAAAAATGCGGTGTATTTGCTGCCGATCAATCGGGCGCTCAAGTTGGCCCTTGATCCAAAGGACGTCGAGCGTGTACAGCGCTCGACATACCGGGCAACGTTCCTGTTCGCGTCAACGTTCACCAGCTGCAGCACATTCCGCCCGGAAGTGTCGTCCGCCCTCATGACCTCATGACCGGCTCTATAGGAGGACGGTGGAACATGGGGGCTTTCGACCGGCTAAATAGCGGTCGTTCGTGAATGTCAGCTCCTGGCCGGCAGTGTGAGTACGGGGCCGCGCCAGGAAGCTGACTTTCGATGCGCGGGCCTGGCCAGCCAAGGTCAGCTGTCAGCGAAGCCCGGGAACTCACACTGACGGCCACCTGCTGTCGTTCGACATCAATGGCCCAATGACGGTAACAGACTGGGTCCGGCTGTTCGCCGCCGCGCGCGCGGGGGGCGGGTCGCCTCTGACCGGCGTAGCGACTGGCACGGGCCGATGAGCGGGGGCCCCGCCCGCTCATGGATGTTTCAGAAACCTCAAATAGAACGCGGCGAACACCAGGACGATTCCCACGTTCACCATCAGCCGTTCCCAGAACCGGTTCCTGAAGAACAGCAGATCCACGCCGACCACGACGACTGCCATGAACACGACATAGAGCACGATCGCTGCCGACCTTCCCATTTTCGTTGTCCTCGGGGCGCTTGACGCTAGTTTCGCTTGCGTTCAAGTCGCATTCGCCGCCTCGTGCCGCCGCCGTCCGCCTGCGAGCCCCGTACTACGCGTTTCAGGCCGGACCGATCACACCTCTTAGCCAGTGGTTCCCTTGCGCTGCATTGCTGACGCTCAGGCACTCCCTGCGAGGGTCAGCACAGGGTCGAATGTGCGAGTTCAGCGCCATGAGCAGCTGACATTTGATCGGCCATCTGCGCTGGAAGCGTTGGCATCGACGGGCTACGGCTGCAGTACCTTGAGAGCAGTCGCTGGCGACGCAACCTATCGGGGGAGCGTCAACGGCAGGAATGTGGCCGAGACCGTGAATTCGTCGGGCCGCCACGTCCGTCGCTGCAAAGCGGCCGTCGACGCTGACGAGACGAAGGGCAGCAACGGGTCGGGTGCCGGTGCTCCCATTGCGGAGTTGGTCGGCTGCAATGCGGCGCAGACC
>PLZH01000054.1 GCA_003152055.1 Burkholderiales bacterium
TCGGGAACACGGCCGACGAAGAGCCGCACCCAATACTTGCCAAGTATCGGCACAACGCATGACCGACTCAATGGTTGTCATGATTTACGGAAAGATCAATAGAACCGCCTCAACCCGGGACAAGGGCTAGGTGCCATTCAAATCGCTACCTCCCGGCCTAGGTCGACCAGTTGCTCCGGCGGAATGCGCATCGAATCGGTGACATGCGTTGAATTGCGAAGCAGAGCGCCGAAGAGGCGCGCCATCCAGCGGGGGATCCCGCCGCCTTCCCGCATCGGGACGATTTTCTCGACTCCGATGAAGTACGTCAGGTCCATGAGGTCCACCGGGCAGTTGCTCGCTGAAATCTTGGCCAGCAACTCCGGCAAGTCAGGCTTTTCCATGAAGCCGTAGGAGGCCTTGACGAACCAGAAGTCAGGCGCCACTTGATCGATGAGCACGCGCTGATCCGTAGCAACCCACGGCGCAGAGGTCGTCTCCAGCGTGATGGCTACTACCCTCTGGTGCAGCGCCCGGGTAAGCCGGACATACCACTGCATGATCGGTGGAGTGCCGTCCTTGACACGCGTGAGGAAGACCGCCGTCCCCCGCACGCGCGCAATTCCCTCCCGCTCGAGCCCCGAGATGAACTGCTGCGCGGGGACGGGATTTTGCCCAACCCGCTCGGTGATCGCGGAGACACCACGGTGCCAGACGTACATGATCCCGTACACGAGCGCGGCGAGCAGGAGAGGCACGTAGCCTCCTTGTCGGAGCTTCAGCAGGTTCGAGACGAAGAATGAGGCATCGACGGTGAGGAACACGCCCGCCACGGCCGCGCTCGCGGGGAGGCTCCAGCGCCAGATTTCCCGCATCGCGATGAACAAGAGGACCGTGGTCAGGATCATCGTCGCCGAGACGGCAATCCCATAGGCGCCCGCCAGATTGCCTGACCTCTGAAATGCAAGCGTCAGGCCCGTCGTGACGACCATCAAGGACCAGTTGACGGCCCCGACATAGATCTGTCCGTAGCCCTGCGCAGACGTCTGAGAGATCTTCAGCCGAGGCATCCAGCCCAACTGAATGGCCTGACGGGTCATGGAGAACGCCCCCGTGATGATCGACTGGCTGGCAATGATCGTCGCGACGGTGGACAGGATGATCAGCGGAAGCAGCAGCGATTGGGGACAAAGGCGATAGAAGATGTTGCCTTCCGTCGAAGCTCCCGATAGCACGATCGCGCCCTGGCCTGCATAGTTCAGGACCAGACTCGGGAAGACGAGCGCCGACCAGGCGAACTTGATCGGCCTCGCGCCGAAGTGGCCCATGTCTGCATACAAAGCCTCGGCACCGGTGACGCACAGAAATACACCGCCCAGGACCAAGAACCCGGTGCCTCCGCTGTTGCGTAGGTAGTTCAAGCCGTGGAGAGGATTTACCGCGTAAAGCACGCCAGGGTGCTTTGCTATGCCCCAGATTCCAAGAGCCGCCATCGTCACGAACCAGACCATCATAATCGGCCCGAAGGCACGCCCGATTTTGGCGGTGCCAAACGGCTGAAGAGCGAACAGCGCCACCAGAATGCCGACAGTGATCGGCAGGACGTAGGGCTGCATGGTTGGTTCGACGATCTTGAGGCCTTCGATGGCCGAGAGCACCGAAATCGCTGGCGTGATCGCCCCGTCGCCGTAGATGAGAGCCGCGCCGAAAAGGCCGACGGCGATGATGACGGGGCGCGTGCCGCGCTTGACGCCCAATAAGGCGAGCAGTGCCAGGATGCCGCCCTCGCCATCGTTGTCAAAGCGCATGGCGAAGCCGGCATATTTGATAGTCGTGACGACGATCAACGTCCAGATCAACAGCGAGACGACACCGAGAATCGTTTGAGACTGATTCCCGCCGGTGGTATCGAGCACCGTCTTGAGCGTGTACAAGGGGCTCGTACCGATGTCGCCGAAGACGACGCCCAGAGCGCCTACGGAACCGGTCAGCAGCGCCACTTCTTTCGAGCGTCCGCCCTGGCCTTGGAATGAAGCATTCATTTTTCGGCGTCTTGGTTGATCTCAATTGATCGGATCCGTGGCAGATCGCCAGCAGGCCGTCATCCCGCAGCTATGCCTGCTGATCTCCACGGCCCAAGGCGCATTCAACGCCAACGGAGTGTTCGCTGCAATGATCATTCTGGCGGTCATGGCGCTGGCGGCGGAATACGTCTTGACGCTGGTGGAGAACCATCTCGTGCGCTGGCGGCCGCCGGCATTGGCAGACACCTAGTCTTCGGGTCGGCAGCGCTCCAACGCTGGTCAGAGTTGGTTTTCAGTCGGTGATCTGGTATCCGATGTAAGACGACAAGCTGTTCGTCCGCTGTCGGTTCTGCAGTCCTTCTCCGACGGATATCAGCAGATGACAGTGTTCGCTGAGATCGTATGTGCCGCCGACATTGAAGCCCGTGCCTGGAGGCGTGTCGATCGTCTGCGCGCTGCGGTGATACAGCTCCACGCCGGCAGACAGCCGCTCGCTCACCTTGCGCTGCAACAGCCCGCCGGCGAACCAGTTGTCTCGTGCGCCGGCCGCGTGGTTGACCCAGTAGCCTCCACCCATGTCGACCGTCCACGGCCCCGCGCTCTTCTGCATCCAGACCGGCAGAAAGATCTGCGGCCGCCCGTTGCCCAGCCCTCCCGACTCGCTTCCGGTTGCCGCAACGTAAGTTGGGTAGACCGCGACCATCGGCGTCGTGTCCGACTCGTGCAAGACGCGCAGCTTGACGCCGAATTCGATGTCGCCGAAGCCGTATCGGGTCTCGCCTGGCGCCGAATCACTGAAGGCGAGAGGCAGGCCGACATGAAATTGCACATCCGGCGCGCCGCCATAGTTGACCTCGACGTTCGGGAATGCGCCGCTGCGACCGGACGCTGTCAGCGTCTGCTGGACGGCGACATTGATCTCGTAGTGGTGCAGGTCGACCGGCTCCGGGTCGTCCGTCTGGTAAGGAGGACCTGCGCGGACGACTCCGGAAACGAAGCAGGCGAACGCGCCGAGCGCGACCTGCCCAAGCACAGCGCCAAGCTGCGCTGGCGGGCGCGTCCGGCCTTGGGCGATCACCTCGGCGTCAGGACGAGGACGGTGAATGTGTCCTTCAACATCGGCGGCCGTGGCCGGCTACCGTCGCCGGATGGCACCGGAGTCGGCCCATACGAAGCGGTGACGAGATAGAGACGGTGAGACACGGGATCCAGCGCAATCGTCCGCGCGCGGGGCCGCGTGGGGATGGTCGCCACCGCGTCGAAGTGCCGGGCGTCCGCCTCCTGAACGACCGTCACCGTGCCCTGGCCGTTGGCGCTGAATGCCTTGCCCGACGCCGGATCGAACTCAACACCATCGGGCTCGTCGCCGATCGGCGGATTGGCCAGGAGGCGACCCGAATCTGCGTCGACGATCACCATCTTGTTGTTGCCACAGACCGAAAAGAGCCGTCGTTGGGCCACATCGATGGCCAGCCCCGTCGGTTCGACGCAAGGCTTGAGCGGCCACCTCGCCTGGATGCGATTGCTTGCCTGATCGATGACGACGAGCTCTGCGGTGTCCTTGATGTTGACGAACACATGCCCCGCCCCGTCGGCGACGGGGACCTCTGGCTTGCCGCCGAGCGGCACGGTCGCCAGAACGGAGAGGCCGACCGCGTCGATCACGCTGACGCTGCGACCGCGTCCGTTGAAGGCATAGACGCGCTTGAACGCCGGCTCGTAGAAGATTGCGTCGGGGTTGACGCCGACGTCGATCGTCTTCGTGATCTTGAGGTCGTCAAGCCCGAAGACGCTGACCGTGTTCGCCCGACCGTTGCTGGTGAAGCCCCGATTCAGTCCCTGAGCGAGGGCAACGCCGTGCACCCCTTCGGTACCGGCGATCTCGGCGACCACCTTCTTGTCCTGTGCGCTCCACACCTGCACACGATCGCCGCGGGCAATGAAGAGGCGCCGCCCCACCGGATCGAAGGTCAGGAAGTCCCATCCGCCAGGGCCCCCGACATTGAAGAGCTCGAGCGACGCGGGCTCGCCGGCTGTCGCTTGCGTCGAGGCGACTTGCGCGTGCCCGTGGAAGCTGAGAGCTGAGAAGGCGAGGCCCAGCAACGCGAGAAGGAGCCGAAAACGTGATCCAAGCATGGCCGGGCGTCGATCGATGATGGACAGAGTCTATGGCCAGGCAATCCTCCTCGCCCCAGAATGGTCACCGATGCGTCGGCATCCTCGTCAACGACGGATCCGACGGAGCCGCCGCGAGGGCCCTCACGCAGGCGGCGCTCGACGCCGGAGCGACGGTCAAGATCGTTGCCCCCAAGGTGGGAGGCGTGAGGCTCGCGGACGGCAAGCACATGGCCGCCGACGGCCAACTCGCGGGCACGCCCTCGGTCCTGTTCGACGCTGTCGCGATCCTGTTGTCGCAGTCCGGTGCCGAGCAGCTTCTGAAGGAAAGCGCGGCCATCGACTTTGCCCGCGACGCGTTCGGACATCTGAAGGCGATCGCGATCGATCGAGGCGGCCAGGTATTGCTGAAGGTGGCCGGAGTTGTCGGCTCTTTTTATGTGCGGCG
>PLZH01000246.1 GCA_003152055.1 Burkholderiales bacterium
CTGGTAATTGCCATCAGGGCCAGCACGCTTCAATCGGGAGGCGCCCCTATAGGCGCATCCCTAGTTTTTGACGGCCGTGTCGTCACGTTCCGCCGATCCTCCGAAGGACGAGGCTAGGCGCTGCACGGTATCCCAGTACAGGGCGCTGGCGCTTGCGGTGAGCGGGCCGGGGCGGCCGTCGCCGATCGTCCGGCCGTCGACGCGGGTGATCGGTGTGACGCCGCCGAGCGTGCCAGTCACGAAGGCCTCGTCGGCGGCATAGACCTCGGCGAGCGTGAAGTCGCGCTCCTGCGCGAGGCGGCCGTCGGCTCGCCAGGCGGCGAGCACGTTGGCCTGCGTGATGCCCTTGAAGTTGTAGCGGCCGGTCGAGGTCCAGAGCTCACCGTTGCGCACGATGAAGAAGTTGGTCGAGTTGCAGCTCGCAACGAAGCCGTGCGGATCGAGCATCAGGGCCTCGTCGGCTCCGGCGTTGATCGCCTGGATCAGCGCCTGGATCAGGTTGAGGCGGCTGTGCGAATTCAGGCGCAGGTCGAAGACATCGGGCGGGCTCGTGCGAAACGTCGACGTAAAGAGCGCGAGCCCGCGCTCGCGCAGCTCCGGCTTCGGGGTCTTGTATTCAGCGACGATCACGACCGTCGCGCCGCCGACCACAAACCGCGGGTCCTGGTTCGGCGTCGTCTTGACGCCGCGTGTCACCATCAGACGGATGTGGACGCTGTCGGTCATCGCGTTGCGCGAGAGCGTCGCCTCGATGGCCTCGGTCATTCCCGCGCGCGTTATGCCGATGTCGAGCGCGATCGATCGGGCGCCCTCGTACAGGCGGTCGAGGTGGGCCTCGAGGCTGATGATGTGTCCGCGGACCAGGCGCAGGCCCTCCCAGACGCCGTCGCCGAGAACGAAGCCGCTGTCAAAGATCGAGACGCGCGCCTCGGCGCGCGCAACGTAAGTGCCGTTGAGGTACACCCACACCGCGTCGTTGCGCGGGTCGGACACGTAGCCTTGGGCACTCTCGGAGGAGGGCGTATTCACGGTTCGGATTCCTAGAAAGTGAACTCGTTGTGCCGGGCGAGAAAGGCCCGGGTCCGCGGTTGCTTCGGTTGCTTGAGGACCTCGTCGGGCGTGCCCTGCTCGTGGATCACGCCGTCGGCGATGAAGATAACGCGATTCGCGAAGTGGTAGGCGAAGCCGACCTCGTGGGTCACGAGCAGCAACGTGCGGCCTTCTTCGGCCAGTGCGCGGATCACGCGCAGCACTTCGCCGACCAGTTCGGGATCGAGCGCCGAAGTCGGCTCGTCGAACAGCAGGAGTTCGGGCTCGAGGGCCAGCGCGCGGGCGATCGCGACGCGTTGCTTCTGGCCGCCCGACAGCCGGCTGGGGTAGGCGTCGCCCCTGTCGCCGAGGCCGACGCGCGCGAGTTGCGCGAGGGCGCGCTCGCGCGCCTGCAAGCGCGGTAGACGCAGCACGGTGCGCAGGCCTTCCATCACGTTTTCCAGCGCCGTCATGTGCGGGAACAGGTTGAACTGCTGGAACACCATGCCGACACGCTGGCGCACCGCGGTCAGCTCGGCTTCGCGATAGCGTCGCTCGCCGTCGCGCGGCCCGGCGCTGCCGACGGGCACTCCGTCGAGCTCGATTCGTCCGGCGGTCGGCAGCTCCATGAAATTCATGCAGCGCAGCAGCGTGCTCTTGCCGGAGCCCGAGGCGCCGAGGATCGCGATCCGGTCGCCTGGCGCCACATCGATGTCGATCCCGCGCAGGACCTCGGTCGCGCCGAATTGCTTGCGAAGGCCGGCGATGCGCAGCAGCGGTGGAGGTCTGGGCGCGGTTTCGGCCATTTCAGTCGCTGCGACGCAGTCGCCGTTCGAGGGCGTAGGTCGCCTGCACCATCGGGTAGAGACAGACGAAGAAGACGAGAGCCACCACCGTGTAGGCCTCGATCGGGTTGAAGTTGAGCGAGGCGATCAGCTTGCCCTGCTGCAGCAGCTCGACGTAGGCGACCGCCGAGGCGAGCGTCGTCATCTTGAAGATCTCGATACCGCGATTCGTCAGCGCCGGCACCATGCGGCGGAGGGCCTGCGGCAGGATGACGCGGCGCATCGCCTGCGCATGCGTCATCCCGAGCGCGCGCGCTCCTTCCCATTGGCCCGGTTCGATCGACTGGATGCCGGCGCGCCAGATCTCGGCTGAGAATGCCGCCGAGTTCAGCGAGATGCCGAGCGCGGCGGCGGCGAGCGGGCTGATCTCGAACGGGGCCAGGATCGGCAGCGCGAAATAGAACCAGAGGATCTGCACGAGCACCGGCGTGTTGCGGAAGAACTCGACGAATACCGTCGCGGGCAGATAGAGAACTCGCCGGCGTGAGTAGCGGCCTAGCCCGACGACGAGCCCGAGGCTCAGGCCGAGCACCAGGCAGATCACAAACAGGCGCAGGGTGCCGATGGCGCCGGCAAGGAGCGCGTCGGTGTTGGCGAGGACTGAGGCGAAGTCCCAGTGAGCAGCCATGTCGGCGTCCTCGTCAGTGCGTTGTCGTCTCGCCGCTCGCCGCGAGGCGCCGCTCGACGCGATGGGCGATGAGGCTCGTGCCGAAGATCACCGCGAAATAGACCAGCGCGACGGTGCTGAAGACTTCGAGCGGCCGGAACGTCTTCTGTGCCAGGTCGTTGGCCTCATAGAGCAGGTCGGCGTAAGAGATCGTCGCGACCAGGGTCGTCGTCTTCATCAGCTCGATCGAGCGCTCCATGAAGGCCGGAATCATCCGCTTCACGGCCTGTGGCAGGACGATGCGACGCAGCGCCTGCGCGCGATCCATGCCGATGGCCTGCGCCGCTTCCCACTGACCGCGCTCGATCGACACGATGCCGGCACGGAACACCTCGGCGAAAAACGCCGCCGACTGGATCGAGAAGGTCAGCGCGGCAGCGACGAAAGGTGTCATCTCGACATGGATCAGGATCGGCAGCGCGAAGAAGAACCAGAACAGCTGCACCAGTGGCGGCGTCGTTCGGAAGAACTCGATCACGAAGCCGGCCGGGATCGCAAGGCTGCGGCGGCGCGCGAGCCGCATCAGCGCCAGCACGAGGCCGAGCGGAATACCGAACGCGAGCGCCGTCGCGCTGAGCTTCAGGGTGTTGACGAGGCCGGCAGCGAGGAGATCTGCGTGTGCGACGACCGGCGTGAAGTCCCAGCGGTACATCGAGAGGCGGCTCAGGATCCCAGCTTCGTCACTGGCGGTGCCGCCTTCGGGTCGAGACCAAAGCCCACCAGGAATTCCTCGTACCACCTTTGCGTCTGGCCGCTCTTGTAGTAGGTCGCGAACGCGTTGTCGACCCAGTCGAGAAAAGCCTTGTCGCCCTTGCGCAGCGCGGCGCTCGAAGGCTGCGACAGGGCAGGAGTCGGCACGACGATCTTGCCGATGCCCAGGCGTTGGCGCGCCGCAAGCAGCGGCGGATGGAACAGGCACACTGCGTCGGCACGCCCGGCTTGGAATGCGGCGATCGCTTCCGAGTTGCCGGGATAGCGCTGGATGCTGGCCTGCGCGACGTGCTCGCTGAGGAAGCGGTCCATGCTGCTGCCCTGCGGCACCGAGATGCGCACGCCGGGCTTGTTCAGGTCGGACCATCGCGCGGTCGCAAGGTCGTCGCGCGCGAGTACCGCGAGCGAGTAGTAGAGCAGCGGCGTCGGCGGGAAGTCGACCGCCTGCGCGCGCTCGGGCGTCGCATCCATCATGAACATGATGTCGATCTTGTTACCCTGCAATGCCGCGATCGCGGTGCCCCAGCTCACTTCGACCGGCTCGAAGCGGGCGCCGAGCGACGCGGCCATCGCCTTTCCGAGCGAGACGCCGACGCCGGAGGACCATTCGCCGGTCTTCGGGTCCTTCGAGAACCACGGCGGCGCCTGCGTGACGCCGACGCGCAGGCTGCCGCGTTCCTTGACCTGCTCGAGCGTGCCGCCGGCCTGCGCGAAAGCGAGGTGCGGCCAAGCGAGCGCGCTGGCGAGACCC
>PLZH01000190.1 GCA_003152055.1 Burkholderiales bacterium
TGGCCGCTGCGGCTTCTGCGCAGGCCAAGCTCGGAGACGTCACGACGAGTACCGACCCCGCCAAGGCCGCCTCCATCGAACAGCAGGCGGCGGCACTCAAGGCCGGCCACACGCATCGCGCGGCGCACACGTCGAAGCATGCCGCGAGACAGAAGCAGCATGCCATGTTGCAGCACCCGTCCGGGCAGAAGGCNNGGGGCGCGAACGCGTCGGTGCTCAGACCTTGACGCCGAGGTACTTTGTCGCGCTGTGGTCGGCTTGGTGGACCGTATCGAACAGTTGGGGCTTTGTCTGATGAAGAAGGCGAAAGTGAACGACATGTACGCCAAGGGCGGCTACGTGCGTCCGGATGGCCGGATGATCCATGACATGTTTCTGTTCCGCGTGAAGTCACCCCAGGCGTCGACGTCACCTTGGGACTGCTACGACATCGTCAGCACGACCAAGGGTGAAGACGCGTTCACGTCCAAGGCCGACTCGAAGTGCGCCCTCTGGAAATAGCGGGCGGCGTGTCGCCATGCATCCGCGGCGTAGCTGGAGATGAAGAGACCGACTGAAATGGTCTTGCCAGTGATCTCGTCGACGAAGTGGTGCGCCATGGCCACCTCGCCGACCCCAAACGGGTGAATCACGCGGCCACGTGCCCGCAGTCTCAGGTTCGACGAGCTACCGCTGGATGCCCCGGTCTTCGCGAAGCCCCGTAACGACAGGCAGCATGTCGGCGACGGCCCGGCCCCGTTCCTGCTCGAGCGCGTTGACCAGGTCCACCGTCGAGTAGAAGCACACCCGCTTGGCGTATTGCATGATCCCGGCCACGCCGATGGCGGTCGCGAGATGGCTCTTGCCGCTACCGGGTCCACCGACCAGAACAACGTTGTGCGCCGCCTCCGTGAAGACCGTCTCGGCCAACTGCAACACCAGCTTTCTGTCGACCGGCGAGACCTCGAAGTCGAACCCCGCGAGGTCGCGATGCACGGGGAACTTCGCGGCACTCATCTGATGGCTGACCGAGCGCGTCGCCCGCTCGGTCGTCTCGGCACGCAGCAACTGCTCGATCAACCAGCGCGAGCCGTCCAGCTCACCCTGGTTCTGCTCGATCAGATCGGCCCAGGTTGCCGCCATGCCGTGCTCTTTCCTGAGGTAACGCTATGGACAGGTCATCGGAGGCGTTGGTGCAACGCCGGAAGTTGGCCGGAGAACGCGGCCGCGTCCTCCAGACAGCGCAGATCGAGAAGCAACCGGTCGTCGGCGATGCGCCCGATCACGGGGAGGGGCAGGTGGCGCAGCGCGTGGGCGAGTCCGTCCAGCGCCGTGCCCAAGCCCTTCTTCGCGGAGCCCGTAGGTATGAGCGCAAGTCCAGCCGAAGGCAAGCGCTCGATCGGCAACGACCCCGACCCGAGCTGACTTTGCAGCGCAACCACTTCGACGTCGAAGCGCGGCGCGACGGCGGCTGCGACCCGCGGCTGCAACTCGTGCGCGAGTGCGCGGATCGCGTCCAGCGGGCGCGTCAGCAAGCGCAAGGTCGGCAGGTCTTGCGCAAGACGCTCGGGCCGCAGGTAAAGCATCAGCGTGGCCTCGAGCGCGGCGAGCGGCAGCTTGCTCATGCGCAGTGCGCGCTTCATGGGGAACTTGCGAATGCGGCCCACGGCCGCCTTGCTGCCGACGATCAGTCCGGCTTGAGGACCGCCCAGCAGCTTGTCGCCGCTGAAGGTCACCGCGTCGCAGCCGGCCGCGAGCATCTCCTGCGGCAAGGGCTCCCGCGGCAGGCCGTAAGCCTGCAGGTCGACAAGCGAACCGCTGCCGAGATCGGTCGCGAGCGGTACACCTCGAGCATGCGCAATGGCCGAAAGCTCGGCCTCGCCGACGGCCGACGTGAACCCCTGCACTACGTAGTTGCTCGGGTGCACCTTCATCACGAGCGCGGTGCGCTCGTTGATCGCTTGTTCGTAATCGCGTGCGTGGGTGCGATTGCTGGTGCCGACCTCGATCATCGTCGCCCCGGCGCTGCTCATCACGTCGGGCATCCGGAAGGCGCCGCCGATCTCGACGAGCTCGCCGCGCGAGATCACGACCTCGCGTCCGCCGGGGTGACACGACACCGACGCGGCCAGCGTCAGCAGCACCGCAGCGGCGTTGTTGTTGACGACGGTCGCCGCTTCGGCACCGGTGAGCGTGCACAGCAACTCCTCGACGATCGAATCGCGATCGCCGCGCCCGCCGGTCACCAGGTCGAACTCCAGGTTGTTCGGCCCCGACATCATGGCCAGCAGGTGCGACAAGGCGGCGTCGGCGAGCAGAGAGCGGCCCAGGTTGGTGTGGATCACGGTGCCGGTCAGGTTCAGCACGTTGCGCATGCGCGGCGCCAGCTTTGCCTCGACGCGCACCCGCAGCGCCGCAGCGAGCGCCGCAGGGCCCAGCGCGTCCATGTCGAGCGCGCCCGCGAGCGCGCTCGCGCGCAGCCCGTCGAGCAACTTGCGCGCTTCATCGGCGACCAGCGTGTGGCCGTGCTCGCGCAACAGCGGGGCGCTGTCAGGCTGGCGCAGGAGCTTGTCAGTCGAAGGCAGATCCTTGGGATTCGCCTTCGAGGCGTCAGCCTGCAACCCGGCTGGCTTGTGCATCGGCTTCAGCTACGTCGCCCCAGCCCTAGCAGGTCGCGAGCGATGACCCACTGATGAACCTCCGTCGGACCTTCATAGATCCGTGCCAGGCGAGTCTGGTTGGCCATCTGGGCCAGTGGCATTTCTCGTGTCATGCCCATGGCCCCGAACGCCTGCATGGTGTTGTCGATGACCTGAGTCGCCATCTCGGTCGCGAACACCTTGATCATCGAGACCTGGGTGCGGGCTTCCTCTCCCCGGTCGATCCGCGCTGCCGCTTCGTAGGTCATCAATCGGCAGGCGTGGATACGCGTAGCCGCGTCCGCAACCCACCACTGGATGGTCTGGCGCTGGGCCAGCGACGCGCCGAAGGTCGTGCGTTGCGGCGCGTATTCGCACAGCATGTCCAGAGCGCGCTGCGCCCGGCCCACGCACCAAGCGGCGATCTGCACTCGGCGACTGGAAAGGCGAGCCTGCATCGGCGCGAATCCCGAGCCCTCCAAACCGAGCATCTGGTTTGCGGGAACCTTGCAGTCTTCGAACAGCACTTCGTACGTGGACACGCCGCCAAGCATGGGAATGCGTCGTTCGATCTTGAAGCCGGGCGTTCCCTTGTCGACGATGAACGCGGTGATCCCGCCTTTGGATCCCTTGCTCTTGTCGGTCGACGCCATCACGATGGTCCAGTCGGCCCGCGCCGCGCGGCTGATCCAGATCTTGCGTCCGTTGAGCACCCAGCCGTCTGCATCGCGAACCGCCCGCGTCGTCATGCCGGAAGGGTCGGAGCCGGCGCCCGGTTCGGAGATCGCGATCGCCGAGACGGTTTCGCCGCGGGCATAGGGTGCGAGGTAGCGGCTTCGCTGCTCGTCGTTCGCCGCCTGCAGAAGCATGCGCAGATTCGGCGAATCGGGTGGCAGCTCGTACGGCACGATGGACTTGCCCAGCTCCTCGTTGACGCCGACCATCGCCACGACCGAAAGGTCCAAGCCGTCCATCTCCACGGGGGCGTCCAGCCCCCACAGGCCGCGCTGTTTCGATGCCGAATCGAGACGCTCGCGCTCCTCGGGCAAGAGCTCCCACTCGGCGCCGCTCGATTCGCGCCGGAGAAGAGCCGCTTCCAGCGGTACGAGCTCTTCGGTGACGAAGCGCGCCACGATGTCCTTGAGCATCCGGTGCTCTTCGTCGAGATCAAAGTTCACGAGCGCTCCAGAGTCGAAGGACCATCGCCTCAGTGCCCATGGAAGAGCGGCATCCGCCGCTCGGCCATCGCCCGCACGCCTTCCTGAAAGTCGTCCGAGGCGAATTGAATCGTCTGCATGGCAAGCTCATGTTCGTTGGCCTTTCTGACCTGCGCAGCCAGGCCTTCGCGCAGGCTCGCCCGGGTGCTGTGCACGGCCAGAGGCGCTGAGGACGCGATCTCGGCCGCGAGCTGCTGCGCCCTCGACAGCACGTCGGCCGCGTCGACGAGCTCGTCGGCCAAACGGATTCGCAAGGCTTCGGCGCCGTCGATGCGCCGGCCCGTGAACAGCAGCAGCGATGCTTGCTGCGTGCCCACCAGGCGGGGCAGGGTGCAGCTCAGCCCGAACCCCGGATGAAAGCCGAGTCGATTGAAGTTGACGCTGAACCGCGAGGCGGTACTCACGATCCTGAAGTCCGCAGCGAGCGCCAACCCCACGCCTGCGCCGACGGCGGCGCCTTGAACCGCGGCCACGATTGGCTTGGTGAAATCGAACAGGCGCATCGCGTGTTGGTAGAAATCTCCGGAGTCGATGCCCGGCAGGCCGCCCGCGGCACGAACGCTCGAGAAATCGGCACCTGCGCAGAACACCTTGCCTTGCGACGCCAGCACGACCGATCGGCACGTGTCGTCCGCGTCGAGCTGGCTCAGGGTGTCGGCGATCTCGCCGATCAGTTCCACGTTCAGGTGATTGTTCGGCGGGTTCGCGAAAATGAGGCACGCGACATGGCCGTCTCGGCTCACGCTCACACTGTGGACTCGGGGTGTGTTCATAAGGTCGTGGTCCTGCAGCAGCGTGTTGGCGGAAGGGCGTGGGAGTCGAACCCACCGAGGACCGAAATCAGCCCTGAACCGGATTTGAAGTCCAGCCGCACCACCGGGTACGGTGCCCCTCCCATGATCACGTCACGCTCATCCGGCGGCCGATGCCGACTTGATGCGCTCGGCCACTGCCTTTCCTTCTTCGATGGCGTCGGGAACGAGGCCGGAAAAGCCGCTGCGCAGCGCGCCGACGGCCCAGACGTTGGGCCAGGCCGTGGCGCAGGCGCTGTCGGTCACGATGTAGCCGGAAGCGTCGCGCGCGATGTCGTCGGGAACATAGCCCTCGTTGGGCTCGAGGCCGACGTACGCGAAGACAGCGGTGCAGGCGAGCTGGCGCGTCTGCACGTCGCCCTGTGCGAGCCGCACGCCATCCACGACCTTCTTGCCGGTGATCGCCACGACGTTCGTATTCCAGGCCACCGTGATCTTCGGGTGTTCCGACACCGCCTTGACGAACTCTTCGCGTGCGCGGAACTTGTCGCCGCGATGGACGAGATGGATTCGCTTGCCGAAACGGGTGAGGACCAGCGCTTCCTGTAGCGCGGAGTCGCCGCCGCCGACCACCACGACGTCGGCATCGAAGTTCATGGGCCCGTCGCAGTCTGCGCATTGCGACACGCCACGTCCCGCGAACTCCGATTCGCCGGGAACGCCTAGCTTTTTCAATCGCGCTCCCGACGCCATGACGACGTGGTGCGCGGCGTAAACGCCGGAGGACGTGTGCACCTCCAGGAGATCCTGCGTGCGCACGATCTGCGTGACCGGCTCCTGAATGCTGGCGACACCGAGCTCGGCGTTCTCTTCCATCAGGCCGGCCGTGAGCTCCGAGCCGGACATCGGCGCGTCGCTCGGGCCTGGTCGCATGTCGTTGATGTTGACGATCAGGCCGCCGTACATCTGCGATTCGAATGTCGCGACGCCGAGCCCGGCCTCGGCGAGCGCCTTGGCGACCGTCAGGCCGCTGATGCCTTCGCCGATGACGATGGCCCCGTAAACATGATCGGTCATTGGATATCCGTTGGTGGCGCGTGGCCGAAGACAGGAACGAAGTCGCGACCGAGCTTGCGCGTGTCGCCCGTGCGATAGGTGATGCCGAGCGCATCGAGCCGCTCGAGCACCTTGATGGCGGCACGCCGACTGGCCCCCGACGCGTCGCGGTATTGCGCCACCGTGAACGACCCGTCTGGCGTGGCGCGGGCCGTCGTGCGGGCAATGCTCGCCATGTGCGCAATCGTGGGGCGCAGGTAGAAGCGGTCTTCCGCCACCTTGACCACATGGCCGGTGGCTGTGCGCCGCAAGAGGAATTTCAGCAGCACTTGTTCGTCGAGCTCGAGCTGCAAGGCCAGGTGATGCACGGTCGGGGGCGTGAAGCCCGCCGATCGCAGGGCCGGTTCGACACTGCGCCACAGCGAATCGTCGTCGGGACGCAGCTGCCTGGCGTGCCCGGGCAGGCGAACGAACGATCGGTCGAGCTCGATCACAGCGCCCGTGGCCAGGCTCTCGAGGAGCGCTTCGAACGCATCGGTAGCCATCTGCGGGGCCAGTCGTTTGCGTAGCGCTTCGATCTGCAGTCCGACACCGTCGAGCTCCTGAAGGTGGTATTGCGTCAGCGTTTCGACGATCACCTCCTGCAGCGACGCATGTCGCTCGGTGCCGATGCCGACGCGCACGTTGCGACCCAACACGATCATCTCGAGCGACGCGTACAGGGTTACGGCTGCGTTGGGCTTGAGGTTGCACATTCTCTCGAACTGGTCGAGGTTGACTCCATCCGTGGAGACTTCAAGAAGCGCCTGCAGCACGGCTGCTGGGTCGCCGGCTTCGAGCGCAGCCAGCCGCGCTCGATACGTCGGGTCGCGGCGACGGATCGGCCCGGCGACCGGGTCGAGTACTACGCCGCCGCCGAGGGTCCGGCTGGCAGACTGGTCGCGCAGGATGAAGCGATCTCCGTGCAAGGCCGAGACCGGTCGCGTCAAGACGATCTGCGCGTAGCCGGAGTCTGCGACCGCGATGCTTCCGCTGCCCGCGATCGCAACGCGGGCTCCCGTCTCCGCACTGCCGAGATGCAGGTGAACCGGTGTCCAGTGCTTCAAGGCCTGCGCTTCCGATGGCAGCAGCGACAGACGAACGTCGAGCCGCAGACTGGTGTTGCGGATGGCCGAGTCGAGCACCCAGTCGCCGCGGCCGACATCGCTGCTGCTCACGTTGCTGAGATTGAGCGCGCAACGCTCGCCGGGAGCGACCGTTTGCACGGCCTGGCCATTCACCTGGATGCCGCGCACGCGCGTTTCCTTTGCGTTGCTCGAAATCACGACGCGATCGTTGACGCGAAGTGATCCGCTAAAGACCGTGCCCGTGACCACGGTACCCCTCCCGGTCGAGACGAACGATCGGTCGACCGCGTACCTGAAGTGCCGGCCCGAACTCTCGCCCGGCGCGCGCCGCTTTGCCTCCGCGACAAGGGAAGAGCGCAGTTCCTCGATTCCGCGCCCGTCGGGCGCCGAGACGTGAACGACCCGCCAATGAGCACGGGACGCGCTGGCGAGCAGCTCGCGGATCTGGCCTTCCGCGTTCTCGATCTGCTCGCGGTCGGCCCGGTCGATCTTGGTCAGCGCGACCAGACCGTGCTCGACATTCAGGAGCGACAAGATGTTCAGGTGCTCCTGGGTCTGTGGCATCACGCCGTCGTCGGCAGCGACGACCAGCAACGCGAAGTCGACGGCACAAACGCCGGCGAGCATGGTGCGGACGAATCGCTCGTGCCCCGGCACGTCGACGAATCCGATCACGCCGCCGTCGGCCAGCGGAAGATAGGCAAAGCCCAGCTCGATCGAAATTCCTCGGGCCTTCTCTTCGGGCAGGCGATCGGTGTCGGTGCCGGTTAGGCACTTCACCAGCAACGTCTTCCCATGGTCGATATGGCCAGCGGTGGCGACGATCACTTGGGTCCCGGGCAACGGACAGAACAGGGCCAAAAAGTCTAACCGGGAATCGCCGGAAAGGGACGTTCATATCCATGAACGAAGATAGGTGAAACCCCTAAAGTAAGGCGATCACATATGTGAACGTATGGTTAGTTTGCTTGACTGATCGACAGCGACCGCCGTAGGATCGATCGCGAAGTCGAAGGGGCCGTGCGAGTCGTCTGTTTCGCGGCATCTCCAACCGAACGGAGTCACACCTGAATGAGCGCTACTGATCTGGTGGAGGTGGGCGTCGGAGGCCTCGCCGAGGGCGTGATCACTGGCGACGATGTCATCCGCATGCACGAAGCGCTGTTCGAAGCGGGCTGGACCGATGGCCTGCCCGTCATTCCGCCGACGCGCGGCCGGGTAGATGAGTTCATTCGCGCCTCGGGCCTGCCCGCCGACTTCGTCGTCGCGGTGGTGCCGCCGCTCGACAAGCCCGCGACCATCGAGAAGATTGCCGCGAATTCGGTGATGGCGGGTTGCCTGCCCGAGTACATGCCGGTGGTGATCGCGTCGTTGCGGGCCTCGGTCGGCCCCAAGCTCAACCTGCGCGGCATGCAATGCTCGACGCAGATTTCCACGCCCCTGCAGATCATCAACGGCCCGATCCGAAAGCAGTTGAACTTCAACTGCGGTGCCGGCGTGTTCGGTCCCGGCTGGCGTGCCAACGCCACCGTCGGTCGGGCGCTGAAGCTGGTCCTGGTCAACATCGGCGGAGCGGTTCCGGGCGAAGTCGATCGAGCCACCTTCGCGCACCCGGGCAAGTTCACGTTCTGCATCGCCGAGAACGAGGAAGAAAGCCCGTGGGAGCCCTTGCACGTCGAATACGGCTTCAAGCCGGAAGACAGCACGGTCACGGTGTACGCGTCGGAAGCGCCGCAGAACATCCTGGTGTCCGAGTTGCACGACAACCCGACCCAGCCCTACGCACTTCTCGACACGATCGCCAACATGATGAGCGACGTGGGCTCCAACCAGGCCTACCTGGGCGGCGAGCACATCGTTGGGCTGTCTCCCGACCACGCCGCGACGATCGCTCAATCGGGGTGGAAGAAGCTACACGTCCAGAAATACCTGTTCGAGAAGGCGCGCATTCCGATTCGCGAACTGAAGAAGGCCGGCATCTACGGGCGCGAGGTGGACAAGTACCACCTCTGGCCGCGCTGGATCGATCGCTACAACGATGACTCGCTCATGCCGGTTGCCCGGGATGCGAGCGACATCAAGATCATCGTCACGGGCGGCCCGGGCCTGCACTCGGTCTACCTGCCGGGGCTGGGCTCGCGATGCCAGATCGCCAAGGTTGAACTTTCGTCTTGAACTGGAGGACGCACATGGCAAATCTCGACAGGTACGGATTCGTCGATCCGACCTATGACCAGGGAACGAAGAGCGTCTTGCTCGCGCCGCGCATCGCCGATTTCAACGGCTTACGCATGGGCCTTCTCGACAACCGCAAGCACAACGTCGACCGCCTGCTTGCCGGGTTCGAGAAAGCATTCAAGAAGCGCTACGAGGTGGCCGACGTCACCAACGTCACCAAGTTCATCTTCTCGCAGCTCGCGTCGGAAAACGACATCGCGACGCTCGTCGAACGAACCGACTTCGTCATCTCCGCGATCGCCGACTGAGGGTCTTGCACGTCGTGCGGTCTGCGCGACATGGTGACCCTCGAGAGTCTTGGCATTCCCACGGTTCTCGTCGCAACTCCGAGCTTCAGGAATGGGGTGAAGCTGCACGCGCGCGTGTACGGACTGCCTGAGTACAAGGCGATCTATCTCGAGAGCGGCACGTCGTCGATCGGGGGTTTCAGCCCCGAGGCGATGGAAGATTTTTCCGAGCAGCTGTTCGATGCGGCCGTGGCGGTGTTGACGGGAACGAACAGTGGCTAGTTCGGCCGCGTCGCCCAAGCCTCTGGCTGGCCTCAAGGTGATCGACGCGGCGACGATCTTCGCAGCGCCGTTCGCGGCGACGATCCTGGCCGACTTCGGCGCTACCGTCATCAAGGTCGAGATGCCGAGCAAGGGCGACCCGCTGCGGGCCATGGGACGCGCCAAGGATCAGATTCCGCTGTGGTGGAAGGTCTACGCGCGCAACAAGCTTTGCATGACCCTCGACCTGCGCATGGAAGAGGGGCAGCGCGTTCTTCGCGAGCTCGTCCGTGATGCCGACGTGCTGATCGAGAACTTTCGGCCCGGCGTCATGGAGAGCTGGAACCTGGGCTGGGAGGCGCTGCACGAGCTGAACCCTTCGCTGACGATGCTGCGGGTCAGCGGCTTCGGCCGCACCGGTCACTACAGCGGCAAGCCCGGATTCGGAACCCTGATCGAGGGCATGAGCGGCTTCGCCATGCTGAACGGCCAGCCCGACGGCCCGCCCACGGTCGCGCCGATGGCGGTCGGCGATTGCATCGCCGGCTTGTACGGCGCCGTCGGCGTCTTGACCGCCTTGCTGGCGCGGGCCAACGGCGTCGCGTCGGGCCAATGCGTCGACGTCAGTCTGCTGGACTCGCTGTTTTCCATCCTCGGCTATCAGGTCGCCGAATTCGATCAGCTCGGTGTCGTGATGGAACGCACCGGCAACCGGTCCGCGAGCAGCGTGCCACGCAACATCTACAAGACCCGCGACGGCAAGTGGTTGACCGTCAGCAGCTCTACCAACAAGCTGTCGCTGCGTGTGTTGCGGATGATCGGTGGCGAGGAGCTCGCCTGCGACGAGCGCTTCGTTACGGCCGATGCGCGTCGGCGCCACGGCGACCTGCTCGACCAGATGGTCGCCAGCTGGGTGGTCCAGCGCGATCTCACCGAGGCGCTCGACGCCTTCGAGCGCCACGACGCGGCCGCTGCGCCGGCCTACGACATCCGGCAGATATTCGCGGACCGGCAGTTCACCGAAACCGGAACGATGATTCGGATCGACGACGAAGAACTCGGCCAGGTGCGGATGCCGAATGTCGTGCCTCAACTGTCGGCGACGCCGGGGTCCGTCGAGTTCGCGGGCCGCCGTCTTGGCCGTGACACGATCGATGTGTTGCGGGCCCACACCAGCCTCAGTGAGCAGCAAATTGCCGAGCTCACGCGGCTCGGGGTCATATGAAATCGGCGCCCGGCGCGGGTCTGGACCAGGTCAAGAGGATCGTTCCCGCGGACTTGGCGCATCTCATCCAAAGCGATGCGACCGTCTTCCTCGAGCAGGGGGCCTGCGAGCCGCTGGCGCTGAAGGCCGCGCTGACTGACCAGCTTGAGCGCGATATTCGCCTGGTGGCTGCGCCGGTGACCGGCCTGAACGACTGCAGCTTCGGCTATCGCAATGCCGATCGGCTCCATCCTACTGTGTTCGTTTCGACGCCGCAGCTTGCCGATGCGATCCGGCAAGGCAGCGTCAGCTACGTCCCGCTGCACTGGTCCGATGTTGCTCGATCATTTCGCGAACGATTTACTCCAGACGTCGCGCTGCTGCAAGTGTCCCCGCCCGACGAGGACGGCTTTTGCAACCTCGGTGCGAACGCCGCGTTCGAGCTGGAAGTCGCCCTGATGGCCAAGACCATCGTCGTCGAGGTGAACCGAAACGTGCCCAGGGTGTACGGCGATACGGCGCTGCATCAGTCGCGGATCCACTACTGGCTCGAGACCTCGGATCCGCTGCGCGCCATGCCGGCGAGCGGATGGGGCGAGGTCGAGGGGGCGATCGCGCGCCACGTCGACGCATTGATCCCTGACGCCTGCACATTGCAGATCGGCCCGGGCCGTGTGCCAGATGCGGTCATCGAGCGACTGATGCAGTCGGGCAAGCAGGTCGAGATCCATTCCGGGATCCTCACGGATTCGATACTCCGCCTGGTCCAGGCGCAACAGGGCGCGTGGCGCGAGCGCGAGGTGGTCGCGGGCATGCTGTTGGGAACGCCCGCGCTGTACCAAGCCGTCGACAACCACCCCCGCCTCCGATTGAGGAAGACCGACTTCACCCACTCGCAGGTGGTCCTGGGCGAATTCAACGCGTTCATGTCCGTCAACTCGGCGGTCGAAGTGGATCTCCTCGGCCAGGTCAACGCCGAGAACGCCGACGGGCGCCAGATTTCCGGCGTCGGCGGTCAGGTCGATTTCTTTCGCGGCGCGCGCGCCTCGGCCAACGGCGCTTCCATCATCGCGCTGCCCGCAGCGACCCGCATGGGATCGCGCATCGTTGCGGCCGTCCGGGCCGGCGTGCCGGTCTCGACTTCACGCGTCGACGTCGACTACATCGTGACCGAGTACGGCAGCGCGGCGATGCGCAATCGGACCGAAGGCGAGCGCGCCGAAGCGCTCATCGCGATCGCGCATCCGAGCCATCGAAACGAGCTGCGGCGGAGTCTGTCCCGGCTCGATCACTAGGACACGGACCCCACACAACACAAGCCCCGAGACAAGGCAACATGCTCACCATCAATGATCTGACGCTCCGCTACGAGGGCGTCGGAGGCGCGCGGCCGGTCCTTGCGCTGGACCGCGTGAGCCTGTCGCTCGCGAGCGGCGAGTTCATCGTCATCATCGGGCCGAGCGGCTGCGGCAAGACCAGCCTGCTGGAGGTCATCGGCGGGTTCCGCGAGGCGACCTCGGGCCAGCTGATCCTCGACGGCGAGCCGGTGCACGGGCCGCATCCGGACATCGGCGTCGTGTTCCAGGAAGACTCCACCTTCCCTTGGCTGACGACCGAGCAGAACATCGAATTCAGCCTGAAGCATCGCGGCGTTCCCGAGCATGAGCGCGCGAGCCGTGTCGCGGCGATGATCGAGCTGATCGGCATGCGGGGATTCGAGAAGCATCGTCCGTCGCAGCTTTCCGGCGGCATGCGGCAGCGGGTCGCCCTGGGCCGCGCGCTGGCGCCGAAGCCCAAGCTGCTGCTGATGGACGAACCGTTCGGCGCGCTCGACGAACAAAGCCGCCTGACCCTCGGCGACGAGCTGCTGCGCATCTGGCGGGCGACGGCCTGCACCATCATCTTCATCACGCACAGCCTGTCCGAGGCGGCGATGCTGGCCGATCGCGTCGTCGTGCTGCAGCCGCGCCCGGGGCGGATTCGCGACATCGTCGAGAACCCGACGAGCCCGCGCGACCGCACGTCCGAGGCGATCGGCACGCGAACGTTCACCGAGATGACGGCGCGGCTGTGGGGGATGCTCAAGTGCGACCCTGCCGTGCCGCTCACCGCGTCGCCATGACCTACGCGCACCGCGTCGTCGCCATGCGGGCGCTGGTGGTCCTCGCCGCCGCCTTGGCGCTCGAGATCATTCCGCGTGTCGGCGTGGGCACGCGGCTCGAGATCATTCCGTTTTCCGAGATGCTGCTCGGCGTCGTCGCGCTGCTCAAAACGGCCGAGTTCTGGCATCACCTTTTTACGAGCGTTCTTTCGATCGGGTTCGCCTTTCTCTCCGCTGCCGTCTTCGGCGTCGCGTTTGGTTATTTGCTCTGGCGGATGCCGCGCCTGTACAAGATCCTGTCGCCTTACCTGGTGAGCTACTACGCGATTCCGATCTTCGCCTTCTATCCGGTGCTGATCGTGATGTTCGGAGCCAACCGCATTCCGATTTTTCTGCTGGCCACTGGCTGGGGCATCGTTGCGGTCGTCGTCTCGACCGTCGAAGGGCTCGCGCTGGTTCGCGACTCGTGGGAGAAGGTGGCCGACGTTTACCACCTCAATGGCTGGCAGCGCGCTTTTTCTGTCCACCTACCCGCGGCTTGGCCGCAGATGGCGGTCGGCATGCGGCTGGCGGCGACGTACTGCATCCTCGGCGTGATCTCGTCCGAATTCATTCTCTCGAGCGACGGGCTGGGCTACATGGTCAACCACTCGTACAACAGCTTCGAGTACAGGCCAATGTGGGGCGGCATCCTGGTCGTTCTGGCGGTCGGGATCGCGCTCGACCTCCTGGTCAGCGCAGCGACGCGGCGCCTGGGAGCGCTCCGGTGAGCGCCGAACCCGCTTCGCTCGCGCCGGATGGTTCCCTGCCGGGGCGGCTCGCGCGGTTGCTGTATTTCCCGGCGTTTGTCATGGTGCTCTGGATCGTGCTGGCCCGCTGGATGCCCGACGCAGTGGCCGCGCCATCGGACGCCTACGCCGCCATCCGCCACGGCGTCGAGCGCGGCTGGATGAAGACGGCACTGGCGACGACGATGACCGCCACGTTCTTGTCGTTCGCCATCACGACCGTGCTGGGCCTCGGCCTCAGCATCGCTCTGGCGTTGAGCAAGTTCTGGGGCGACGTGTTCGATCCGATCCTGGTCTGGCTGTACTCGGTGCCGAAGATCGTGCTTTACCCGATCGTGCTGATGCTGTTCGGCATCAGCCTGAGCACCTCGGTCGCGTTCGGCGTCCTGAACAGCGTGCTTCCGGTCGCCTTCATCGTGATCGGTGCGATCCGCGCGGTGCCGGTCATCCATCTCAAGGTCGCCCGCAGCTACCGGCTGACGCGCTGGCAGTCGTTCGTGGAGATCATCGTGCCGGTGGCCCTGCCGTCGATCGTGACGGCGGCGCGTTACGCCTTCAGCCTGAGCTTTCTCGCCGTCGTGGTCGCCGAGATGCTGGGCTCGAGGCAGGGGCTGGGCCAGGAGCTGTTCAAGGCGGTGGCCCTGAATCAGGTCGACCGCATCTTCGGCGTGACCACGGTGCTCACAGTCATTGCCATCGTGGTCAACGGCGTGTTCCTGTTTCTGCAATACAGGCTCACCGCGTCACGCCATCGAAGTGCGGGCCTGGTGGAGACGCTTTCTCCCGCTCGCATCTGAGAACTCGAACAGCCGGTTCTTTCGTTCACCCGCAGACGCCGTGCAATCCCGCATCCCCTTTCGCGCGCTGCATTCCTTGGAGACACACATGATCAGATTCGGTCTTGTCGCCGTTCGGCGACTCAGCCTTGTCGCCGCATCGGCGATCTGCTTGGCCTGGGCGCCGAGCGCCTTCGCACAGGCGGGCGCCAAGCCGCTCGTCGACATGAAGATCACGGTCAGCACCCATCCGCTGCTCGACTTCTCGGCGCCGATCTTCGTCGCCATGAAGCAGGGCTTCTTCGAGAAGGAAGGCGTTCGCATCACGGAAGTCGTGAGCTCCGAGGGCGGGGGCACGACGGTCCGGAACATCCTGACGGGCGGGCTCGACATGGGGCTGGTCTCGTTCCCGGCCGCGCTCCAGGTCAACCTCTCGGGCACGCCGCTCAAGATCGTGGAAGGCGGTGAACGCATCATCACCTCGCACATGCTGGTCGCGGCCGAGAACTCGAAGATCACGTCGCTCAAGGACGCGGTCGCGCAAGGCGCGACGATCGGCTACTCGAGCCCGGGCTCGGTGACCCAGGCCGTGCTCGTGCTGTCGCTGCAACGCATGGGCATCGACCCGACCAAGGTGAGCTCGCGGCCGACGGGCGGCCTGGGCGCTGGCTTCACATTGGTGCGCGGCGGCGGCCTCGCCGTCACCTCGGCAATCGAACCGGTTTTCGCCATCAGCGGCAAAGGCCTTAAGGTCATTGAGCGCCTGTCCGACCACATCAAGAAGTTCCAGCAGATGGTGTGGGTGGTCAACCCGCAGTTCATGAGCGCCCATCCGGAGGCCGTGGCCGGGTTCCTGCGTGCCCACCTCGCCGCGGTCAACTGGATTGCCGCCAATGTGGACGAGGCGGCCGCCATCTGGGCCAAGGAAGCCGACATCCCCAAGGAGGCGGCGCTGGCGGCGTTCGCCTCGGACGTTCGGGCGGGCGGCATCAAGGCCTACTACGGCACCGGCTACGACCGCGAGGCCATGGAGGCCGCCGTCGACAGCATGCGCTACTTCGGCACCATCAAGGCCGATGCCGTCATTCCCTGGAAGGACATCCTCGACCAGAGCAAGCTTCCGCCCGAGGCGGTCAAGGTCGACGTCTCGACCTTCCCGAATCCGAAGGGAGGGTGAAGGCGGCTTGCTGACCGCGGAATCGGCGACATCTCGACGGGATGAACGGCCCCGTCGAGGGCACATTGTTAGAGTGCCCCTCGCCATGAGCGATCAAACCGTCAAGTCTGCGGGTCGGATTCTCGACCTGCTGGAGCTCTTCGCAAGCGCCCCGGACCTTCTGGGCGTTTCGGCCGTTGCCAAGCGCATGAACTATCCGAAGAGCAGCGTATACATGCTGCTCAAGACGCTGGAGCAGCGTGGCTTCGTGGTGAGCGATGACACGCGCCAGTTCCAGCTGCACCCGTCCTTCAGTCCGGACGCCCGCGCATGGATCGGCAGCTCCCGCGGCCGTCTTGTGCAGATCGCGGAGGGACCGATGCAGACTCTGGTCGACAAGGTCAACGAAACCTGCCTGCTGACCATCCTCCGTTCGGACTGGTTGACCGAATACATCGCCAAGGTCTCAAGCACGCAGGAACTGCGGCTCGACCCGCCGGTGGGGCTGACCCGTGAACCCAACGCGGGCAGCAGCGGACTGGTCCTCCTCGCCAACCTGCCGGAGGGCGAGCTCGATCGCTTCTTCGCCTCCCATCGCCTGCACGCGTATACGCAGAAGACGATCCGCGATTCGACGGCTCTTCGGCAGGACCTGGAGACTATACGCACGCGTGGGTATGCAATTACCGAAGGGACGAACTACCCAGACGCGTCGGGTCTGGCAGCGCCCATTCGCAACGCGCACGGCAAGGTCGTGGCCGCCGTCAGCATCGGCGCGCCGACAACGCGCTTCAAGGTCATCCGCGCCGAGGCGATCACGGCCGTGCTCAAGGCGGCCGACTCCTTCAGTCGTCTGCTCAGGCGCTGAGGTTGGGCGCGGCCTTCGCTATTTCCAGAGCGCGCACTTCGAATCCGCCTTCGACGTGAACGCGTCTTCGCCCTTGGTCGTGCTGATCACGTCGTAGTAATCCCACGGCGTGTTGGACGGCCTCGCGCGTCTTCACTCGCAAGAGAAGCATGTCGTGGACCATCCGGCCGTCGGGGCGGACATAGCCGCCCTTGGCGTACATGTCGTTGACCGTCGATTTCCGCATCTGCTCCATGACCTTGTCGCCGTCGTCGGTGTGGGCTGCCTTCACCGCGTTCAGGTAGAACCGGGTCACCGAATAGTCGGCGGCCTGCAGCGACGAGGGCATGTGCTTGAACTTGTCGAAGAAGCGCCTCGACCATTCGCGCGACTCCTGTTGTGGATCACAGTTGGCGCTAATCGTAGAGGAAAGCAATAGCGGGTCTTGCGCACTTTGTGTGACGCTGCCAGGGGGCGCAGGCTTGCGACTACGCCCGGTGGTGCTGGGCGAGTTCCAGCTGGGGTGCGCGGCGCCCGTTCCCTCCCTCCCGACGCTTCAGCCGAACAAGGCAACCGGCCGACTCCTTGCGTCCGCGCCCGGCTGCCGACGTGGTGGTTTGACTTTCTTGAAGACGAAGGGGGAGGTCGACCGTCACACGAAGTGCGCAAGACCCAGATTTGCTTCGCTGCTTGTGAGCATCCCAGGCCCCTGTCGGCGCCCGGCGTTCGCGGAGAAACGTTTCCCGCGTTTTCGAAGGGCGGTGTCCGACCTGGTGCCTCGGGCTCGGCGAGTTTCGCAATGCGAAAGGGTTTGTTTCTCATGAGGGCAAAGTTGAAGCTCTGTGGGGCGCGCTCATAGGCAACCCGCACCGAACCGCGGTATCACTATTGCTTTCCTCTACGACTGCGCACCGCGAAAGAGCCTTGGCTTTGACGGTCGCTCGCACATAACTCGCATTTGCATCATCTTGAACCGAGGTCGGCCATTTGCAAGAACCGAGATCCGCAAGCTGCCACTTGTTGGCCGGCGGCAACACCTCCGACAAGCGCCTCAAAGCAAGAAATCTCTTTTGAAATCAATGCCTTGGGCTGAGATGCCGTTAGCACGAACTGTGAGCGCCGCTAGCAGGATCTAAGATCCACAACATGTGACGCGGAAGTTTCCAGAGAATGGTTAGAAAAGGCGAGACAGAGGTATCCGGCCGCATAGCACGATCCACCGAACGAGCCCGGTCCGCACGATGAAGAAGTGATCACGTTGTCGGAGGGCAGCGCAGTCCGCAAAGGGCCGCGCCGTCGTATCCAGATCCCAGGAGCTCCGCGTGAATTCATCCATGGCGAGCGAGAGGAGGATTCATGCGATACGAATCGATATTGTGGGCGTCCGTGGCGGCCGCGCTGGCTGGCTGCACAACACTCGAGGCCGACAAGGTGTCCGCCGGCGCGGATCTTCCGGACGGGTCCTTCACGTATTCGTTGCCCCGCACCAGCTTGCTGGTGGTCGGCACCGTCACCCTAAATGCGTGCAAAGCGGTGCAGGACGGCAAGAAGTTCTGGTATCCGTCCCTGGATATAAGCCAAGCCGTGACGGTGACGCCCGTGTACGAGGCGGATCCGGACGCTCAGTACGCGATTCCGTACGACAAGCTGCGCAGCTGGTCGAAGGCGATCACGCTGTCGGTCAACACCTCCAACAGCAAGACGCTCTCAAGCTTGAATGGGTCGATTAGCGACCAGAGTGGTCCGATCGTGCTGGGTACGGCGCTCGCCGCCGTGAAGATCATCGGGGGCCTGGGGGTGCCCACCATCGCGGGTGGCCTACTGACCTCGCTATCGGCAAATGGCCCCGTCGCGACTGAGGCTGAGCAGAAGAAAAGGCCGGCGTATTGCGCAGAGGACATCGCGAAGGCGCTCACGATGATCGACGCGGATACCGCGGCGATCGTCGCCGACGAGAACCGGGACGCGAGTCAGAAGAACAGCGTTCCCAATCCGGACATCGCAAAGAAGCAGGCCGAGATCGCCCGGCTCCAAGGCGAGTACGGCCTTGTCCGACATTTCCAGTTCCTCTGGACGCCGAAGGGCGACAACGACGACAACCCGGCCAGCGGAAGCGAAACGGTCACACTTTCGCGGTCGATCGACCTCTACACGAAGTTCTTCACCGATTGGCTGAAGACAGACGACAGCAAGGCTTGGTTTGCGGATTCGGGTAACGCCAAACGGTCGATCGCGCATCAGATTGTCGATCCGATCACGATCCAAATTGAGATCTCCAACTGGACTTCCGGCGTCAAGACCTGGCCCAACGCTTCCGCCGTGTCGACGAGCTCATCGACTTCCCCGACGCAAGCCCTCGTGCTGCGCGACCCTGCACTTGCGACGCTGCGAGTTTGCAAGGGTGCCTGCGCCGGCCGCATGCGCAACGCGATGCTTGAGACTACGAACGACTTGGCCGTTCCCGTCACGATCGCGCTCGGGCAGTTCGGACGGGTCTTCCAGCTGCCGCTCAAGAACGGCGTTTTCGAGAACAGCAACCTGTCGCTTACGCTGAACGCCGACGGTAGCATCGCAAGCATTGGCAATGGATCCTCTAGCAGCCTGGCCACTAACCTGACGACCGCTGGGCAGATCGGCGACTCGATCAGCGCTGCGCGGGCGGCTCAAAACACGGCGACGTCCGCCCAGCTGAGCGCCAAGACGAGCGCGGCTAGCTATGCCGACGCCGTCAACAAGGCGCTAGCCGATTGCCTAGCTCAGCAGGCCACGATCTTGAGCCTCGGCGGCCACCCCATCGGTACGTGCCAATAGCATGTCGACCCGAGTTTGGACTCGCCGCCTGGCGTTCCTCGCCTCGGTCACAGTGGCGGCGTCGGCAGCCGCTCAGTCCGAGCCAGAACTGGTCACGGTGCTGCAGCGCCTGCCCGCCAACTATCGTGATGCGGTTGCGCTGTTGTCCACGCTGGATCGCGCGTCGCCCGCACAGACAACGGTCGCGCCCAAGGAGGGCATGTCCAATGTCATCTCTCGCCTATACAGCGTTGGCCTCTCGAACGCGCCCGCGGCTTATGCCCAGATCCGCGATTCGATCCAGACTCTCAACTCCCTGGCTGATCGTGACGCACTGAAGGCCGGTCAGACCCTCCTCGTGCCGGACATTCCCCGGATGGCTCTAGCCAACCCGAACCTTGCGAACCCCTACAACGCAGTCTCTAAGCTCAGCTTCGACGTTCGCCGCTTCAGGCAGAGCGAGGGTCCGATCAATACGAAGGCGCAGAAGATCGAGGATAAATTGCGCGTTGGCGCTCAGGCGGTCCTCCAAGTGCGGCGGTTGAAGCCGGAGGACGCCAAGGCCGCCCTCGCGCGCGATCCCGACGCCTTGATCGGGCACGCGCGACTGCACCTAAAGTTCCTGGACGTCAAAGGCCTCGGGGGAGCATCGCCGGTCCTGTCGCCTCAACAGGCCGCGCTGATCGCGACGTCTGCTTCGGGAGCAGCGCCGCAGAAGCCGATCTTGTTTATCTTCGACGACACGTGGCCGTCTCTGCAAGACGAGGAGGCGTCGCGGACCTACCTCCTGCAGGCCGTGGCTACGCTGCGCGAACACGCCAACTTCCCACCGATGGTTCCCTTCGAGCGCGCGTGCGCACTAGGCATGAAGGTCGGCGCGCTCCCGCCGGTCGCCGCCGTGCCGCACGCAGCGCAGATAGAGCAGGCGCTCAAGCCAATGACCGATGCAGCGGGTCCGCGATCCCCCGTCACCGTTGTCTACATCCCCAACCTGGGAGGGCGACCGTGTGCCGGCGAAGTGATCGGCCAGATCATCGAATGGCATCTGCTGGCGTATCAGGTCCAAGGCGTGGTCGGCGTACCGGTTCCCGCGAGCGACGTCCAAGCGTTCCATGCGCAAGCTCAGATCGACATCAACGCGCTGCAATCGGCGGACGCGCTGGCGCAAGCGGACAGCGACGTCGAAGCCATCCAAGCTGTCCTGGAATTCACGCGCCGGCACGGCGCACTCTCGGGCCAGCCCGTCTTCACCTCGATGTCATGGGAATTCGAGGGCAACCAGTTGGATCCGAAAGTGCCTTCGGAGTACGGTGGTCTCTTCATAGTGGCAGCGGGCAACGACGGCCAGTCGCCTCCGGTGATCCAGACCAAGCGGCAGTTTTCGGAGCGGTCCTTTCATCCGGGCGATATGCTTGCGGTGATGAACGTCGACGACCAAGGCGTCTTCCTATGCGACTCCAGCCTGGTCGATCCTAGCGGCAATGCCTTCGCGGTGGGATTCCGCGGTGACCTGTCCCGCCAAGACTGCGGTGGAACCAGCTTCTCTGCGCCGCGCGTGGCGTGGCTCCTCGCCCTTAGGGAGGCCCGGCGCGCCCCGGTCGGCGACATGACCGATCTGTCGAACGCCACGCGGGCGGAGTTCAAGTCCGGGGGTTACTTCTCGATCAACGCCGACAGGGCCAAGCCGCTGACGATTGACCGGTTGATTCGGACCACGCCTTAGGCCCCGGGCTGCTGCCCAGACTATCTCGGCGACCATGCCTCGCACGTGTGTGACCGAAACGAGCTACGCTTTTCAATCGACGAGTCAAAGGGGCCCTCGATGGCTACAGATCTATTCTGCTGAAGAACTGAGCATCTTTTTCGCTTGGCCTTAAGTCCATCGCAACGATGGGAGCGTCCGGGTGATGGTCTGCGCGGTGGCAGCGAAGACAGACCCTTCTACTCCTTCAGTCTCAACGATCACGACTCTAGTAGCCACCTGCTGCAAGGCATTGCTCGATTCTTCGACCCAGTGACTGCGCTTCAATGTCGCGCCGTTCGACAGCCACGCGTGGGGCCGTCGATCGTGCGAGGTCGTGCGGCAGCTGCAGGGACTGGGCCTGAGTGAACGCCAGGTCTTCGACCTGCCCGCTGCTCCACGACGACTCGAAGGCGGCCGGCACGGCCGGCAGATCAGCCGCCAGGCTGACCGCGAAGCGTCGAATCTTCCACGCTTGCCGCGATCACGGACCGTAGATAGGAGGAGCGCCGTAAGTGTATTTGGCTGTCTATCCAGTAGACCGGACTTGCGACCGCCGTGGAGCGGTGCGATGATTCCTGGGCCGCCGGTTCACCGAGGAAACCCGCAGCGCCTTCGAGGTGGGCGCTGGTCATGCAGTCAACGCGGAAAGAATTCGTCTGCGGTGGGCATTGGATTTTCATGCCGCCTTTGCGCGGGCGAGGACTGCTTGTCACTGGCGGAGGCGGAATTAGCACCTTCATCCTTATGCATGCGACATGCGAGGAGGTCCAAGCCCGAGCAGACGCTGAAAGCTCGGCAAGACTTAGAAGTGAAAGTTTCAAGGAGCAAAACGTGCTGACCAGATTAACCTTGGTTCTTGGAGTAACCGCATGGGCCTCAAATTGTATTGCCGCAGATTCTTTGTCGCAATTCGAAGCGCAGACAAAGATAATACGAGCAACGGCTGAAGATATTTGCAGTAGCGTGCCGAACTACTCGTCGAGTCAACAATGGTCAGTTTCCGCAGATGGCCATGCCCAGCTCTCCGGCGTTGTCAAGAAAATCGTCGATGTTCAAGGGGCCGCGTCAGCTGCAGCATCCGGTGGAAGAACCGAAGGTGTCCTGCAGGCCGATCTTGTTAAAGTTCTTACAGAAGCCGTTTCAAAAGAAAAGATAAAATGCAAAAAGGCTGTTTTCGATGAACTGTCAAATAGATTGCTCGGGCCGTTGCCGACGCGTCCTCTTTCGGCGGCCGAAAAAGCGCAAAAACATTTTGATGAGACCAACGCTGAAGCAGTCAGACTAACGGCAGGAGTAGAAGTCAATGTGAAGAGTGAGAAATGCAAGGCGGTTGCCGATCATCTTGCAAAGATGAAATCAATATTTAGTCAACCGGCCGATCCAAATGCAAATTGGCCAAGAAATTTTACGACGAAAGAACAAGAAGATAGCTATCTCACATTGATAGACGAAGCAGCCAACGCCCGGATATTCATAGCAACACAAATACTTGATTTAAAAGTGAGAAGCGGTTGCATGGCGTAGAGCGAAGCAAATACAGCCGCAGGTTGCCTTTCGGATCGGCCAGCGCTCGGCGCACGTCGCGCGGATGCGAGCCGGTGTAGCCTGGCAGGCGGCTGGAAAGGTTCGCCGCGATCGATCCGAAGAAGCGCTCGATGTACGGACGATCGTCTGGCGTATGGGTCGGACCGGCGTCGACGAAGCAGCCGATGAACTCGGCCAGAGCGTGACGAACATCGTCGGCCAGGTTGGCCTTGGCGTTGTCTAGTTTGAACCACCGCCACGTTGCGTAGCCCATCTCGGCCAACTTGCTCGAAGGAAAGCCTCCGAGCGCACCGTAGCCGAGCCCCGCAAGCGTGAATACCCGTGCTCGGTGCGGCTCGAGCGCCTCCTCGATGGTTCGGATCACGTCATAGCGCGAGTACTCGGGGTTCAGGCTGAGGTGGTAGCCGTAGGCGAAATTAAATCTGACAATTTTGTGCCGATAAATCTGTCAATGTGCCGCTTGCCGCGACGCCAACTTCACGCGAACCCGCATGCAGGTCCGGCCGGTGATCTTGGGCAATGAAATGAAGTCGCAGAAGCGGACCTCCACGCGATTCGTGGTTGTCGGTGTCGCGATCGGTCTTCTCTTGATATTCCTTGGAATCCACTTTAATCGGCCCAGATGCGGCGCTTCTTGCGCTTCTTCTTCTTGATCCGAGCGTCGGCGACTGCCCGTGTTCGCCTACCCACTGGAAACGACTCGCCGTGCGATATGTTCTTGTGGCTGAGCATCTTGCCCCACGGTACGTTTGTGCCACAGAGAATGCAGATGGTCATAAAGCTCTCGCCGGTGGGCCTAGTGTAGTGAGTTAGAAATAAGT
>PLZH01000322.1 GCA_003152055.1 Burkholderiales bacterium
CGGCGAGCACCTTGGCAAGGTGGTGCGAAGAAACGCCGTACCTGTCGGCGATTTCGGACGCCGAGATGTGACGCGCCGGGTCGCTCGCGAACTCAAGCACGCTGTGGAGCGCGAGCGAGGTGTTCTTCTGCAGCCTCATCGCAGGGGATGGCCAGGGGCCGAGTGTTCAGCGTCAGCCCGTCCGGCGGGCGGCCGGTCATTCGGCAGGCATTCGGGAATCCTGCGGAACTGCACCGGTCCCGTCTCAGCCCTCAAGGTCCATCTCCAGCGAAATGAGCGGTCCGGCCATCATGCCCTGGCTGCGGAAGAACGACAGGATCAGCCCGTTGTCGCGAGCCAGCATCGTGCGCAGCTTGCGCACGCCGGCGCGGTAGAAGCTCGCGCTGATGGCTTCGAGCAGGCGCGTGCCGATGCCCCCGAGCCGCGCCTGCGGGTGCACGTCGATGGCGAACACCCAGCCGCAGGGAGGCGATCCGAACTCCCAGTCACGCACTTCGCCGATGACGAAACCGACGACATGTCCTTGCGCCAGCGCGACCAGGAACTGCTGCCCGCTGCGGTCGCTGGCGCCGTAGCGCCGATAGACCGACGCCCAGTACTTGCGTTTCTCCAGGCCTGTCACGGTGGCGTCGATCGCAATCACCTGGTCGAGGTCGCCGCGCCGCACCGGACGGACCACGAGGCCGTCGTCGGTGCCGGGACAAACCTCCGCATGAGCCCGGCCGCGTCGTCGTGGTGTGGGCTCCTGCTTCATTGGGAGCCTCTGAACATGAGCCAGATCAAACAAATTCCTGCATTCCGGTACCACAATGAGTTTATAGGGGAAAGTCTATCCGTTTCCGCCGGCTGGCTCGCGCTGAAGAGCCCGTGCGGCTCGGGGTTCTCCAGCACCGAAGAGTGTATCGGTCGATGCGGCGCCGCCGGCCAGGGGCTGCAACACCGCAGTGTTCTGGCAATGCAACAGGAGACAAGCATGAGGTTCACCGCATACGCCCGCGCGTCGCTGCGCAATGGCGCGCTGGCCCTGACGGGCGCGCTGCTCGCCGGCAGCACCTTCGCGCAGGAGCCGATCCGCATCGGCAGCTTCCTGTCCGTCACCGGACCTGCGGCATTCCTCGGCGATCCCGAGCAGAAGACGCTCGAGATGGTCGTCGAACGCATCAACGCCGAGGGCGGAGTGCTCGGCCGCAAGCTGCAGCTCATCACCTATGACGACGGTGGCGACGCCGAGAAGGCGCGCACCTTCGCCAAGCGGCTGCTCGAGCAGGACCGGGTCGACGCGATCATCGGCGGTTCGACGACGGGCACGACGATGGCGGTGGTGCCGCTGGTTGAAGAGGCGCAGACGCCGTTCATCTCGCTGGCCGGCGCCGTGGGGATCGTCGAGCCAACCAAGAAATGGGTCTTCAAGACCCCGCACACCGACCGCATGGCATGCGAGAAGATCTTCGTCGACCTGCGGGCGCGCAAGCTGTCGAAGGTGGCGTTGATCTCGGGCAGCGGCGGCTTCGACAAGTCGATGCGCGCCGAGTGCCTGAAGGTCGCACCCCGGTACGGCGTCGAGGTGGTCGCCGACGAGACCTACGGCGCTGCCGATACCGACATGACCGCGCAGCTGACCAAGATCCGCTCGAGCGGCGCGCAGGCGGTGCTCAACGCCGGATTCGGCGAGGGGCCGGCGATCGTCACCCGCAACTACCGGCAGGTCGGTCTTGTCCTGCCCTTGTACCAGTCGCACGGCGTCGCCTCCATGGAGTATGTCAAGCTGTCCGGCCCGGCGGCCGAAGGCGTCCGCCTGCCCGCCGCCGCGTTGCTGGTGCCAGAACTGCTGGCCGACAATGACCCGCAAAAGCCGGTCGTCACGGCCTACAAGCGGGACTACGAAGCGCGTTACAAGACCGATGTGTCGACCTTCGGCGGCCATGCCTACGACGGCCTGATGCTGGTCGTCAGCGCGATCAAGCGCGCCGGCTCGACCGACAAGGCCAAGGTGCGCGACGCGCTCGAGTCGACGCGGGGCTATGTCGGCACCGGTGGCGTCGTCAACATGTCGCCGAGCGACCACTTGGGGCTGGGCCTCGGCGCCTTCTTGATGCTCGAAGTCAAGAACGGCAAGTGGTCGATGGTGCGCTGATGGCCTCCGAGTTCGCTGCGTTCGCGGCCCCCCAGGGGGGCGTTCCCTGGGAGCGGCCCTGCGCCGACTGACGCGCACCGGGCCGCTGCGATGAACAGTCAGTGGCTCCAGTACGTCGCCAGCGGTCTGACCGCCGGCGCGATCTACGCACTCGTCGCGCTCGGCTTCTCGATCATCTACAACGCCAGCGGCGCGATCAACTTCGCGCAGGGCGAGTTCGTGATGATCGGTGGCATGAGCGCCGTCACGCTGGTCGGTGCCGGCCTGCCGCTGGCTGCGGCCGTGCCGCTGGCCGTTCTGGCGGCGGTGGTGGTCGGGCTGCTGCTCGAGAAGCTGGCGATCGAGCCGGCGCGCAAGGCCGACACGGTGACGCTGATCATCATCACCATCGGTGCGGCCCTGTTCCTGCGCGGGCTGGCGCAGCTCGTCTGGGACAAACGCGTCCACGCGCTGCCGGCCTTCTCCGGCGACGAGCCGCTGCGGATCATGGGCGCCACGGTGTTGCCGCAAAGCCTGTGGGTTCTCGGCGGCGCGGCTCTGGCGGTGGCGGGCCTGTCGTGGTTCTTCGGGCGCACCTTGTTCGGCAAGGCCATGCTCGCGACCTCGTACAACCCGCTGGCCGCACAACTGGTCGGCATCAACACCCGCACGGTGCTGTTCGCCAGCTTCGGCCTGGCGGCGATGCTCGGCGCGCTCGGTGGCGTGCTCATCGCGCCGATCGCCTTCATCTCGTACGACAGCGGCATCATGCTCGGCCTGAAGGGCTTCGCCGCGGCGATGCTGGGCGGGCTCGGCAGCTTCAGCGGCGCGGTGCTCGGTGGCCTGCTGCTCGGGCTGACCGAGGGGCTCGGGGCTGGCTTCGTCTCCTCCGCCTACAAGGATGTGATCGCCTTCGTGATCATCCTCGCGGTGCTCTTCTTGATGCCGGGAGGCCTCCTTGGCGCCCATCGCAGCGACCGTGTCTAGCGATGACGACCCCCGGACACCTGCGGTGTCGCCCCCCCGAGGGGGGTCAGCCCTCTTCGGGCGGCCGAGCGAGGCCTGAGATGAGGCTGGCAGACCTTCGGCGCTGGGTCGCCAGCCCGCGCACCGGCGGCCTGCTCGTGCTGGCAGCAGCGATCGCGCTGCTGCCGCTGGCGCTTGCCAACAACTACTTCTACGAGATCGCGATCCTTGTCGCACTGAATGCGATCGTCTGTGTCGGTCTGAACCTCCTGATCGGCTATGCCGGCCAGATCAGCCTCGGTCACGCCGGCTTCTTCGCGCTCGGCGGCTACGGCTCGGCGATTCTTTCCGCCAGTCATGGCTGGCCGACGTGGCTGTCGATGCTGTCTAGCTGCGCGGCGGTCGGAGCGCTGGCGTACGTCGTCGGGCGCCCGACGCTGCGCCTGAAGGGCCACTACCTGGCGATGGCCACGCTCGGCCTGGGAGTCATCATCGCGATCGTCCTGTCGACCGAGGACAGCATCACCGGCGGGCCCGACGGCATGTCAGTGCCGGCGCTCGTGCTGTTCGGCTGGGTCGTCCGGGGCGAACGCAGCTGGTACTGGATCGCCGGCGCGGGCCTGCTGCTCGCGGTATGGCTGGCGCAGAACCTGATCGAGTCGCCGGCCGGGCGCGCGCTGCGCGCGTTGCACGGCTCCGAGATCGCTGCCGAGACGGTGGGCATCGACAGCGCGCACTACAAGCTGAGCGTGTTCGTGATCTCGGCGGTCTTCGCCGCCGGTGCCGGCGCGCTGACCGCTCATTACGCGGGCTTCATCACACCGGCCGGAGCGTCGTTCATGCACTCGGTCGAGCTGGTGATCATGGTCGTCTTCGGCGGCATGGCGTCGATCTTCGGCGCGGTGGTCGGCGCGGCGATCCTGACGACGCTGCCCCAGCTGCTGACCGCACTCAAGGACTACGAGATGATGGTCTTCGGCGCGGTGCTGATCGCGACCATGGTGTTCTTCCCGCAGGGCGTCGTGCCGACACTCGGCCGCTGGCTGGGATGGGGGCGCAGATGAGCGCCGCAGGGCCACTCCCGAGGCGCTCGCCCCCCCTCGGGGGGAACGGCGCGCAGCGACGCAGGGGGCTCCGATGACCCTGCTCGCGGTCGAGAACGTTTCCAAGGCCTTCGGCGGCGTCCGCGCGATCGAGGGGCTGTCGTTCGATATTCGGCCTGGTGCGGTGCATTCGATCATCGGCCCGAACGGCGCCGGCAAGACGACCCTGCTGAACATGATGACGGGCATCTATGTGCCCGACTGCGGCCACATCAGGCTCGCAGGCCGCGATCTCGCCGGCGAGCCCACGCACCGCTTCGCCGCCGCCGGCATCGGCCGCACGTTCCAGAACCTGCAGGTGTTCTTCAACATGACGGCGCTGGAGAACGTGATGACGGGCCGCCACCTGCGCGAGCGCTGCTCGCTGCTCGCGGCCATGCTGCGCACCCCGGCAGTGGCGCGCGCCGAGGCCTCGTGCCGCGACGTGGCGCGCCGGCTGCTGCGGCTGGTGGGGCTGACCGCGTACCAGGAGGCGACGGCCGACTCGATGCCGTACGGCGCACTCAAGCGGCTCGAGATCGCCCGCGCGCTGGCCGCCGAGCCGCTGCTGCTGCTGCTCGACGAACCGGCGGCCGGCCTGAACCAGACCGAGGCGCGCGAGATCGACGCGCTGATCAAGCGGCTGGCTGCCGACGGCACGACGGTGATCCTGGTCGAGCACAACATGCGGCTGGTGATGGAGGTCTCGGACCACGTCCTGGTGCTGGACCACGGCAAGAAGCTGGCCGAAGGCACGCCGGCACAGATCGTCCGCGATCCGCAGGTGATCGAGGCCTATCTCGGCGCGGCCGACGCGGCAGGCGACCATGCTTGACGTCGTTCGCCTCGACAGCCGCTACGGGCGCATCCCCGCTCTCGCCGGCGTCGATCTGCGGGTGGCGGCCGGCGAGCTCGTCGCGTTGGTCGGCGCCAACGGCGCCGGCAAGACCACGCTGCTGCGCGCGATTTCCGGGGTGCAGCCGGCGAGCGGCGGCGAGATCCGCTTCGACGGGCGGGACCTGGCACGCCTGTCGGCGCGGCGGCGCGTGCAGCTGGGCATCGTGCAGGTTCCCGAAGGCCGCCAGGTGTTCGGGCCGTTGAGCGTCGAGGACAACCTGCTGCTCGGTGCGTTCGCGCGCGGCTCGCGCGACGGCCTCGAACACGTGCTGGCGATGTTCCCGGCACTCGAGCGCAAGCGCCGCGAGCCGGCCGGCACGCTGTCGGGTGGCCAGCAGCAGATGCTGGCGATCGGGCGCGCCCTGATGGCGAACCCCAAGCTGCTGCTGCTCGACGAGCCGAGCATGGGCCTGGCGCCGCGGCTGGTGGCCGAGATCTTCGCGCAGATTGCCGGGCTCAAGGCGCAGGGCACGACGATCCTGCTGGTCGACCAGAACGCGCGCGCCGCATTGGCGATCGCCGATCGCGGCTACGTGATGGAAACCGGCCGCGTCGTGCTGTCCGGGCCGGCCGCCGACCTTCTGCGCGATCCCCAGGTGCGGCAGGCCTACCTCGGCCTGTGAGACCGCGCAGCACTCCACATCCACGAAAGGACTTTCCGATGAAGAACACCCTGCAAGCCGGCGTCACCGGCAGCGCGACGGTCGATGTCGACCGCGAACGCACGATCGACTTCATGGGCGAGAAGGCGCGTGTCTACGCCACCCCGATGCTGGTGCGCGACATCGAGATCGCCTGCCGCGAACTGCTGGGCAAGCACCTCGACGCAGGCGAGGACTCGGTGGGCACGCGCGTCGAACTCGACCATCTGGCGGCAACGCTGATGGGCATGCGGGTCGATCTCGCGGTGAGCATCGCCGAAGTCAAGGGGCGCGCCGTCACGTTCGACATCGCGGGCCGCGACAGCGTCGAGCCGATCTGCCGCGGCCGCCACACGCGATTCGTCGTCGATGTGAAGACCACCGAAGCGCGGCTCGCGGCCAAGGCGCACAAGGCGGGGCTGTCATGACCGCTGCTGCGGCGCGCACCGAACGCGTGCCGACCTACTGTTACCAGTGCGTCGCCGGGCCCGACCTGCTGACCGTGAAGGTGGTCGACGGCGTGGCCACCGAGATCGAGCCGAACTTCTGCGCCGCCGCCGTCCACCCTGGCGGCGGCAAGGTGTGCGTGAAGGCTTTCGGGCTCGTGCAGAAGACCTACAACCCGAACCGGGTGCTCACGCCGATGAAGCGCAGCAACCCGCTCAAGGGGCGCGACGAGGACCCTGGTTTTGTTCCGATCTCCTGGGACGAGGCCTTCGAGCTGATCGCGGCGCGTNNGGCGGCGGCACGCCGCAGTCGTACATGGGCACCTTGCCGGCCTTTCTCTCCGCATGGGGGCCGATCGACTTCGGCTTCGGTTCCGGCCAGGGCGTCAAGTGCGATCACTCGGAACACCTGTACGGCGAGTTCTGGCACCGTGCGTTCATCGTCGCGGCCGACACGCCCTCGTGCGATTACCTGATCTCCTGCGGCTCCAACATCGAAGCCTCGGGCGGTGTCGTCGGCATCTGGCGCCACGCCAGGGCGCGTGTGCGCGGCATGAAGCGGGTGCAGGTCGAGCCGCACCTGTCGGTGACCGGCGCCTGCTCGGCGCAGTGGGTGCCGATCAAGCCGAAGACCGACGCCGCATTTCTCTTCGCGCTGATCCATGTGCTGCTGCACGAGGTGCCCCGCGAGCGGCTCGATCTGCCGTTTCTCTCTGTGCGCACCGCATCGCCCTACCTGGTCGGGTCGCACGGCTACTACCTGCGCGACCGCGCCGGTCGCAAGCCGCTGGTGTGGGATCTGGCGAGCGCGAGTGCCCGGGTGCACGACAGCCCGGGGCTGCAGGAGGCGGTCGAAGGCACCTACGAGGTCGATGCGGTCGAGATCGGCCCCGACGACGAGGTGCTGGCCGAGGGCCTGCTGCGGGGCACGACCGGCTTCACCCGGCTCGTCGAGCACATGCGCGCCTATTCCCCGGAGTGGGCGCAACCGATCTGCGACGTGCCGGCCGCGCAGATGCGCCGGATCGCGCACGAGTTCATCGATCACGCCTGTGTCGGCCAGACGATCGAGATCGAAGGCCACACGATGCCGTACCGCCCGGTCGCGGTCACGCTCGGCAAGACCGTCAACAACGGCTGGGGCGGCTACGAATGCTGCTGGGCCCGCACGCTGCTGGCCACGCTGGTGGGAGGGCTCGAGGTGCCCGGCGGCACGCTGGGCACCACCGTGCGGCTGAACCGGCCGCTGTCCGAGCGGCTGCAAAGCGTGAAGGCCGGGCCCGACGGCTTCATGCACTATCCGCTCAATCCGACCGACAAGGCACGCTGGTCGGCCAGCCCGAACATCCGCAACGCCTATCGCACGATGGTGCCCCTGGCCGCCGATGGGCCGTGGAGTCAGGCGCTCGGGCCAACCCATTTCTCGTGGCTGTTTCTCGACGCGACGCCGAAGGGCCTGCCGCGCGTCACGCTGCCCGATGTGTGGTTCGTCTACCGCACTAATCCGGCGATCTCGTTCTGGGACACGCGCGCGCTCGGCGAGAAGATGGCGCGCTTCCCGTTCGTCGTCGCCTTCGCCTACACGCGCGACGAGACCAACCATTTCGCCGACGTGCTGCTGCCCGACGCGACCGACCTCGAGAGCCTGCAGCTGATCCGCATCGGTGGCACCAAGTACGTGGAGCAGTTCTGGGACCACCAGGGCTATGCGCTGCGCCAGCCGGCGGTGGCCGCGCGCGGCGAGGCACGCGACTTTACCGACATCGCGACCGAGCTGGCGCAACGCACCGGCCTCATCGAGAAGTACAACGCGGCCATCAACAAGGGGGCCGGCGGCGTGCCGCTGAAGGGCGAGCATGGCGACTTCTCGCTGGAGCTGCCGCGCAGCCACAGCCGTGACGAGATCTGGAACGCGGTGTGCCGGGCTGCGAGTGCCGAGCTGACCGACGGCGCGCATTCGCACGGGCTGGCCTGGTGGAAGGAGCACGGACTCGCGACCAAGCCCTTCCCGCGCAGCGACTGGTACCTGTTGCCCACGCTGGTCAAGCACGGCCTGCGTTTCGAGCTGCCGTACCAGGAACGCCTGATGCGGGTGGGCGCCGAACTCGGCCGTAGGCTGCATGAGCACGACATGCACTGGTGGGACAAGCAGCTCGAGGAATACCAGGCGTTGCCGGTGTGGAAGGACTTCCCGGCGCAGTGGGAGGCGATCATCGGGCAGACCGGCGGCCGGCCGGAAGACTACCCGTTCTGGCTGCTCACCTCGCGCAGCATGCAGTACGCGTGGGGCGGCAATGTCGGCATGCAGTTGATCAAGGAAGTCGCCGACAACATCGCCGGCCACCGCGGCGTGATCATCAATTCGGGTGCGGCGCAACGGCTGGGCATCGGCGACGGCGACGCCATCGAGATCGCCACGCCCAAGCGCAGCGTGCACGGCCGCGCCGTGCTACGCCAGGGCATACGCCCCGACACGCTGCTGCTGATCGGCCAGTTCGACCACTGGGCCACGCCGCTGGCCCGCGACTTCGGCGTTCCCAGCCTGAACGCGCTGGCGACGATGTCGCTGGAGCAGACCGACGCCACCGGTTCGGGCGCCGACATCGTGCGCGTCAAGATCGAGAGGGCCATGTCGGCGGCCCGAGCGCCGAGCCGCCCCGAGCCGACTCGCGTCCCCTCGCGGGACCGGCGGGCGACCTCGTCGGGCGAGGGGCTGTCATGACGCGCTGGGCCATGGTCGCCGACTTGCGACGGTGCGTGGGGTGCCAGACCTGCACCGCAGCATGCAAGCACGCCAACGCGACGCCGCCTGGCGTGCAATGGCGCCGCGTGCTCGACATGGAGTTCGGCGAGTACCCCGACGTGCAGCGCGCATTCGTGCCGGTGGGCTGCATGCACTGCGACGAACCACCGTGCATGCACGTATGCCCGAGCAAGGCGACGAAGAAGCGTGCCGACGGCATCGTCACTATCGACTACGACCTGTGCATCGGCTGTTCGTTCTGCGCGGTGGCGTGCCCCTATCAGGCCCGCTACAAGACCGATCGCGCCAGCTTCGCCTATGGCGCGCCGATCGAGAGCGAGGCGCAGCGCCACGACAGCGCCCGCCTGGCCGTGGCCACCAAGTGCACTTTCTGCGTCGAGCGCATCGATGCCGGTCTGGAGAACGGCCTGCAGCCCGGCGTCGACCCCGAAGCCACGCCGGCGTGCGTGAATTCGTGCATCGCCGAGGCGCTCGTCTTCGGCGATCTCGACGACCCGCAAAGCAACGTGTCGACGCTGCTGGCCGCGAACCAGCACTTTCGCATGCACGAGGAGCTCGGCACCGGACCCGGCTTTTTCTATCTGTGGGACAAGGAGGAGCGGTCATGAGCTACGGCCCGGTTCCCTGGCAGCAAACGCAATGGGACTGGCGCGCCGCGGGCAACTTCGTTTGCGGCGGCGCCGGCGGCGGCCTGATCGTCTTCGCCGCCCTGTCGGGCGCACAGGGGCTGGCGTTGGCGGCGCTGCTGCTGGGTGGCCTGGCGCTGGTCGGCACCGGCCTCGTGTGTGTCTGGCTCGAGATCGGCCGCCCGCTGCGGGCGCTGCACGTGTTCTTCAATCCGCAGACCTCGTGGATGACGCGCGAGGCCTTCGTCGCGACGCTGCTGATGCCCGCTGCGCTGGCCGCCGCGGCGGGGCTGCCCGGGTTCGAGTGGCTGGCCGCCGTGCTGGCGTTGACCTTCGTCTACTGCCAGAGCCGCATGCTGCAGGCGGCCAAGGGCATCCCGGCCTGGCGCGAGCCGCTGCTCGTGCCGCTGGTGGTGCTCAGCGGCCTCGCCGAAGGGGGCGGCCTGTGGCTGCTGGTGCAGCCGGCGCACGCTGCGGGCGAGTCGTTGCTGCTCGCGCTCGTCGGCGCGCTGGTGCTCGCGCGCGTGCTGGTTTGGCTGGCCTATCGGCACCGCTTGGCCCTGCGCGCGGCGCCACGCGCGCTGGCCGCGCTCGATGCTGCGGGCCGGTGGCTGCAGCTTGCCGGTTCGTTGCTGCCGCTGGCGCTGCTCGCGCTGGTGGCCGGCGGCTTGATCGGCGGCGCGCTGGCCGCGCCGCTCCTCGTCATTGCCGGCTTGCTTGCGGCCGCCGCGGGCGCCTGGCTCAAGTTCACGCTGATCACGCGTGCCGGGTTCAACCAGGGCTTCGCGCTGGTGCATCTGCCGGTGCGTGGCGTGCGCCGCTGACAAGAATGAACCTGCACTTTCACTTCGTTCGCCGCCCCCCGAGGGGGTCGAGTGCCGCGGCTCGATGCCGGCCAGCGTCAACTCCATAGGAGATCTCATGGGTGCGATCACGAGAGCGGAAGTCGGCATGGGCGCGTCGAATCGCGCGAGCCGGTATCTGCACCCGGCGATGGAAACGATGCCGCGCGAGAAACTCGCCGCGTTGCAGCTCGCGGGCCTGCGTGGCAGCGTGCGCAATGCCTACCAGCACGTGCCGATGCATCGCGCGCGACTCGACGCGGCCGGCATCGCCCCCGACGACGTCCGCACGCTGGCCGACCTGCAGCGCCTGCCATTCACCGTCAAGGCCGATCTGCGCGAGCACTATCCATTCGGCATGTTCGCCCGGCCCTGCCATGAACTGGCGCGGCTGCATGCGTCGTCCGGCACCACCGGAAAGCCGACCGTCGTCGGCTACACGCGCCAGGATCTCTCGACCTGGGCCGACCTGATGGCGCGTTCGCTCGCCGCCGCCGGTGTGCGGCCCGGGGATGTGGTCCACAACGCCTACGGCTACGGCCTCTTCACCGGCGGCCTCGGCGCGCACTACGGCGCCGAGCGCCTGGGTGCGGTGGTCGTGCCGATGTCGGGGGGGTCCACCGAGCGGCAGGTGGCGTTGATCATGGACTTCCGCGCCCGGGTGCTGTGCGCGACGCCGTCGTACGCGCTCGCGATCGCCGACGTGGCGGACGCGCAAGGCGTCGACCTGCGCTCGAGCGCGCTCGAGATCGGCATGTTCGGCGCCGAGCCGTGGAGCCAGGCGATGCGCTGCGAGATCGAGGCGCGGCTGGGGCTGAAGGCCGTCGACATCTATGGCCTGTCGGAGATCATGGGTCCGGGTGTCGCGTGCGAATGCGAGTGCCGGGTCGGGCTGCATGGGTGGGAGGATCACTTCCTGTTCGAGGTCATCGACCCCGAGAGCGGGCGCGTGCTGCCCGAGGGCGAGGCGGGCGAGCTGGTGATCACCACGCTGACCAAGCAGGCGCTGCCAATGCTGCGCTACCGAACGCGTGACGTCACCCGGCTCAGCAGCGAGCGCTGCGACTGCGGCCGCACGCACGTGCGCATCCTGCGCATCACCGGCCGCAACGACGACATGCTGATCATCCGCGGCGTCAACGTCTATCCGTCGCAGATCGAAGCGGTGCTGATCGGCAGGCCGGCCGTCGCGCCGCACTACCAGATCGTCGTGCAGCGCCAGGGCAGCCTCGACCAGGTGAGCGTCGAGGTCGAGGCGCAGCCGGGCGTGCCGGCCGACATGTTCGAAGTCATTGCGCGTGACGTGGCGCACCATATCAAGTCGCTGATCGGCATCAGCGCCGACGTGTTCATCAAAACGCCCGGCGCGATCCCGCGCTCGCAGGGCAAGGCCGTGCGCGTGCGCGACCTGCGGCCGAAGGAGGCCTGACACCATGGGCAAACGTCTCTTGACACTGAACGTGAACGGCCGCGCGCGCGAAGACGCGGTGGCCGACCACACGCTGCTGCTCGACTACCTGCGCGACACGGCCGGCCTCACCGGCACCAAGCAGGGCTGNNGACGGCGGCGAGTGCGGTGCCTGCACCGTGCTGGTCGACGGCGAGCCGCGGCTCGCCTGCATCACGCTCGCCGCGAGTTGCGAGGGGCGGCAGATCGAGACCATCGAGAGCCTCGCCACCGAAGGCCGCATGAGCCGCCTGCAGCAGGCCTTCCACGAAAAGCTTGGCACCCAGTGCGGCTTCTGCACGCCGGGAATGATCATGGCCGCGGAGTCGCTGCTGCGACGCAACCCGACGCCGGACGTTGCCGAGATCCGCGACGCGCTGTCGGGCAACCTGTGCCGCTGCACCGGCTACGTCAAGATCATCGAGTCGGTGCAGGCCGCCTGCAGCGAAGTCGATGCCGCCGCCGCTCCCGCCGCCGCGCGCGTCCACTCGGTCGGCCAGCGCACGCCGCTGATCGACGGCATCGAGAAGGTGACCGGGCGCGCGCGCTACACCGCTGACCTGCCCTTCGGCGGGGCGCTGGTCGGCCGCATCCTCAGAAGCGCGGTCGCGCACGGCCTGATCCGCGGCATCGACACGACCCGGGCGCGCGCCATGCCCGGCGTGCGCGCGGTGATCACCGGCGCGGATTTCGCCGCGCCNNGCCGAGGCGGCGCTGGCCGCCATCGTGCTCGACATCGAGCCGCTGCCGGCCTACTTCAGCGCCGACGACGCGCGCGCGGTCGGCGCGCTGCAGCTGCACGAGAAGAAGCTCGGCAACATCGAGCGCGAAGTCGAGCAGCTGTTCGGCGACGTCGACGCCGGCTTCGCCGCCGCCGACCTGGTGCGCGAGCAGACCTTTCACTACGCCGAGGTGGCGCACGGGCAGATCGAGCTCAACGCGGCGGTAGCGAGCTACGAGCCCGAGCCCGGCCGCCTGACCACGCATTCGGTGACGCAGGTGCCCTACTACCTGCACCTGACGCTGGCCCAGTGCCTCGGCATGGACAGCGCGCAGATCCGCGTCGTCAAGCCCTTCGTCGGCGGCGGCTTCGGCCATCGCGTCGAACCGCTCAATTTCGAGATGGTGACCGCGGCCCTGGCGCGTGCGGCCGGCGACACGGTGAAGACCGAGCTGTCGCGCGAGGACGGCTTCCTGACCCACCGTGGCCGGCCCGAGACCGACATCCGGCTCAAGCTCGGCATGAAGAGGAACGGCGAGATCACGGCCGTCGACTGCGAAATCACGCAGCGCGGCGGCGCCTACGGCGGCTACGGGCTGGTGACGATCCTCTACGCCGGCGCGCTGCTGCACGCCCTGTACCGGGTGGCCGCGGTCAAGTACCGCGGCCACCGTGTCTACACCAACACGCCGCCGTGCGGAGCGATGCGCGGGCACGGCGCGGTCGACGCGCGGCACGCGTTCGAGTCGTTGCTCGACGCCATGGCCGTCGAGCTGGGCCTCGACCCGATCGCCGCACGCCGCGCCAACCTGATCACCCCCCCCTGGCGCACGCTGAACGACCTGCAGGTGAATTCGTACGGCATTCCCGACTGCCTCGACTGGGTCGAGCAGGCCTCGGGCTGGAAGACCCGCCACGGCAAGCTGGCGCGCGGGCGCGGCCTCGGACTCGCCTGCTCGCACTACGTGTCGGGGTCGGCCAAACCGGTGCACTGGAGCGGCGAGCCGCACGCGGTGATCAACCTCAAGCTCGACTTCGACGGCAGCGTGACCGTGCTGACAGGCGCCTCCGACATCGGCCAGGGCTCGTCGACGCTGCTGGCGCAGGTCGTGGCCGAGGTGCTGATGCTGCCGATGGCGCGCATCCGCGTTATCGCCACCGACAGCGCGCTGACGCCGAAGGACAACGGCTCGTACTCCTCGCGCGTCTCGTTCATGGTCGGCAACGCGGCCTTGCGCGCCGCGCAGGAACTGCTGCGCGTGCTGGTCGCTGCCGCGGCGACGCGGCTCCAGGTGGGCGTCGAGCGGATCGAGTGGCTGGGCGAACGCTGCCGTGTCGCCGGCACCGACCAGGGGCTGGACTTTGCCGACGTCGTCAACGCGGCGCTGGTCGACAGCGGCACGCTGATCGTCAAAGGAACCTGGTCGACGCCGCCCGAAACCCAGGGCGGCAAGTTCCGCGGCGCCGCGGTCGGGTCGACCGCAGGCTTTTCCTATGCGGCGCAGGTGGTCGAGGTCGCAGTCGACGAGACCACCGGCGTGGTACGGGTCGAGCGCGTCTGGGTCGCGCACGACTGCGGTTTCGCGATCAACCCGCTGGCGGTCGAAGGCCAGGTGCAGGGCGCCGTCTGGATGGGCATGGGGCAGGCGCTGTCGGAAGAGACGCAGTACCACGAAGGGCTGCCACTGCGGCCCAACATGCTCGACTACCGCATCCCGACCATCGCCGAATCGCCGCCGATCGACGTCAAGCTGATCGAAAGCCACGACCCGCTCGGACCGTTCGGCGCGAAGGAGGCCAGCGAGGGCGCGCTGCACGGCTTCCCGCCGGCGCTGTGCAACGCGATCTTCGACGCCATCGGCATCCGCCTGACCGAACTGCCCGCCACGCCCGACCGGGTGCTCGAGGCGATCCACGCCGCAAGGCGCGCGGAGCGGCTTCGCGCGCGCCGCAGCGCGACCCCAGAGCCGGTCGCCGAAAGGGGTTGAGCATGGAACGCATGTCCGAATTCGAAGTCAAGCGCGCGACGAGCCTGACCGAGGCCGTGGCATGGCTCGCCGCCGACCCGCGTGCAAGGTTGCTCGCCGGCGGCACGGACCTGGTGCCGAACCTGCGGCGCGGCATCGAACGCACGCCCATCCTCGTCGACCTCGGCGGGGTCCGCGGCATGTCCGACATCGCCCTCACCGACACCGGTCTGACCCTGGGCGCGCGCGTGACGCTGGCGCGGCTCGCCGCCGATGCGTCGATCGCACGGCAGTACCCGGCGCTCGCCGAAGCCGCGCGCGCGATCGCCGGCCCGGGCCATCGCAGCGTCGCCACGCTCGGCGGCAACCTGTGCCTGGACACGCGCTGCGTGTTCTACAACCAGAGCGAATGGTGGCGGGCGGCGAACCGGTATTGCCTCAAGCGCGGCGGCGACGTCTGCCATGTCGCGCCGCAAGGCCAGCGCTGCCATGCCGCGTTCAGCGGTGACCTGGCGCCGGCGCTGCTGGTGCTGGGGGCTGAGGTCGAACTGGTCTCGTCCCGAGGCACACGGCGGGCCCCGCTGGCCGAGCTCTACCGCGACGACGGCGCGGCGCACCTGACGCTGGCGCGCGACGAGGTGCTCGTCTGCCTGCGCGTGCCGGCTGGGAGGCCGGGTCTGCGTTGCGGCTATCGCAAGGCGCGCACGCGCGCGGCAATGGATTTTCCGCTCGCCGGCGTGGCCTGCGCGCTGACGCTGCAGGGCGGCGTGCTCGCCGAATTGCACGTCGCGATCACCGGCACGAATTCGAATCCGTTCCTGCTCGCCGGATGCGACGAATTCGTCGGCAGGCGCGTCGATGCCGAACTGCTGGCGCTGCTCGGCAAGCGGGTGCAAAAGCAGGTGAGCCCGATGCGCAGCACGGTCACGCCGTCCAACTACCGGCGCCTGGTCGCCGCGGCGCTGACGCAACGCCTGGTGTCCGAGCTCGCGGAGCCTCTTTGAGGACGAAGCCATGCTGTGCCCGAAATGCCACCAACCGCTCGACGACGACGTCCACGTCTGCGGCGCCGATGCCAGCCTGCAGTGGCGCTGCACGCAGTGCGCCAAGGTCAGCATGGGCTTTGCCTTTCCCTACGCAAGCTGTCCGCATTGCGGCGCCAGGCTCGAGGCGATCGATGCGCGCCGCGTCGACGACGCTGCGGCGCTCGAAGGCATCCGCAGGGCGTTCGAGATCGAGCTCGGCGGACGTGCCTTCTACCAGCGTGCCGCCGCCGAAAGCGACGATCCGGCGCTGCGCGATCTGTTCGGCCGCTTTGCCGTGATGGAAGGCGAACACATGGAGACGCTTTCGCGCCGGTACCACATCGACGTGCCGGCGCCGTCGCAGGCGTTCAGGGTGGAGGTGGCGGCGATCTTTGCCGACGTCGAGAATCGGCCGCAGGATCCGAGGAATCTGTTTCGTATCGCGATCGGCCTGGAGAAGCGCGCCGCCGAATTCTTTGCCAAGCGCTCGGCCCAGGCAACGCAAGGATCTGCCGAGCAACAGCTGTATCGCGAACTGGCCGCCGAGGAACGCGAGCACGCCGACATGCTGAGCAACGAGTACGCGCGCTGGCGCGCCGGCATGCCAAGCCGGTTCGGCCGCAGCCTGCAGCGCCCCGCGGCGCAGCCGGCGGCAGTCCCTGCGAGGACGACGAACGCGGCGTCCGTGTTGCTCGAGGGGCACGATGCGCAGCGCACGGCGCTGTGCTGCGGCGCCGAGAACATGAGCTACGGCGCACTGAGCGATCGCGTGGCACGCGCCGCGTCGGTGTGGCGCTTGCGCGGTGTCGCACCGGGCGACCGCGTGGCGATCAGGCTGCCCGACGGCTGCGACTGGGTCAGCGCGTTCCTCGGGACCATCTGGGCCGGTGGCGTTGCGGTGGCGGTCAACCCGCGCATTCCCGAGGGCGAGTGGCACTACATCCTCGAGGAAGCCGGGTTCAGCGCGATCCTCGCCGAGTCGCGCGACGACACGCCGTCGCCGTGGCGCGAACGCGTGATGCTTCTCGACGACTGGCGGCACGCGGTGGCGCAAGCGTCGCCGCTCGCGCCCGAGGCGATGGATCCCGAGGCGCCGGCGTTCTGGTGCCATTCGTCGGGAACTTCGGGCAAGCCCAAGGCGGTGGTGCATGCGCAGCGCTTTGCCCAGAACATCGAACGCGTGTCGCGCGAGGCGCTGGGCGTGCGCGCCGAGGACAGGCTGTTCGCCAGCTCGAAGCTGTTCTTCTCCTACCCCCAGACGAACAGTCTGTTCGCCGGCCTGAAGCTCGGTGCCACCGTGGTTCTCGATCCGCAGTGGCCGACGGCGGCGAGCGTGGCCGCCATGGTCGAGGCCCAGCGCCCGACGGTGCTGTTCAGCGTGCCCTCGCTGTACCGCAACCTGCTGCATGAAGGGCTGGCGCCGGGCATTGCGCGCGCCGGCGTGCGCCAGTGCGTGTCGGCCGGCGAGGCGCTGTCCGCGAGCTTGCGCGAGGAGTGGCGCAAGCAGACGGGCCTGACGATCGTCAATGGCTACGGCGCGTCCGAAACGCTGATCCTGGTGATGGTCGATCGCGGCGACGCGCGGGGCTTCACCCCGTCGCCGGGTGTCGAGATCCGGCCGCTCGACGAGGTCGAGGTCGGCGCGCCGACGCGCATCTGCATCCGCGCGCCGACGCTCGCGCTGGGCTATCTCGACCGGCCGCAGGCGCAGGCCGAGACTTTCTTCGACGGTGCGTTCTGCCCGGCCGATCTGTTCGAGCGCAACGAGGCCGGCGGCTGGCGCTTCGCAGGCCGCGAGGATTCGCTGGTGAAGATCCGCGGCCGATGGGTCAACCTGGTCGATCTCGAAGAGCAGCTCTCCTCCCGGTCTCCGGGGGTCGTCGAGGCTGCGGCGGTGTGCGTGCCCGACAGCGACGGTGTCGACGCGGTGGCATTTTTCTTCGTGGCTGGCGACGACGCCACGGTCGGCGCCGCGTTGCGCGCCTGCGCCGACACCTTGCCGCCCTATCAGCGGCCGCGCTGGCTGCACGCGGTGGCCACGCTGCCGCGCACGCCCACCGGCAAGGTGCTGCGGCGCAAGCTGCAGGAACTGCACCGCACGCTGGGCTGACGAGATGGCCACGCTGGTGGGTACCGAACGCGTCGGCCACGTCCTCGTGGCGACGCTTTCGCGACCGCCAGTCAACGCCCTCGACGACACGCTGATCGCGCAGTTGCACGGCGTGCTCGACATTGCGATCGCCGACGACGGCGTGGCGGTGCTGCACATCCGCAGCGACCAGCGCGTCTTTTCCGCCGGCGCCGATCTCGCGCTGATTCGAAACTGCTTCGCCACGCCCGAGGGGCCCGATGCGATGACCGAGGTCGTGCGCAACATGCAGCGCCTCTACAAGCGCCTCGAGGCAGCGCCACTGGCGACGCTGGCCGAGATCGGGGCCGCGGCGCTGGGCGGTGGACTCGAACTCGCACTGGCGTGCGACCTTCGCGTCGCGGCGCTGGATGCGACGCTGGGCTTACCCGAAGCGACGCTGGGTCTGCTGCCGGGCGCGGGCGGGACGCAGCGGCTCACCCGCCTGTGCGGGCCGGGTGTGGCCAAGCGGCTGATCCTCGGCGCCGAGGTGATCAACGGCGCGCAGGCGCAGCAGCTGGGCATCGTGCAGTGGGCTCTGCCGCGCGACCAGCTGGCGGCGTGGACGCGCGAACTCGCGGCGCGCCTTGCGGCCATCCCCAAGGCGGCGCTGGCCGCCAACAAGCGTTGCATTGCCGCGCAGGGCGATGCCGGGCGCAATGGCTACGACGAAGAGATTGCAGAAACACGAATGCTTTACGACCACCCCGAGACGCGCCTCAAGGTGTCGGAATTCCTGGCCCGCAGCGCGTCCCGCCACCCAAGGAAATGACATGACCATGAAAGACAAGATTGCCGTCGTCACCGGGGCCGCCTCGGGCATCGGCCGCGCCACGGCGCAGGCGCTGGCCGAGGCCGGCGCGAAGGTCGTTGTCGCCGACATCGACCTTGACAAGGGCGAGGCCGCGGCCGCGGCGATCCGCCACGACGGCCACAAGGCCGAATTCGTGCAGGTCGACATGACAGATGGGGGGTCGATCGGCGCATTCGCCGCGGCGGTGCAGACGCAGTTCGGCCCGGTCGACATCCTCGTCAACGGCGCCGGCTGGGGCCGCACAGCGCCATTCTGGGAGGGCACGCCCGAGTTCTGGAGCAAGCTGGTCGCGCTCAACCTCGTCGGCCCGATGACGCTTGCCAAGGCGCTGCTGCCGGCGATGATGGAGCGCGGCGGCGGCAGGATCGTCAACATCGCCAGCGACGCCGGGCGCGTGGGCAGCCTCGGCGAGACGGTCTACTCGGCCGCCAAGGGCGGCCTCATCGCCTTCACCAAGTCGCTGGCGCGCGAGACGGCGCGCTACAGGATCAGCGTCAACTGCGTCTGCCCCGGCCCGACCGACACGCCGCTGATGGCGGCGGTGCCCGACAAGGTCAAGGAATCCCTCACCAAGGCCATCCCGTTCCGCCGCCTCGGCAAGCCCGAGGAAGTGGCGGACGCCGTCGTGTTCTTCGCCAGCGACCGCGCCAGCTACATCACCGGGCAGGTGCTCAGCGTCAGCGGCGGCTTGACGATGGCAGGCTGATCCGTTCGCAATCACCACCAGGAGAACATCAGATGAAACGCATCCAGCTTGCCGGCTACCGGGCCACGCACTTCGGCTACGCGGTGTCGGGCAAAGTCGCGACGATCACGCTGAACCGGCCGGAGCGCAAGAACCCGCTGACCTTCGATTCGTACGGTGAGTTGCGCGATTTGTTCCGCGAGATGGTCTATGCCACCGACGTCAAGGCCGTCGTGTTCGCCGGCGCGGGCGGCAATTTCTGCTCGGGCGGCGACGTGCACGAGATCATCGGCCCGCTGGTCGCGATGGAGATGCCCGAGCTGCTCGAATTCACGCGCATGACGGGCGACATGATCAAGGCGATGCGTGCCTGTCCGCAGCCGATCGTCGCGGCGATCGATGGCGTCTGCACCGGCGCCGGCGCGATGATCGCCTGCGCGTCGGACCTGCGCTACGCGACCGCGCGCAGCAAGCTCGCGTTCCTTTTCGTGCGCGTCGGCCTGGCCGGCGCCGACATGGGCGCGTGCACGCTGCTGCCGCGGCTGATCGGCCTTTCGCGCGCGGCCGACCTGCTGTACAGCGGCCGCGTCGTCGGCGGCGAGGAGGCCGAGCGCTTTGGCTTCCACAACCGGCTGGTCGCGCCCGAGTCGCTGCTCGACGAGGCCACGGCAATGGCACAGAGCCTGGCCAACGGCCCGACCTTCGGCCACGCGATGACGAAGACGATGCTGTGGCAGGAATGGAGCTCGGGCCTCGGCGAATCCATCGAGGCCGAGGCCCAGGCGCAGGCGATCTGCATGCAGACGCAGGACTTCGAGCGCGCCTACCGCGCCTTCGTCGCCAAGGCCAAGCCGGTGTTCGAGGGCAACTGACAGTGACGACCGTGCAGGTCAGTGCCAAGAGCGGCAACGAACGGGCACTGCTCGTCGACGCGGACGCTGATCCGGCCCCATGACCGCCGAGCCGATGCCACGGCGTTGGCGCGACGCTGACGGCGAGCACATCGACGTGCGCGGGCTGGCGCCGCCGCAGCCGCTCGTCGCGATCCTGCGCCTCGTGCGCGAGCAGGGCGACGCCGGCGCGGCGGTGATCGTCCATCACGACCGCGATCCGCTGTTGCTCTATGCCGAGCTGGCCGAGATCGGCTGGGTGGCGGAGCGGATCGGCGCCGAACCGGGCGAGGTGCGGCTGCGGCTCACGCGCGAGCCATGAGGACCGCCGCCGGTGTGTTCCTGGGCGGCGCGGCGAGCCGGCTGCTGCCGGCGTCGATCCCGTTTCGCTTCTTCGGCGCCGCTGTCGCCTTTCACCTGCTCGCCTGGCTGGCCCTGCTCGCCGGGGCGGACCGCTTCCCCCGCTACTCGGCGGGCTTGGGTTGGCCGCTGGCCGCGTTGCACCTGGTGACGCTGGGCGTGCTCGTCATGACCGGCATCGGTGCGAGCCTGCAGTTGCTGCCGGTGGCCACGCGCCAGCCCGTGCCCTCGACGCGCTGGCCGGCGACCATTTGGTGGCTGTACACACCCGGCGTCGCGGCTATCGCGTTGGGCATGGGCCGCGGCATGCCTGTGCTGTTGGGGGCCGGTGCGGTGGCCGTGGGGCTAGCGCTGCTCGCCTATGCGGTGTTGCTGGCGAACAATCTGCGCGGTGCCCGCGGCATGCCCGGCGTGGTGGCGCACGGCTGGGCAGCGCTCGGTTGCCTGCTGGTGGTTCTGGCCACGGCGGCTTCGCTCGCGTTCGCCTATCTCGGCGCGCCGCTCCTCGATCGGGCGGCGGCGCTGGCGCTCCATGTCGCCTTCGCGGCCTACGGCTTCATGGGCCTGCTGGCCCTCGGCATGTCGTACATCCTGGTGCCGATGTTCGCGCTCTCGGCGGCGCCCGGCGAGCGGCAGTCGATCGCGTCATGCGCGTTCGTCGTGACGGCGCTGGCGCTCGCGGCGCTGGCGGCATTCGGGGTCGCGCCGCAGCCGCTGCGCGTCGTGGCGATTGCCATCGGCGGCGTCGCGGTGGCACTGCATCTGCGCTTGATGCGCCACGCGTTGCGCACCGGCATGCGCCGCGAACTCGGGCGCTCGTTCACGCTGGTGCGCATCGGCTGGGCCGCGCTCGTGGCCAGCCTGCTCGCCGCGCTCGCCGTCGTGCTCGACGCGCCGCTGGCTGGAGCGTCCACGCTGTTCGGGCTCGCGCTGGTCGGCGGCTGGCTGCTGAGCTTCGTGCTCGGCATCCTGCAACGCATCCTGCCGTTCCTCGCCTCGATGCATGCGCCGCGCGGAGCCAAGCGGTCGCCGACGCCGTCGTCGCTGAGCGCGGATCGCCCGCTCGCCCTTCATTTCTTCTGTCACCTGGCGGCGCTGGCAGGTCTCGCGCTGGCCGTGATCGTCGACAGCCCGCCGATTGCAACGGCGGCGGCTGGCGTCGGTGCGCTGGGCGCAGCGGCGTTCGGCGGCTTTTTCCTGATCCTGCTGCACCGCATGCGGGGCAGCGGGCCCTTGCCGTGGCCCCGCGCCAAGCCCATAGCTTGAGTTGCATCAAGGGCGTCGCAGCAGGATCCGATATTCTGGTATTCGGATACCATTATTGGGTTGCCGAGGAGTTTCATGCGCCAGGTCAGCCACACGCTCGACACCGAACATCGCAGCAATCTCGACCTGCTCGGTCGCGTTGAGCAGGCGTTCGCGCGAGCGCCGCGCGCGAACGCCGCACGCGATCCCGATTTCATCAAGCTCGCCGGCGCATTCGGCCGCCTCATCGAGCAGGACATCGGGCGTCATTTCGACTTCGAAGAACGCGAGCTGTTCCCGCGCATGGCCGAGGCCGGCGAAGGCGATATCGCGGAGCTGCTGAAGGAAGAGCACGACGCCATCCGCGCGGTCGCTGCCGAGATACTGCCGCTGGCACGCGCCGCCGCTGCGGGAACGCTCGACGACAGCGGGTTTGACGCTCTCAAGCGCGGTGCGCTGGAGATGGTCGAGCGCCAGGTGGCCCACATCCAGAAAGAGACGATGGCGCTGCTGCCCTTGCTCGACGACCTTCTCGACGAAGACATGGATCGCGAGCTGGCATTCGCCTATGCATCGGCCTAGGGGCCATTCACACCACGGAGAGACGAGCATGGAAGTCATTGCCAAGGAGCATCTCGCGGTGCGCGCACTGACGCCCGACGACCTCGCGGGCGTCGTCGCCATCGACGAAGCCATCGAGGGCCGCTCGCGGCGGGCCTATGTCGAGCGGCGCCTGGCGGCCGCGCTGCGCGATCCCGCGCTGCATGCGCAATTCGCCGCGGTCGACGACAAAGGGCTGGTCGGCCACCTCCTCGCACGCGTGCTCGAGGGCGAATTCGGCCGCGGTGGGCGCGGCTTGCGGCTCGAGCTGGTCGGCGTTCGGCCCGACAGCCGCGGGCACGGCGTCGGCACACGCCTGTTCGACGCGCTCGTGCAATGGGCCGGGCGCCACGGCGTCCGCGACCTGCGTACCTCGGCGGCGTGGAACGACTTCGCGATGATGCAATGGCTCGACGGCATGGGCTTTCGGCTGGCGCCGAACACCATCGTCGACTGTGCGGTGGACGGCGGCGCCTACCTGCCCGAGCGCGACGACGCGATCGCACTGCCGGTCGGCGACGGTCCCGGCCACGAGATCAGTTTCAGCGCCAACTCCGGCAACGACTTCGAGCGCCTGGCGCGCGACACGGCCGACGTCCGCTCCATGACATCGGCCGACCTGGACGACATCGTTCGCATCGACCGGGGCATCACCGGCCGCGACCGCAGCGAGTACATCCAGGCCAAGCTCGCCGAGGCGACGGACGACTCCAGCTTGCGCGTCTCGCTCGCTGCGCGACGGGACGGTGTGAACGTCGGCTACCTGATGGCGCGGGTCGACCGCGGCGACTTCGGCCGCACCGAGCCGGTGGCCGTCATCGACACGCTCGGCGTGGACCCCGAGTACGCGCGGCGCGGCGTCGGCCGCGCGCTGCTGTCGCAACTGTTCGCCAACCTCGGCGCGCTGCGGGTCGAGCGCGTGGAAACGGTCGTCCCGCTGCGCGACCTGGCCTTGCTGGGCTTCCTGTTCGCCGTCGGGTTCGCGCCTTCGCAGAGCCTGCCCTTCATGCGCCGGCTCGACGTGCCGACATGAGCGCCGCCGGGCCGCTCCCTAGGCGCTCGCTTCCCCTCGGGGGGACCGGCGCGCAGCGACGTAGGGGGCACCAATGACTGTCCTGCCCGACGATGATGCGGTGCGCGAAGCGCTGCGCCAGGTGGACGACCCCGAGGCGGGCATGGACATCGTCGAGCTGGGCCTGGTTTACGCCATCGACGTCAGCGCCGATGCGGTGCTGATCGACATCACGATGACGACCGCAGCCTGCCCGATGGCCGACATGATCATGGACCAGGCGCGCGATGCCGTCGCCGCGATCGTGCCCCTCGGCATGCGGGTCGACGTGAGGCTGGTGTGGGACCCGCCCTGGACACCCGACAAGATGACCGGCATCGCCCGCGAACATTTCGGCTGGACCTTCTGATGCCCACCAAGCGCAGCGCCGATGTCCGCGCCGTCGCGCCTCACGCCGCCTGAGCCGTCCGCCAGGGCAGGCGGCCTGTCGCCGCCGTGGCGCGTTCCGTTGCTGATGCTGGGTTTCGTCGGGCTTTTCGTCGGCGTCGGCGCCGGGCTCGCGCGGCTGGGCTGGAGCATGCCTGCGGCGGCGGTGGCGGCGGCTGCGCTGCACGGACCGCTGATGATCTGCGGCTTTTTCGGCGTGGTGATCGCCCTGGAGCGCGCGGTCGCGATCGGTCGTGGCTGGGCCTACCTCGGGCCGCTTCTGGCGGGCCTGGGCGGCGTCGGCGCCGTGATGGGCGCGGCCTCGATCGCTGCCGGCTTGTTCCTCGCCGGCAGCCTGGTGCTGCTGGCGGCATCCGTCGATGTATGGCGTCGCCAGACGGCCCTGTTCACGTTCACGCTCGCCGTGGGCGCCGCCTGCTGGTCGGTCGGCAGCGCGTTGTGGCTTGCGGGCTGGACGGTGCACGAGATCGTGCCCTGGTGGCTCGCCTTCCTGATTCTCATCATCGCCGGCGAGAGACTCGAGCTGTCGCGCTTCCTGCCGCCGTCGCCAGCGGCCAACCGGGTGTTCGCGCTGCTGCTGGCGGCAATCGTCGTGGGCTTGCTCGGCGCCCGGTCGGCGTGGGGGCCGCGGGTCTTCGCGGCCGGCGTGCTGGGGTTGGCGGCGTGGTTGCTGAAGCAGGACATCGCACGCCGCACGGTGCGCGGGCGCGGCCTCACGCGTTTCATCGCGGTCTGCCTGTTGTCGGGCTATGTCTGGCTGGCGATCGGCGGCGCCGTCATCCTCGCGGCGCGAGGCCTGGTTCCCGGAACGGCCTCGTACGACGCGGCGTTGCACGCAATCGCGCTGGGCTTCGTCTTCTCGATGGTGTTCGGCCACGCACCGATCATCTTTCCCGCCGTGCTACGGGTGGCCGTGCCCTATCACCCGACGTTCTACCTGCCGCTCGCGCTGCTGCACGGCTCGCTCGCGCTGCGCCTGGCAGGCGACGCAGCCGGGCAGCTCGACTGGATCCGGGTCGGCGGCTTGCTGAACGCGCTGGCGCTCGCGGCCTTCATCGTCGGCACGGTGACGGCTGTCGTGCGCGGCGACCGCGGTCAGACGGCACGCAGTGCTTCATGAGATTGTTCGTCGTGGCCGTGGCCGGTCCAGCGCTTGAACAGGTTGTGCTCGATTCCGACCTGATCGAGTGCCTTTCCCAGGCTCTGGTGGATCAGGTCCATGATCGACTGGGGTCGGTGGTAGAAGGCCGGCATCGGCGGCAGGATCACCGCGCCGCAGTCTGCCGCGCGCGCCATCAGCTTGAGGTGACCTTTGTGCAGCGGTGTTTCGCGCACCATCAGCACCAGCTTGCGCCCTTCCTTGAGCTGCACGTCCGCGGCACGCACGACGAGGTTGTAGGTGAACGAGTTCGCGATCGCCGACAGCGTCTTCACGGTACAGGGGGCGACGATCATGCCGCAGGTACGAAACGACCCGCTCGCGACGGCCGCGCCGACGTCCCTGTTGTTGTAGACGACGTCGGCCAGCGACCGGACTTCGTCCAGCGAGACGTCGGTCTCGATCGCCAGGTTCATGCCGGCCGCCTCGCTCAGGATCAGGTGGGTGGGCTGGCCGAGCGCCTTCAGCACGCGCAGCAACTCCACGCCATAGATGACGCCGGTCGCGCCGGTGATTGCCACCACCAAGGGCAGGCTCATCGTCTCGTCCTCTCTTTGTTCACGCCGCCAGGACCGTTCGCGGCGTATCGGTCGCTTCCATCACCGGGAACCCCGCCGCCTCGAGGGCGGACACCACGTTGCCCACCTCCCGGGCATGGAAGCGGACCACGACCTTCTTCTCGATCGGACCGCGCCCAGGGTCTTCGTGCTGGGGCCCGATCGGGTACAGCGCCTGCAGCACAGCGCCCGCGGCCTCGGCCACGTCGGCGATGCGCCCCAGCACGCCGGGGCCCAGCAGGACAGGCGCCAGCGTGAGGCCGCTGCGAACCTCCCACGCACCCAGACAGTGGGCGGCGAGCTGGAAGATCTCGTTGGCCGAGATGACACCGATCACCCGCTCACCGTCGAGCACCGGAAACTGCGCCACGCCCAGCGCCTGGCCTTTGACCAGGCACTCCTGCATGGTGTCGTCCGCGTGCACCGTGGCCGGGTTGCGCACCATCACGTCGCGCACCTTGAGCCGTGTGACGAAGAAGTTGAACTCGTCGGTGTTCTGCGTGCGCTGGACGAAGTGGCCCATGCGCAGCAGGTTGGCCCGTGTGATCAGCCCGCGCAGCCTGTTGCCATCCACCACCGGCAAGGCGTGCAGGTTGCTCTCGCTGAGGATGCGATTCGCTTCGGAGACGAGCATCTCGCTCGGGATGACCACCGGGTCGGCGTGCATCCAGTTGCGCACGATCATGACTGCATCTCCTTGATTCTCCCCGGCGCCCGCGTGACCTCGAAGAGCCTGAGCAACTCGTCGACCGCCGCCCGCGCGAACTCGGTCGTGTACAGATGCAGGTCGACCTCCTTGACACGTTTCGGATCGACGAGCCGTTCCTTCAATCTGGCGACGAAGGCGGCGTCGGCGACCGGGTCGTAGATGGGCCGGCCCTCCCTGTCGAGCGACGACCAGCCCTTCAGGGGAATCAGGAAGGTCCACTCGCCCTTGGCCTGGTTGAGGCGCTTCGCGATCACGTCGGCCGCCTGGCACAACTCGTCGGCGGTGGTACGCACCTGGACCCGCAGCGCATCTTGCACGTACTGCACGCGGTCCTTCGTCTTCTCCAGCATGTCGGCGCGGCCGCCATAGGACAGGATGTCCAGGCCGCAGGGCGCGAGCACCATCGGAATCCCGGTCTCGACGGCGGCCATCAGTCGCTCCGGTCCCGGATCGCGATTGCCCTTGAACAGGTNNCTGCTCGAGCATGCCGAGCGCCGCCTGCACCGCCATCTCGCCGAAGCCGAACGACGAGACGGCCACGCAAGGATTGTCGAACGTGATGTCCGGCCCCTGGGTCATCTCGACCATGCCGCAGATGGCGCCGACCGCGTTGATGATCTGCGCCTTCAGAAGCGGATTCATCTTGACGATGTCGAGCACCGTGTGGTGCATCGTGATATCGCGCGTGCCGACGTACTTGTCGATGTAGGCCGGGTGCGCCGCCATCGGCGAGGCCATCAGCTTGGGCATGCCGAAGGGCAGTCGCTTCATGATGGAGGTGGCCACCAGGGTGGCGGTGCCGCCGCCGATGCCGATGATGCCGTGCACACGGCCTTGTTTGAGCAGGTCGTCGACGATCGCCGCAGCCCCCGCGATCTGGTTGTTGGTGGCGGTGTCGCGATCGCTGCGGTATTTTTCGCGCACCACCTCGATCGGCAACCCGCCGCGCAGCGCCACGTCTTCGGTGCGGATGTCCCCGGGGAAGGGCGGCGGCTCCTCCATGCTGAAGTCGAGCAGGATGGGCTCGTGGCCCCGGTCCGCAATGAGCCGCTTGACGAAGACGATGTCCTCGCCGCGCGTGTCCAGATTGCAGACAATGACGATGCCCTTCTTCGAGACCATGGCGTGCTGCGCTCGCATGTTTGAAGATTTGCCCTCCGGCGCCCCTCGCTACTTGCCTGCCTTGGGTTTCTTCACCTCCGGGCGCGTCAACCGAGTGATCATGCCGGCCACCGGGCTGGGGCCGGTGAAACCGTATTCGTTCCAGCGGTCGGAAACCTTCTGCAACACGGCTCGGTCCATGAAGATCTCGCTTGGCTTGTCCTTCCATTCATAGGGCGTGCAGGCGTCCAGGATGATGCGGCTGGTGATATCCCGCGCGTCGATGGGCAGCCCCGGGTCCAGTGGCGTGGAGCGGCCACGGTCGATGATCTGCGCCGAGCGCTTCGGATCGAAGCGCGTCGCCAGCGCCCACCAGATGCGGTCCCAATCGTCGGCCTCGATGTCGTGGTCCACGGTGATCACACCTTTTACGCCGTAGTGCCCGGTGGTGGTCGCGATCACGGCGTTGCCGACGTGGTTCGAGTGGCCAGGGTACATCTGTTTGACCGACACCACCACCCAGAAACGGCCGCAGGCCTCGGGCGGGATGTACACGCTCTGGATACCCGGCACCTTCATCGTCTCGAGGTCATGCCAGAGCGTGGCCGTGCGATTGAGCGACTGGATCATGTGGATGTCGTTGATCGGCTTGCCCACCGTGGTGGCCCACATGACCGGCTTGTTGCGGTGCAGGATGCGCTTGATGCGCAGCACCGGCTTTGGGTAGTCCTTGCCCTTGTTGCCCGAGTAGTAGCCGGTGTATTCGCCGAACGGGCCCTCGTCCATCAACTCGTTCGGATCGATAAAGCCCTCGGCGATGATCTCGGCGTTGGCCGGCAGCGTCAGGCCGGTCAGGTCGGACTTGAACACTGGTACCGGGCGGCCGCGCAGCGAGCCGGCCACGTCGTATTCGTCCACCTGCGCACTGACCAGAGTCGACGCGGCGAGGAACAGCACGGGGTCGCAGCCGACCACGTAGGCCGCGGGCATCAGTTCGCCGCGCTCCTGGTATTTCTTCATGTGCATGTCGCCATGCTTGCCCTTGATGATCTGCGAGCCGAGGAGGTTCTTGCCCAGCACTTGAGCGCGGTAGGTACCCAGGTTGGTCCAGCCGTTGTCGGGATCCTGCGTCACCAGAAAGCCCGACGTGACGAAGAAGCGCCCACCGTCGTCCGGATAGAACCAGGGCGACGGGAACTTCTCGATGTCCACCGCGTCGCCTTCGATGATGTTTTCCAGCACCGGCGGTTTGTCGACAAAGGTCGGCTTGACCATCTGCTTGGTGGTCAACTGCATCCACTTCTTCGAGAGCTGACTCATCGACAACGACGGGTCCTGCTCGAGTGCGATGGCCAGGCGTTGCGAGGTCGTGAAGGCGCTCGTGAACACCGGGATGTCGTAGCCCTTGACGTTCTCGTACAGCAGGGCCGGCCCCTTCTGCTCCTCGTTGACCTTCGAGACATGGCACAGCTCGAATTTCCAGTCCACCTCGGTCTCGATACGGTGCAACTGGCCACGGGCGTCGAGCGCGGCGATATAGCTGCGCAGATCGTTGATGGGTTTGACCTCGGTGCGTGTATCCATGGCGTCTCCTTGTCGCATTCGTGGGTTGAGTGGCTCGATTCGAATCTGGCTAGCTGACTCTCTTGCCGGCGAGCATTCCGGAAAGGATGTAGTCCATCGCCGAGCCGCCGAACGCGGCGAGTGCGGGCCGGCGTTTCACGCTCCACACGGTCTCGGGGCGCGCCTGCAGGATGAAGATGTTGCCGCCGGACGGCAGGTCCTTGTCGACGGCCCATTCGATGTCCATCGGGCGGCCGTAATGCTTTTCGATCTGCTTGCCCATCCAGGCCAGTTCGGTGATCTCGTCATCGATCAACGACTGCACGTTCTGCCGCTCGAACGGCACCTCGATGGCACGCGAGGTCTGCGTCTTCGGGTCGACCGTATAGCAAAGCTGCTTGTGCGAAATGGTCCGGGCGATGATGTCGAGCGTGACCTTGTTGACGACGAAGTGGTCCGGCGTCACCTCGCCGGAGACCACCGATTCACCGAAGCCGAAATTGGAATCGATGACGATGACCGAACGGTCGCCGTTGGCCGGATGGATGGTGAACATCACCCCGGCCGTGTAAGCGTTCGCCATCTTCTGCACACCCACGCTGATGGCCAGCGTATCGTCGCCGAAGCCCTTGTTGGCCCGGTAGGCGATGGCGCGCCCGGTGTACAGGCTGGAGATGCAGCGGCGCATGTGATGCAGCACCTCGTCGATGCCGCGTATCCACAGGTAGGTGTCCTGCTGGCCGGCGAAGCTCGCGCCTGCCAGGTCTTCTGCGGTGGCGCTCGATCGCACCGCCACCGGCACGGCCGGCACACATGCGCGCAGCGCCAGCTTGCGGTAGCACTCGGCGACTCCGTCCTCGATCTCCTCCGCGAACGGCTGCGCCTCGATCAGCACACGGATCTTCGCGCTGGCTCGCTCCAGCGCGTCGAGATCCCGGGCATCGAGGCCCGCCAGTACCGAGGCGATCTCCGGGGTCAACCCGGCCCCGGCCATGAAGCGCCGATAGCCTTCGGTGGTGAGGGCAAAACCGGGGGGAACGCGCACGCCGGCATTGATCAGTTCGCCGAGCGACGAGCACTTGCCCCCTACCAAAGGCACTGACTCCTTCAGGCAGTCCTCGAACCAGCACACCAGCGGCAGCCCCGAATTCGGGGACTGCACCGGCCGCTGACCGATCGCAAGTGCGGCGCTGACCATGGCTGCCCCTCAGCGCGCGATGGTGACCGCGCCGGTCGAGCCGTCGACGCGCAGCATCATTCCGGTCTTGATGATCTTGGTTGCGTGTCCGGTGCCCACCACGGCCGGCATGCCGTACTCGCGGCAGACGATCGCGGCATGGCTCATCACGCCACCGACATCGGTGACGCAGGCGCCGATCTTGGCGAACGCCGGTGCCCACGACGGCGAGGTGGTCGGCGCCACCAGGATCTCGCCTTCCAGCAGTTGCCCAACCTCGCTCACCGTCTTGCACACGCGCGCCTTGCCCTCGATGATGCCGGGGCTGCCGGCAAAGCCCTTCAATTCGGTGATGGTGTCCGGATCCTTCACCTCCTGCACGGCCGCCCAATCCGCCAGCGACTTGTTGGTAACTCCCCAGAGCACGATGGTGAAGGGCTCGTTGATCACTTCCGGCGCGATGCCGATGGCCGGCGGCGCGCTCCACTCCTTGAACTTCTGCATCACACCCTTGCGCCAGAGGATCTCCTTCGGCCAGGTCTTGGTGCCTCGTGGCGTGACGCCGGTCGCCCAGGCTGTGACGATGTCCCAAAGCGCTGATTTAATCTCGTCACGGCGCAGCAGCCAGATGTCCTCGACGTCATCGATGACGCCGTGCTCCTTCATGATCACGCCGACTTCGCGCATCTTGTTCCAGAAGACGGAGTGGAACCAATGCTCGACGTAGAAGAGGTGGTTCTCCACGTACGGGAACACCGTCTTGGCACAGCCGAGCAGTTCGTCGAACTGCTTGCGGTCTTCATCCTTTTCGATCAGACCGCGGTACTCCGCGGTGATGCGGTCACGCTCGGCTCGCACCTTTGCGGTCGGTCGATCGATGGACACGCCCTGCTTGATCTTGCCGATATAAGTGGCGATACCCGACAGCGGCACGTTCATCTGATCGTTCCACGAGCGGTCGTGGTGGAACCAGCCGGTGCCGGTGGAGATGTTGAACCAGGGCTCGCGCGCCAGGTTCAGCGAGGTGAGCCACTCCACGCCCTTGGGCAGCTTCTTTAGTGCCTCCTCGACGACAGGCCACTCGGGGCTGAAGGTGACGACCGTGTCCACGCCCAGCTCGACGGCCTTGCGGGCCAGCTTCTTCAGCTGCTCATCGGGCTCATACATGATCACGTCGATGCCTGAGATCATCTGCGTGACGCGCTGCGGCGGGATGCTTGGGAAGAGCTTCTGCACAAAGTCGAGGAAGAAGACGTAGGCGGCGTACCCCAGGTTGAGAAACTCGAAGTGATACTGCCAGCACTTGATGCCCAGGTTGATCAGGTCGTCGTAGTTCTTCAGCAGGTGATATCCCTGCGACTCGCCGAGTGCGTCGGTCACGACCGCGATGTCCTCCATGTCGGCGAGGCGCGGGATCTGGAGCGCCTCGAGTTCGCGGATCGTGGCCTCCATCTTGACTTTCCATTTCGCTTCGAGCGCATCCCAGTTCTTGTAGTAGTAGCCGGCGCGCTCCATGAAGTTCGGCACGCGACGGCCGATCTCCTCCGGATCCTTCACCGGCACCGGCGAGATGTAGACGTAGCCGTTGATGATGCGGTGGTCGACGCCGCGCACAGGCGGCACCATGAAGATGCGATTGTTGAACTGCGACAGCGCGAGGTACCAAGCCTCGTCCCAGATCGTGTCGAAGGGATAGAGCGGTTCCGGGTAGTGCAGCCCGTCGTAGAACCAGAACGTCTCCTTCTCGTAGCGGTTCCGCTCGGGATCGTCGCTGACGAACTGGTACTGATACGGATACATCCTCTCCCAGCCTTCGGTACCGGGAATGGTTGCGGCCTTGACGTCGTGCGGAACTGGAAACTTCATCGCTTGTCTCCTGGAATACATTGTTGGCGGTACTGGGCTTGACTCGGTGCTCGCCTCTTGTTGACCACGCCTTCTGCAACCGCATAGTCCGTGCCATGCCCTGCTGTACGGCGCAGCAAGAGGGGTCAGTTGGATCACCGGGGCCGTGCCGGCAAAGCACCCGCGACTCGCCACATCGGTGTCGGGCCGCATGGCGCGCCGCGATCGGCGATTGATCATTTCGTGAAACTTCGTGCTCAGAGCACGGCGAACTGTTCAATTGGTGAGGTCGTTCAATCGCTGGCTTGGCCCCCTGTCGCATGTACGCGCCGCAAGGAAACTTGCGCACGATCAATGTCGTGCTGCCCCACAAGGCCTATGTTTGGCCCCACAGCTGGCGAGAGCGTCGGGGCTTCGTCATTAGTGGTCATATCTGTAGCATGAGGGCGTCGCCATGACCAAGCTCCACAGCATCGCGCGTGCAGCCAGCGACGACTTGCGCTCGCGGGTCCACTTCTGCCCCGAGACCGGCCAGATCTGGCTGCACGAACACCGCATGCTGCTGGTCCATGCGGAGGCCCAGGCCTCATTGCGCAAGGATCTGATCGACACGCTCGGCATGGACCGAGCCCGGGCCCTGCTCACGCGCATGGGCTACGCCTCGGGCCTGCGTGACGCTGAACTTGCGCGCACGCGCGCAGAGAACTGCAGCGACATCGAGGCCTTCATGACCGGCCCCCAGCTTCACACGCTCGAGGGCATCGTGCACGTCACTCCGGTCAAGCTCGAGCTCGATCGCGCCAAGGGCAAGTTCTACGGCGAGTTCCTGTGGGAAAACTCCTGGGAAGGACAGTGGCACCGACACCACTATGGCGTCCACTCCGAGCCGGTGTGCTGGACACAAATCGGCTATGCCTGCGGCTACACCTCGGCCTTCATGGGGCGCCCGATTCTGTACAAGGAGGTTGAGTGCGTCGGTCTGGGCAACAACAACTGCCGCATCGTCGGCAAACCGACCGAGGAATGGGAGGACGCGGCAGAGCACATGCGCTTCCTGACGCAGGAGTCGATCGCCGACCAGCTCATCGAGTTGCAAACCCAGGTGGTGCATCTGCGCTCGACCATCAGCGATAAGGAAAAGCCGCCCGCCGACCTCGTGTGCAACTCGCCCGGGTTTCGTGCCGCCTACGACTTGCTGGTGCGGGCGGCGAACAATCAGATCACCGTGCTGCTGCTGGGCGAAACCGGTGTCGGCAAGGAACTGTTCGCACGCGCGCTGCACGGCATGGGAGCGCGCCGCGAGCGCCCCTTCGTGGCGGTGAACTGCGCCGCGATCCCGAACGAGTTGGTGGAATCCGAGCTGTTCGGCGTGGAGAAAGGCGCCTACACCGGCGCCCTGGTATCACGCCCAGGACGCTTCGAGCGCGCCGATGGCGGCTGCCTCTTTCTGGACGAGATTGGCGACCTGCCGCTCTCGGCGCAAAGCAAGTTGCTGCGCGTGTTGCAGGAGGGCGAGATCGAACGCCTGGGCGACCTGAAGACGCGCAAGGTCGACGTCCGGGTGATCGCAGCGACCAATGGCGATCTGCGTCAACTCGTCAAGGCCGGCAAGTTCCGGTCCGACCTCTACTACCGCCTCAACGGCTACCAGGTCAGTATTCCGCCGCTACGCGAGCGCAAGGAAGACATCTCGTTGCTGGCCAAGCACTTCTTGGAAAAATACAGCGCCGTAAATGCCAAGAAACTGCGCGGATTCACCGACAAGGCCAAGCGCGCGCTGCTCACATACCCATGGCCGGGCAACATCCGCGAACTGCAGAACATGATCGAGCGCGGCGTGATCCTGGCTCCCAGCGGCACCCGCATCGAAGTGGAGCACCTGTTTTCCGCCTGCGCCGAAGACGAGGCACGGGAGTTCGGGCTCGACATGAACGGCGGCCTGGACCTCCATCACGGTGGTTCGACGGCGGGGCTTTGCGAAGTGGTCTTCAACGGCGTCATGACGCTGGATCAGCTCGAGGTCATGCTGATCGAGACCGCCGTCGACAAGGCGCGCGGCAATCTGTCGGCAGCTGCGCGAATGCTTGGCTTGACACGTCCGCAGCTTGCCTATCGGCTCAAGCGCCTGCTCGAAGCCGACGCGACCGTGAACGCGCTGGAAGGCGCGTCGTCGATGGGCACGCAACTCGGGCTGCCCTGATGCCGCCGACCCTGCCGCATCCGGTGGCGGACTACCTCGATCGCCACCATGTGATGACGCTCGCCACCTGTGGCCCGGACGGACCGTGGGCCGCTGCGGTCTTCTACGTCAACGCCGGCCACACTCTGTTCTTCCTGTCGTCCCCCTCCAGCCGCCACTGCCGCAATCTGGCGCAAGACCCGCGCTGCGCCGCGACGATCCAGGAGGACTACAGCGACTGGGCCAAGATCAAGGGCGTCCAGTTGGAGGGGCGGGCCAGTGAAATCCGGGGCGACGAGGAAGTACGCGCACGACAACGATATGGTGACAAGTTTCCTGTTGTCGGGCGGCTTGCGACCGCCCCCATGGCCATCGTCGCTGCGTTGGCGAAGGTGCACTGGTACCGGCTGCATGCCGAGCGGCTGCACTTTATCGACAACAGCCTGGGGTTCGGCCACCGCGATCCGATCGACCTGGGGCGCGACTGAGCCTGGAGGCCAGCGCCGCGCATGGCCCCACACGCTGGCTCGCCCTACCGGGGCCCCAGCATCGGCGAGCGCGCGGACAAGAACAGCCTGCTACGCGTGCAGCGACTCGTACTTGGCCTGTAATTCCTCCGGCGACTCGACGACGTCCGGGTCCGCGACGATGCAATCGGCCGGACACACCAGCTTGCACTGCGGCTCGTCCTCGGCGCCGACGCATTCGGTGCAGCGAAAGGGATCGATCACATAGAGCAACTCGCCGGCGCTGATGGCCTCGTTCGGGCACACGGGCTTGCAGGCATCGCAGGCGGTGCAGTTGTCGTTGATGAGGAGTGCCATGGTGAATGTTTTCCTTTGCTGCCTATGCCGCCGCGCGTTCCGGCAGCTCGTTCAACTTGGCGTGCCTGAACGCACCCCACAGTGCCGCGCCGATCGCGCCGGCGTAGATCGAGTCGGGGTGGTTGACCGCCGTCACGTTGACCTTCTCGTTGACCATCTCTTCCTGGATCGCTGCCAGCAGGCCGCTGTCGAGCGCCAGTCCGCCGGTGATCAGCGCGGTGCCCTGCTTGATGCCGGTGACCTTGAGCAGCTTGACGATGCGCGACGCCATCGACTGGTGGATGCCCTTCAGCACATCGGGAGTGGCAATGCCGCGCGACACCATGTTGATGACGTCGGTCTCGGCGAGCACGGCGCAGATGGAGCTGCATTTCTCGGGGTTTTTCGAGCTCTGCGACAGCGCGCCGATCTCCTCCACTGCGACGCCGAGGTAGCGCGCGATGTTCTCCAGGAATTGCCCCGAGCCGGAGGCGCATTGGCTGGTCATCTTGTACGACAGCACCTTGCCGCGCGGATCGACGTAGATCGCCCGGCCGTTCAGCGCGCCGATGTCGACCACCGCGTTGGCGCCCGGGTGCAGGAACACGCCGCCGCGCGCATGGGTCGTCATCGAATAGAAGTGACCGGTCGAGAACTTGACGTTCTCGCCTTCGCCGGTGGTGGCGAGGTAGTCGATGTCGTCGATCGCCAGCCCGGCGTCTTCGAGCACGCCGTCGCGCCCCTCCTGCGCCAGGGTCATCGGGTCGCGCCGCCGGATGCGCTCACAGCGCTTGGCCAGCCATTCGGGCTCGCCGTTGCCGACCCGAAAGAGCGCGCTCTTGACCGCGCCGGAGCCGATGTCGATGCCGATGGTGTAAGTCATGTCAGGTCTCCTGCCGGGCCGCCCCAAGGCAGGCCTGCGCCGCCTCGGTGGGCAGCGAACGAAGTGAGCGTG
>PLZH01000255.1 GCA_003152055.1 Burkholderiales bacterium
CGCCTTCCTCCTGCCGGTGCGGGTGGTAAGCATCCGGTGAGGGCCACTCCGGGTAGGATCAGTTGAGGCCGCAGCAACGCTTGTATTTTTTGCCTGAACCGCATGGGCAGAGTTCGTTGCGCCCGATTTTGATTGACGAGCGCATTGGCCGGGATGCTTTACTGGCGAGGATTTGCGCCATTTTGCGCAGAGCAGGCAGGACGCTTGGGATATATTCAGCGCTGGCGCGGCGCATCTCGACGACCTCCTCAGGAGGAAGGCGTTTGTCGATTTCATCGATGTTGAAAAAGACGGTGAACGGCTCGACGAGCATGCTGCTTCGTTCGTGATCGGCCAGATCGAGCCAAACTTCGGGAGCGAACGCCATAGTCTTGCAGAAGCCGCGCGCCCATTGTGTGCATTGCTCGACATTGGCGATGCCATTTTCATCGAAGTACATGGGTAGCCAGGCGGGGCCATTCCCGTCGATCTGGTTGTCGATCTGCCGGATGATTGCATTGTAGTGGCCCATGACACTGTCGAGGGCAGCTTGCATTTGCTCGGTGTTGTCGAAGACGGGCTCGTCATCACCCCACAGGAAGGGGATCCAGAGGCTGGGCGGGATAAGATCGGGTGCGACAACGAGCCCGGTGATATAGCCTTCGAGTTCCAGAGGCCGCATGGCCATTGCCGGGGCGGCAGGCGACGCCAGAAAAGCTACCCAGCCTGCGAGCAGATCGTTCTTCATGCCGCGCGCAATACCATCTCGCCGTCTTTCCGCCAGTTCCATGGCAGCAGATCATCGAGGCGGCTGACCGGATGTTCGGCGATGCGGGCGAGGATATCGGCGAGCCAGGCTTGCGGATCGACGTCGCCCAGCTTTGCGGTGCCGATCAGCGAGTACATGACGGCAGCGCGCTGCCCGCCGCGATCGGAACCGCAGAACAGCCACGATTTACGGCCAAGAGTCACACAGCGCAGCGCCCGCTCGGCGGCATTGTTGGTAATGCAGACCCTGCCGTCCTCGAGGAAGCGGGTGAACGCATCCCAGCGGCGCAGCATGTAGTTGATCGCCTTGGCGAGGTCGTGGTTGCGCGAGAGCCTGGCAAGCTGGGCGTGCAGCCAGACATGGAGATCAGCCATCAACGGAACGCTGAGTTCCTGGCGCATGGCAAGACGCTCGGCTGCGCTCTTGCCATTGGCGGCGCGCTCGATGTCGAACAGGGCGTCAAGCTTTTGCACGGCCTCAAGCGCGATCGGGTAGATGAGCCCGGCCTGTTCACCCCGGCTCTTGCGCTTTGCCGCGCGCACGACATCGGCAAGTTCGAAAAACTTGCGGCGCGCGTGGGCAAAACATCCAGCCTCCAGCACGGGGCCTGGCTGTCTCGCAGGGGCATAGAGCTCGCCATAGCCGCCATAGGCATCGGCCTGCAGGATGCCGGACCAGGATGCGAGATGCGCGCGTGGATGTTCGCCGCGCCGGTCGCGCGAATAGTGGAACAGCGCAGCCGGGGGATCAGCACCGGCGAAGGGGCGATCATCGCGGACATAGACCCACAATCGACCGATATCGGTCTTGCCCTTGGCGAGCACCGGGACGGTGGTATCGTCACCGTGCAATCGCTCAGCGGCCAGAACATGGGCTTCGATCCGGCGATAGAGTGGCATCAGCGCGGCGGTTGCCGCGCCGACCTGATCGGCAAGCGTTGAAAGGCTCAACGGCACGCCTTCGCGAGCAAAGCGCTCGGCCTGGCGGTTGAGGGGCTGGTGCTGGCCGAACTTCTCGAACAACAGCATGGCAAGGAAGCTTGGGCCCGCCCAGCCACGCGGCACGACGTGGAACGGCGCCGGGGGCTGTGTGATCTGCTCGCAGTCCCGGCAGGAAAACTTCTCGCGCACGGTCTGGATGACCTTCCACTGGCGCGGGATCACTTCGAGCGTCTCGGTGACGTCCTCGCCGAGCTTCGACAGCCGCGTGCCGCCACAGGCCGGGCACGAGCACGGCGCGGAAATGACGACGCGCTCGCGCGGCAGATGTTCGGGGAACGGCTTCTTCGCCGGCCGCTTGCGCTCGAAGGCGGCGATGCTCGTCGTCTTGGCGGCGGCCATCTCGGCAGCAAGGTCATCTTCACTGGCGCTGGCTTCGAGCTCTTCGAGCTGCAACTCGAGCTGGTCAAGCAGACGGCGGCTGCGCTCCGAATGGGGTCCGAAGCGCTCGCGGTTGAGCTTGGCGATCTGCAGCTTGAGGTGGGCGATCAGGGCCTGATCAGCCGAAGCCTTGGCGCGGGCGTTGGCCAGCTCCGCCTCGGCTTCGGTGGCGCGCTGGGTCACGGAAACCACCAGCGCCTTAAGCGCTTCAACGTCGTTCGGCAGGTTCGAAACGGCGGCTTCCATGGCCGAAATGAATCAGCATCTGGCGTCCAGTGCAACCGGAAAATGCAGGCCCTGCGGAGAAAATCCGCGCCCTATCCGGCGCTCGCCGGACGCCACGAATACTGCGGGTTGCGCCAGTCGATCCCGTCCAGCAGGCAGGCCAGCTGGGCACTGGTCAGCGACACCACGCCGTCCTGCGCCGACGGCCAGATGAACCGCCCCTTCTCGAGCCGCTTGGCGTAGAGCGACATACCGATCCCGTCATGCCAGATGATCTTGACCAGCGAGCCAGCACGTCCACGGAAAACGTACAGATCGCCGCCATGGGGATCGCGCTTGAGGCTCTGCTGCACCATCAGCGCCAGCCCCTGCATCCCTTTGCGCATATCGGTGTGGCCCATCGCGATCCACACCCGCGCGCCGGGCGGGATCATCGCAGCGCCTTCAATGCCGCCGCTGCCAGTGCCGGCGGTGCCGATGCGAAAATGCTCACCCGGCTGCCGCGCGCCAGCTCAACAACAATCGCTGGCTGTGTGATCGACGGTTCTGCGCCGTCGCCTGCCACAACAAATGCCTCGGCAAAACCAGGCTCGGCGACCGACTGTCGCACCTTGCTTCGCCAAGTGTAGATCAGTCCCGTCGAAACGTCATGCCGCCGCGCTACCTCGGCCACACAGGCTCCGGGCGAGAATGCCTCGGCCAGGATCTGAACCCGCTCTCCATCGCTCCACCGATGGCGCCGCTCCGGTCCCGAAAACACCGTGATCTGACCCATCAACCGCTCCTAAGTGCGCTCATAAGAGCACGCTTAAGAGCGACCGTTCACCCCCTCCGCAAGGCGGGACCCGCCGGAGGGATACCGAGGATGACCATGTCGCCTGGCTTGAGCGTCGGGGCGAGCTGGGTCTCGACATAGGCCTCGAAGATGCGCCGGTTCATCGGGCAGTCGATTACCCACGGCGCGGTGAGGCCGTCGTGACGCAAGGCGGCGATGAAGGTTTGCGTTCCCCAATGGCCGAAGGGAGCTTTCATCTTCAGCCGCTGCCCCCGGCGTGCCCGGCCCCGCAGGCGGGTCATCTTGGTGGTCGTGCCGGTCT
>PLZH01000256.1 GCA_003152055.1 Burkholderiales bacterium
CGCACCATCCCCACCTCCTCCGGCCTCACCAACGCCAAACGCGTCAGCTGGCGCGAGATCGTCGGCCCGTGAGCTCAGGACCGGGCTGCGGCTGGGCTCGCCTCGGCCATCACGGCTGAGGCGAGAGATCACGCCGGGCCGTGAAACGCGTCCCGCGCGGGTTGGTCGCGGCTCTCGCGATCTCTCTGGCCGCGCACGCGGCCTTCATCATCGCCCCATGGTCGCGCTCGACCGCGGGCGCAGGAACTCCATCGGCGCCGGCTGTGATCGTGGCCCGCCTTCTCGATGCCGACAAGCCCGAAGCTGTCGCAGCGACGACGCCCGAAGTCGCGGCAGCGCTGCCGCCTTCGGATTCAGTCGCAGCCGCCGCGCCCCGACCCGATTCGTCGATCGTTTCCGAGCCGCCGCCCTCGATTCCTGAATTGCCAGCCCCGCCGAGGCAGGAGCAAGCCAAGCCAGCGGTTGCCCTTCCGATTCAGGAGCCCACCGACAGCGCCAGCGCTGCAGCACCATCTCGTCGCGACGCAACTGACAAACTAACTCCGTTCGCTGCAACCGCAGCCGGACCGTCTTCGGGGCTCGATCGAGGTCCGCAGCCGCTTGACGATATCGAGCCCGAATTTCCGGCCGCCGCAGGCACTCGTGGTGGAACGGTGACGCTTCGGCTGGTCGTCTCCGATCGAGGCGTGGTTGAAAGCGTCGAAGTCGTTCGGTCGTCGCCGCCGGGCCTCTTCGATGCGGCGGCGGTCGCCGCTTTCGGCCAAGCCCGGTTTTCTCCCGGCCTGAAGGCGGGAGTGCCGGTTCGCAGCGAGGTGCTGTACGAGGTCAGTTTCGCTCCGGTGGGTCGCGGCAGCGAAACCTCGGGCCGTACTTACTGAGACTGACGCAAACGCCCGACGGGCGCGCTTCATTGCTGCACTGCGGTATTCTTCGTCTCCCGCCGGTTCAAGAGACGGTCATGAGCGAATCCGAGACCCCGCCCGTTCGCGCCGCCGAATGCGGCCACGAGTATGAGATCGCGGCGAGCGCGGATCATGGCCTGTATGCGCCCGCCAGCGAGCACGATGCCTGCGGCGTCGGCTTCGTGGCCCACATCGCCGGCTACAAGTCGCACTCGATCGTCGAGCAGGGCCTGAAGATCCTCGAGAACCTCGACCATCGCGGCGCTGTCGGCGCCGATCCGCTGATGGGCGACGGTGCGGGCATCCTGATCCAGATTCCCGACGAGTTCTACCGCGCCGAGATGGCGGGCCGGGGTGTCGCGTTGCCGGCGCCCGGCGAATACGGCGTCGGCATGGTGTTCCTGCCGAAGGAGCATGCCTCGCGTCTGGCCTGCGTGCAGGAGCTCGAGCGCGCGATCCGCGTCGAGGGTCAGGTGCTGCTCGGCTGGCGTGACGTTCCGGTCGACCGCGAGATGCCGATGTCGCCGGCGGTGCGTGCAAAAGAACCCGTGCTGCGCCAGGTCTTCATCGGCCGCGGCCCCGACGTGATCGTTCCCGACGCGCTCGAACGCAAGCTCTATGTCATCCGCAAGACGGCGTCGAGCGCGATCCAGGCGCTCAAGCTCACGCACAGCCGCGAGTACTACGTGCCGAGCATGAGCTGCCGCACGATCATCTACAAGGGCCTGCTGCTGGCCGACCAGGTCGGCCGGTACTACCAGGACCTTCAGGACCCGCGCCTCGTCTCCGCGCTGGCCCTCGTGCACCAGCGTTTCTCGACCAACACCTTCCCTGAGTGGCCACTCGCCCATCCCTATCGCATGGTCGCGCACAACGGCGAGATCAATACCGTCAAGGGCAACTTCAACTGGATGCGCGCCCGCGAGGGCGTCATGAAGTCGCCCGTGCTTGGCGACGACCTGAAGAAGCTCTATCCGATCACCTTCGAGGGCCAGAGCGACACCGCCACCTTCGACAACGCCCTCGAGCTGCTGACGATGAGCGGTTATTCGCTTGCCCATGCCGTGATGATGATGATCCCGGAGGCGTGGGAGCAGCACACGGCGATGGAACCGCGTCGCCGCGCCTTCTACGAGTACCACGCAGCGATGATGGAGCCGTGGGACGGGCCCGCGGCCATGGTCTTCACCGACGGCCGGCAGATCGGCGCGACGCTCGACCGCAACGGCCTGCGCCCGGCGCGCTACATCGTCACCGACGACGGCCTCGTCGTGATGGCGTCCGAGTCGGGCGTGCTGCCGATTCCCGAAAACCGCATCGTCAAGAAGTGGCGGCTGCAGCCCGGCAAGATGTTCCTCATCGATTTCGAGCAGGGGCGTATCGTCGACGACGAGGAGCTGAAGAACCAGTTCGCTTCGGCCAAGCCCTATCGGCAGTGGGTGGACGGCGTCCGGATCAAGCTCGATGACATTGCGGCTGCCGCGGCGCGCCCCGTGTTCGCCGAAACGCTGCTCGATCGCCAGCAGGCCTTCGGCTACACGCAGGAAGACGTGAAGTTCCTGATGAGCCCGATGGCGCAGGCGGGCGAGGAAGGCATCGGCTCGATGGGCAACGATTCGCCTTTGGCCGTGCTCTCCGACAAGAACAAGCCGCTCTACAACTACTTCAAGCAGCTGTTCGCGCAGGTGACGAACCCGCCGATCGANNAATCCGCCGATCGATCCGATCCGCGAGGCGATCGTCATGTCGCTGGTGTCCTTCATCGGGCCAAAGCCGAACCTGCTCGACATCAACGCCGTCAACCCGCCGATGCGACTCGAGGTGGCGCAGCCGATCCTCGATTTCGCCGACATGGCGCGGCTGCGCTCGATCGAGGCGCACACCAGCGCCAAGTTCAAGAGCTATGAGCTCGACATCACGTATCCGCTTGCCTGGGCCGCCGAAGGCATCGAGGCCAAGCTCGCTTCGCTCTGTGCCGAGAGCGTCGACGCGATCCGCAGCGGCCACAACATTCTCATCATCAGCGACCGCAGGGTTGACCGCGAGCACGTGGCGCTGTCCGCTGCACTCGCCCTGTCGGCGGTGCACCAGCACCTCGTTCTTCTGGGGCTGCGCACGACGGCCGGCCTCGTCGTCGAGACCGGCTCGGCGCGCGAGGTGCACCACTTCGCCGTTCTCGCCGGCTACGGCGCCGAGGCNNTCAAGGCGATCGGCAAGGGTCTGTCGAAGATCATGTCGAAGATGGGCGTCTCGACCTACATGTCGTACTGCGGCGCCCAGCTCTTCGAGGCGATCGGTCTCGAGAAGACGCTCGTCGACAAGTACTTTCGCGGCACGGCGAGCCAGATCGGTGGCATCGGCATTTTCGAGGTCGCCGAAGAGGCGATCCGCATGCACCGCGCCGCCTTCGGCGACGACCCGGTGCTCGCCAGCATGCTCGACGCCGGCGGCGAGTACGCCTGGCGCGTGCGCGGCGAAGAGCACATGTGGACGCCCGACGCGATCGCCAAGCTGCAGCACGGCGTTCGTGCCAACCGTTTCGAGACGTACCAGGAGTACGCCAGGCTCATCAACGACCAGAGCAAGCGCCATATGACGCTGCGCGGCCTGTTCGAATTCGTCGTCGATCCGGCGAAATCGATCCCGATCGACGAGGTCGAGCCGGCCAGCGAGATCGTCAAGCGCTTCGCNNTTCGCCACCGGCGCGATGTCGCTCGGCTCGATCTCGACCGAGGCGCACGCGACGCTCGCCGTCGCCATGAATCGCATCGGCGGCAAATCGAATACCGGTGAAGGCGGCGAGGATCCGGCCCGCTATCGTGCCGAGATGAAGGGCGAGTCCATCGCCGAAGGCACGCATTTCGGCGACATCATCGGCAAGGGCGACATCGTCGTCGACTTCGTGTTGAAGGCCGGCGATTCGCTGCGTTCGAAGATCAAGCAGGTCGCTTCCGGCCGCTTCGGCGTGACGACCGAATACCTGATGTCGGCCGACCAGTTGCAGATCAAGATGGCGCAAGGCGCCAAGCCCGGCGAGGGCGGACAGCTGCCCGGCGGCAAGGTCAGCGAATACATCGGCCGACTGCGCTACTCGGTGCCTGGGGTCGGCCTCATCTCGCCGCCACCGCACCACGACATCTATTCGATCGAAGATCTCGCCCAGCTGATCCACGATCTCAAGAATGCGAACCAGCGGGCGAGCATCAGCGTCAAGCTGGTCTCGGAAGTGGGCGTCGGCACGGTCGCCGCCGGCGTCGCCAAGGCGAAGGCCGATCACGTCGTGATCGCCGGGCACGACGGTGGCACGGGCGCATCGCCCTGGAGCTCGATCAAGCACGCCGGTACGCCGTGGGAGCTCGGCCTTTCCGAGACGCAGCAGACGCTCGTGCTCAACCGCCTGCGCGGCCGTATCCGCGTCCAGGCTGACGGGCAGATGAAGACCGGCCGTGACGTCGTCATCGGCGCCTTGCTCGGCGCCGACGAATTCGGCTTCGCAACAGCGCCGCTCGTCGCCGAAGGCTGCATCCTGATGAGGAAATGCCACCTCAACACCTGCCCGGTCGGCGTGGCGACTCAGGATCCGGTCCTGCGCGCCAAGTTCCAGGGGCGGCCCGAGCACGTCGTCAACTACTTCTTCTTCGTCGCCGAGGAAGCACGCCAGATCATGGCGCAACTCGGCGTGCGCAGCTTCGACGAGCTGATCGGCCGCGTCGAGCTGCTCAATACGAAGAAGGGCATCGTGCACTGGAAGGCCCGTGGGCTCGACTTCAGCCGAGTCCTGCACGCGCCGACCGCGCCGGCGAGCGTGGCGCGCCGCCATGTCGAGGCGCAGGACCACGGCCTCGAGAAGGCGCTCGACGTGCGCCTCATCGAGAAGTGCAGGCCGGCGATCGAGCGCGGCGAAAAGGTGCAGCTTCTCGAAGAAGTGCGCAACGTCAATCGCACCGTCGGCGCCATGCTCTCGGGCGAGCTGATCCGGCGCCGCCCCGAAGGCTTGCCGGACAACACCATCTTCATCCAGATGGAAGGGACCGGCGGGCAGAGTTTTGGTGCCTTCCTCGCCAAGGGCATCACCATCTACCTGATCGGCGACGCCAACGACTACACCGGAAAGGGCATGAGCGGCGGCCGCCTGGCGATCCGGCCGAGCATCGACTTTCGCGGCGAGGCGACCGAGAACATCATCGTCGGCAATACCGTGCTCTACGGCGCGACGAGCGGCGAGGCGTTCTTTCGCGGCGTCGCCGGCGAGCGTTTCGCGGTCCGGCTTTCGGGCGCGACCGCGGTCGTCGAAGGCACTGGCGATCACGGCTGCGAGTACATGACCGGCGGTACCGTCGTCGTCCTCGGCCAGACCGGGCGCAACTTTGCCGCCGGCATGAGCGGCGGCATCGCCTACGTGTACGACGAAGACGGCGAATTCGCGTCACGCTGCAACACGACGATGGTTTCGCTCGGCCGCGTCGTCGCCTCGGCGGAGCAGGAAGAGGACGTCGAACGGGGGATCTGGCACAGCGAGCAGACCGACGAAGCGCTGCTGAAAAGTCTCGTCGCCGACCACCACAAATGGACGGGGAGCCTGCGGGCGCGGGATATCCTCGATCACTGGAACGAGTCGCGCGGCAAGTTCGTGAAGGTCTTCCCGAACGAGTACAAGCGGGCGCTGGCCGAGATCAGCCTGAAGGCGATGACGGCGCTCGGCGAAATGCGTGCCGGCAGCGCTGCCGACGATGTGATCGCCAAGGCGAAGGGCGGCGTCAAGTCGGCGAGAGTCAGCGCGCCGAAGTAGGGCGGAACAAGAGGGATCGGGAGGAGCGCCGCGATGGGCAATGTGACCGGCTTCATGACCTTCGAGCGCGTGGAAGAAGACCACGAGCCGGTGAAGAAGCGCGTCAAGAATTTCCGCGAGTTCGTCCACACGCTGAAGGAAGACGAAGCCAAGGTGCAGAGCGCGCGCTGCATGGACTGCGGCACACCTTTTTGCAACAGCGGTTGTCCGGTCAACAACATCATTCCGGATTTCAACGACCTGGTCTATCGCGCCGACTGGAAGACGGCTTTTGCGGTCCTCGACTCGACGAACAACTTCCCCGAGTTCACCGGCCGCATCTGCCCGGCGCCATGCGAAGAGGCGTGCACGCTCAACATCAGCGACGACCCCGTCGGCATCAAGTCGATCGAGCACGCGATCATCGATCGGGCCTGGGCCGAAGGCTGGGTCGTGCCGCGGCCGCCGGTCGCCAAGACGGGAAAGAAAGTGGCCGTGGTCGGCTCCGGGCCGGCGGGGCTCGCCGCAGCGCAGCAGCTTGCGCGCGCCGGACACGAGGTCACCGTGTTCGAGAAAAACGATGCCCTCGGTGGGCTGCTGCGTTACGGCATTCCAGACTTCAAGATGGAGAAGTCGCACCTCGACCGGCGCGTCGCGCAGATGCGGGCCGAAGGCGTCGTCTTTCGCACCGGCGTTCGGGTCGGCGACCTCGCGGCCGGCGAGCGCGTGACCGACTGGTCGAGCGAGCACGTCGCGCCCGAAGAGCTGAAGGCGGCTTTCGATGCCATCGTGCTGGCCGGTGGCGCCGAGCGATCTCGCGATCTGCCGGTCCCGGGCCGTGACCTTGCGGGCATCCATTTCGCAATGGAGTTCTTGCCGCAACAGAACAAGATCAACGCCGGCGGCAAGGTCGCGGCACAGATTCGCGCCGATGGCAAAGATGTCGTCGTCATCGGCGGCGGCGATACGGGCAGCGATTGCGTCGGCACGAGCAACCGGCATGGCGCGAAGAGCGTGACGCAGTTCGAGCTGTTGCCGATGCCGCCCGATCACGAGAACAAGCCGCTCGTCTGGCCGTACTGGCCGACCAAGCTGCGCACCTCGTCGAGCCACGAGGAAGGCTGCGAGCGCGAATTCGCCATCGCAACGAAGGAGTTCATCGGCGAAGGTGGCAAGCTCAAGGCCCTGAAGGCAGTTCGTGTCGACTGGCAAGGCGGCAAGATGGTCGAGGTGCCGGGCACCGAGCAGATCATTCCGGCCGGCCTCGTTCTACTCGCCATGGGTTTCGTCAGCCCCGTCGCAAGCATGCTCGAGGCTTTCGGCGTCGAGCGCGACGGCCGCGGCAACGCCAAGGCCCACGTCGAAGCGGTCGGCGGCTATGCGACGACGTCGCCCAAGGTATTTGCGGCCGGCGACATGCGGCGCGGCCAGTCACTCGTCGTGTGGGCGATCCGCGAAGGCCGGCAAGCCGCCCGCGCGGTCGACGAGTTCCTCATGGGCTCGAGCGCTTTGCCACGATGAGCCGGCCATCGCGGATCGCCCTGCGGGCGAACGGGACGAACGACCGGCTGCCACCGGTCGTGAGCGAAGGCCGGCAGACGGCACGCGCCGTCGACGAATACCTGATGGGCGCCAGCGCCCTGCCGCGCTGAGCATGCTGCAGCCCGAACAGGCGGCGGCTGCGACCGAACGCTCGAATTTCGATGCGCTGGTCGAGGTCGACCACGTCGTGTTCGGCTACGAAGGCACGAGCCGGACGATTCTCAATGACGTTTCTCTCACCTTCAGCCGCGGCCGCATCACCGCGATCCTCGGTGGTTCGGGCTGCGGCAAGACGACGCTGCTGCGCCTGATCGGTGGCGTTTATCCCGTCGATCGCGGCGAAGTTCGTTTCGACGGCCGGCCCATCGATGCACACAACGTCGAGCAGCTGTTCGCGCTGCGGCGCAGGCTGGGCATGTTGTTCCAGTTCGGCGCGCTCTTTACCGATCTCTCGGTCTTCGAGAACGTCGCTTTTCCCTTGCGCGAGCACACCGATCTCGACGAGACGATGATCCGCGACATCGTCCTGATGAAGCTCAATGCCGTCGGCCTTCGCGGCGCCGCGAAACTTCGCATCTCGGAGATCTCGGGCGGCATGGCACGCCGCGTCGCACTGGCACGAGCGATCGCTCTCGACCCCGAACTCCTCCTCTACGACGAGCCATTCGCCGGGCTCGACCCGATCTCGATGGGCGTCGCCGCCAACCTCATCCGCACCCTCAACGACACGACGGGAGCGACCTCGATCATCGTCTCGCACGACGTCGAGGAGTGCTTCTCGATCTGCGACTATGCTTATCTGATGTCTTCGCAGGGCAAGGTCGTGGCGCACGGCAAACCGGAACAGTTCGCCGAATCGCAAGAGCCGGAAGTGCGGCAATTCATTCGCGGCGAGCCTGACGGGCCGGTGCGCTTCCACTATCCGGCGCCGCCTCTTGCGGAAGACTTCGGAGTGCGCGCTTGAGCGTCGCGCTCGCCGCAGCACGATGAGCGCTCTGGTTGCCGGGCTCGGCCGCAGCGCGATAGAGCTGCTGCGCATCCTCGGCCAGCATGCGAGTTTCTTCGTCGAGCTGCTGCGCGCCTGCCCGGCGGCGCTGCGACGGCCCTACCTCATCGTGGCGCAGATCTATGCGATCGGCAATCTCTCGCTCGTCATCATTGTTTCGTCGGGGCTGGCGGTCGGCTTCGTGCTGGCGCTGCAGACGTACTATGCGCTCGTCACCTATGGCGCGTCGGAGTCGCTCGGGCTCATCGTCAACCTCTCGCTGACGCGCGAGCTCGGCCCCGTCGTCGCCGCACTGCTCTTTGCCGGCCGCGCCGGCACGTCGTTGACTGCGGAGATCGGCTTGATGAAGGCGGGCGAGCAGCTGGCGGCCATGGACATGATGGCCATCGATCCGAAGAGCCGCGTGCTCGCGCCGCGCTTCATCGCCGGCATCATCTCGATGCCGATCCTGGCGATTCTCTTCTCTGCGGTTGGCATCCTCGGTGCGTATGTCGTCGCGGTGCCCCTGATCGGTGTCGACCCGGGCAACTTCTGGTCGATCATGCAGTCGGGTGTCGACGTGTGGCGCGACGTCGGCAACGGTATCGTCAAGAGCATTGTCTTCGGCATCATCTGCACCTTCGTCGCGCTCTACCAAGGCTACAACGCCGAGGCGACTCCAGAAGGCGTCGCGCACGGGACGACGCGCACCGTCGTCATCGCCTCGCTCGCCGTGCTGCTCACGGACTTCGTGCTCACGGCGTTGATGTTCTCGACCCCCTAGCATCCAAGGCGTCATCGCAGGACGGAACGATCGATGGAAAAGAAAAGCGTTGAAATCCTGGTGGGCGTCTTCGTGCTCCTGGGTCTGCTCGGTCTTGTCTTTCTCGCATTGAAGGCCGCCAACCTCGGCAGCTTCAGCGCCGGCGACACCTACACGCTCTATGCGAAGTTCGACAACATCGGCGGCCTCAAGGTGCGCGGCCCCGTGCGCAGCGCCGGTGTGACGGTCGGCCGCATCGCCTCGATCAAGCTCGATCCGAAGACCTATCAGGGCGTGGTCCAGCTCGAGATCGAACGGCAGGTGCAGTTCCCGAACGATTCCTCGGCGCGCATACTCACCTCGGGCCTGCTCGGCGATCAGTACATCGGTCTCGATGCCGGCGGCGACGAGAAAATGTTCCAACCCGGCGAAACGATCAAGCAGACACAATCGGCCGTCGTGCTCGAAAGCCTGATCAGCCAGTTCCTCTTCAGCAAGGCCGCCGATGCGGGCGCTGCGACGCCGCCTGCGCCTGCGGCGAGCGGAGCGAAGAAGTGATAGTGAAGGTGCGCCGATTTGCCTCGTCGGCCGGCGCTGGACTGCTCGTCGTGGCCCTGAGCGGCTGCACGACGATCCAGGCGGCGCGCGGTGGCCCGGGCCAGCGCCTCGACCCGTGGGAGCACTGGAACCGCAAGGTCTTCAACTTCAACGAAGACCTCGACCGGAAGGTACTGAAGCCGGTCGCGACGACCTACACCGACGTCGTTCCCCAGCCGGTCCGGCGCGGCGTTGGCAACTTCTTCAACAACTTCGCGGATGCATGGTCGGCCATCAACAACATGCTGCAGGGCAAGTTCGAGACCGGTTTCGAGGACGCGACGCGAGTCGGCGCGAACACCCTGTTCGGCCTTTTCGGTGTTCTCGATGTGGCCTCCGAGATGGGTCTCGATCATCACTACGAAGACTTCGGGAAGACGCTCGGCCGTTACGGCGTCGGTGCCGGCGCCTACGTCGTGCTGCCGGTTCTCGGGCCCTCGACGGTGCGCGACACGGCGGCGTTGCCGCTCGACCGGCTGGCGACCCCTCCCGCCTTCTTCAGCGGCACCAGCACGCAGATCGGGCTCACGGTGCTGCAGGTCGTCAACACGCGTGCGAGCCTGCTCGGTGCGACGCGTGTCATCGACGACATCGCGCTCGACAAGTACACCTTCGTTCGGGACGCGTACCTGCAGCGCCGGGGCAGTCTCGTATTCGAGAGCTACGCGCCGGAAGCCCCAGCCGCCCCCGACACCGCCGCATCGGACGCGGCCGGGGCCGCGGAAGGGAATCTCACCCCGGCTGCGGCGGCGACGCCGGCTTCGGTGCCCGCGAAGGCAGGCTCGGCACCGGCGCGCTGATTGCCCTTGGAGCGATGCCGGCGCGTGTGCACCTTCGACGCGGCCGCGCGTCGAAGACCATATGGGCTTCTTCCAGTGGCGAGCGCAGCCGCGTGAACTCGGGCAAGCTCGCAGACCTCTTCTTTGCAAGGACACAAGAATGAACTCCACGAGACGATTGTTCGCATCGTTGGCCGCATCGGTGATGGCGCTGCTCGCGGCTGTCGGGGCCGAGGCTCAGGGTGCGAAGACCCCCGACGCACTCATCAAGGAAGTTTCCACCGACGTGCTCAACGCGGTGAAGGGCGACAAGACCATCCAGCAGGGCGACGTGAGCAAGATAATCGCGCTCGTCGATCAGAAGGTCTTGCCCTACGTCGACTTCCAGCGCATGACGGCATCGGCCGTCGGCCGCTACTGGCGCCAGGCGACGCCCGATCAGCAAAAGCGCCTGGAAGACGAATTCAAGCTGTTGCTCGTTCGCACTTACTCCGGCGCCTTGTCGCAGGTGACGCAGGATCAGGCGGTTGAGTTAAAGCCGATGCGTTCGTCGCCCGGCGATACCGAAGTCGTCGTGCGCACCGAAATCCGCGGCAAGAGCGATCCGATCCAGCTCGACTACCGGCTCGAGAAGTCGGGCGACTCGTGGAAGATCTACGACGTCAACGTGCTCGGCGTCTGGCTGGTCGAGAACTATCGCAACAGCTTCGCGCAGGAGATCGGAGCGAACGGCATCGAGGGTCTCATCGGCAAGCTCGCGGAGCGCAACAAGGCCGCCGGCGCGAAGAGCTGAGGCCATGCTTCTCCTGCCGGCCACGCTCACTGCCCGCGAGGCGCGCGATACCTTGCGCATGCTGAAGCAGGCCTTGCAGAAGGAGGGAAGCGAAAGCGCCGTCGTCGTCGACGCCGGACCGCTGCAGCATCTCGATTCCGCGGCCCTGGCCGTGCTGCTGGAGATCGATCGTCTCGCCGAGGCGTGGGGACGCGAGTTCTCGATCCGTTCGGCGCCGGCCAAGCTCGCCGCACTGGCCAAGCTCTACGGTGTCGACGCGTTGTTACTCAAGACCGATTCGCGGCCAGCTGCGCCGGCCTCGGCTGCCACGGATCAGCGCAAGCCAGCGACGTAGTCGGACAGGGCCTTGATTTCGCGGTCATTCAATTTGGCCGCGACTCCCATCATCGCCATATTGTTATGGCGAACGCCACCGCGAAACGCGACCAGCTGCGCTTCGACGTAGTCGGCATGCTGCCCGTCCAGCCGCGGGTATTGCACCGGAAGCCCGGCGCCGCTCGGTCCGTGGCAACCGGCGCAGGCGGGAATGCTCCGGTCGGAGACACCGCCGCGATAAATCTTTTCGCCGAGCGCCGCGAGATCCTTGTTCTTGGCAAAGCCCGGCTTGGCCTCCTTGCTTGCGTAAAAGGCGGCAACGTTTTTCATGTCGGCGTCGCTCAGCGTCGAGGCCATGCCTTTCATGATGGGGTTGTCGCGCTTGCCGGCCTTGAACTCGTTGAGCTGCTTGACGAGGTAGTCGGCGTGCTGCCCCTGCAGGATCGGGTTGGCCGGGCTTCCGCGCGAGCCATCGTTGGTGTGGCAGGCGACGCAGACGCCGGCCGAGATCGTCGCGCCTTTGGCTGGATCGACCTTCGCCCCCGGCGCGGGAGCCGTCTCGGCGGCATGCGCGCATGTGCCCAAGAGAGCAACGACAAGACAGGTGAGCACGCGAGCGGCAGGCTTCATGGGAGAGGAAGTTCCTGTGCAAAGCTGTTGATTTTACAATGACGAATTTCGGAGAGTCATGTCCGATTCCTTGGCGCCGAAGCTGCCGGTCGGTGCTGCGCCGAGCGCAGCGAGTGCGGAAACGAAGCGGGCTCTCGCGTGGACGCATACCGCGCGATTTCTCGTCACCGCGAGCAAGCTCAGCGAACTACCCGCCTGCGAACTGCCGGAGATAGCCTTCGTCGGCCGTTCCAACGCTGGCAAGTCGACGGCCATCAATGCGCTGGCGCAGCGGAAGCGCCTTGCGTTCACTTCGAAGACGCCCGGTCGTACGCAGCACATCAACCTGTTCGAGCTTGGACCGAAGATGTCGCCCAATGCGCTTTTTGCCGATCTGCCGGGCTATGGCTACGCCGCCGTCGAGCGAAGTGCAAAATTGCGCTGGCAGGAAGTCATGGCGACCTACCTCGCGGTTCGTCGCAATCTACGCGCGATCGTTCTTCTTGTCGATTCACGGCTCGGATTCACGGAGATCGACAGGAATCTGCTGGACTTCGTGGCGCCACGCATCGCGAACGGCTCCGTCAAGCTGCTGGCGCTCTTGACGAAGGTTGACAAGCTCAACAGGCGTGAAACGAAGGCCGCCTTGGAACGCGCGATGGCGGCAATGGAGCAAGTGACGACTGATGAGGCCGACGTGTCGGTGGCCACGTTCTCTTCACTCAGCCGCATCGGCGTCGGCGACACCGCACTGTTCCTGCAACAGTGCGTGCGCGCACCATCGCAACCGGCCGTTGCCTAAGCTCCTGGGCTGGCCTTGCCGGCCGGGATGTCCCACTTGAAAGCCGTGGCCTGCTTCAACGCGCCGGGACTTCCCGGCACCGCGCCCTGCTGGAAGTATTCGATCTCGATGGTCTTGAAAACCATCTCGACTTTTTGCAGGACGTTTCCTTCCTCGGTGGCACTCTGATTGACCTTCGTGATGAACGCATCGGTCATCTTCACCGTAAAGAAAGGAGAGGGCTTGTCCTTGCCGATGGACTTGCACATCTGCAATTCGATCTTATCGAAAGCCGACCCGGTGCAGATGTAGCCGAGCAGCGTGGCGGAAGACTTGTCCCAGTAGTGCTCCCAATTCATCTTGCCTGGGCTCGGCTTTCCGACGGAAGCGCCGCCTCCTTTCGTCCAACTGGTCTCGGCTTCGACCTCCCACTCCCAAGACTGAATCTCGATCCAATTTATGTAGGGCTGTTGCCTCGATTCCCCCTCCGCGTTTCCGATCTTCATGAAGGCATTCAGTGCTGCGGCCATGTGCTTCTCCCTTGTGAATGTGAAGCCCGAAGGGCGATTGTCGAGTCGGACGAAAGAAGGTCGAAAGAGTGCCAAGCACGGCTGGCCTTGTCAAACCCCATTTCGGGGCGGCAGCGACGTTCCGGACAGGCGGCATGAAATACTTCGAGGCATCGTTGCAGCCGTCTTTTCTGACATGATCGAGATCTTCAGCATCGTCCTGCCAAGCGGCATCGAGCTCAGTTGTCGCGCCAGCGGCCAGGCCAATGCGCCGGTGTTGATGTTCCTGCACGGCTTTCCCGAAGCGGCTTTCGTCTGGGATGAACTGCTCCTGCACTTCGGCCGGGGCTACCGCTGCATCGCTCCGAACCTGCGCGGCTACGAGCGCTCGTCAGCGCCTAAGGACGTCGAAGCGTACCGTGCCAAGCATCTCGTCGCCGATATCTCGGGGTTGATCGACAAATTAGGCGGACGCGTCGAAGCCCTTGTCGCGCACGATTGGGGGGGCGCCGTCGCCTGGAGTCTTTCCGTGCAGCGGCCCGACGCCATGCGCCGGCTGGTCATCATCAACTCGCCGCATCCAGCGACCTTTCTGCGCGACCTGCAGCACGATGCCGAGCAGCAGGCGGCGAGCGCCTACATGAATTTTCTCTGCCGACCGGATGCCGAGGCGCTGCTCGCGGAAGACGATTTCTCCCGGCTCTGGCCCTTTTTTGAGAACATGGGCGCGAGCGATGCTTCGCATCCCGGAGGAGGCTGGCTCACCGAGCCGGTGCGGCAGCAATATCGCGAAGTCTGGCGTGCCGGACTGCGCGGCGGCTGCAACTACTACCGCGCCTCACCGTTGCGCCCGGCGACCACCAACGATGCGACGGTGATGGCGATCCGCTTCGCGCCCGAAGCCGTGACGGTGCGCGTGCCGACGCTGGTGATCTGGGCCGAGGGCGACGTTGCGTTGCGGCCGTCGCTGCTCGACGGTCTCGGCGAATTCGTGCCCGACATGCGCCTGGTTCGCGTGCCCGGCGCGACGCACTGGATCGTTCATGAGCGGCCGGCGCTGGTCACCGCCGAGATCGAGGCCGAACTGGCGCGCTGACCATCCCTCAGGCGCGCGGCGAAAGCTCGTGCATCATGCGGTCGACGGCCCGTTGCACGAGTGGCTTGGACTCGATCGGCTGCACCAGCCCGGCCGAGCTCAGACGTTCCAGGGCCCGTCGAGTGATCGAATGCGTGCGTGTCGGCGACTCGCCGGCGAACAGGAAAAAGAGGCTACGGTCGCTGCGCCAGAGCAGCTGGACCCGGCTCCATCGACCCTGCAGGAAGATGCGTTGCCGATCGCCGGCGCGCATGGCTTCGACGCGTCGCGCCGGATCGTCATCGACCTTGTCGCCGCTGCTCGGCAGATGCTCCGCGGGTACGGTTTCCATCGACGACAGGTCGATCACCGAGTCGCTGAAGCTGCGCGCCGCCGGGGCCTCGGGCAGCACCTCGTCGCGCATGCGCTGCACGATCTCTTCGGGCGTGAGGGCACCGCTGCCGCGCGTGCCCGGGCGCAAGGCCTCGGTGTGGATCGTCATCAGCTCGTTGAGAACCGACTGCTGTTCCGCAACCGTGAGGGCAACGAGCTCCATGCCCACGCGCAGGCGCTGCAGCAGGCCGGGCAGAAGTTGCAGCAGGCGCTGGCGGCTCTGTGGATGGTCGGGAATCTTCAGGCTCCAGAGCAGGTCGTCGACCGCTTTCAGATCGCTCATCGTCGGCTCGGACTGCTCGCCGTGGCGCAGCATGTCTTCGGCGATGACCCGGGCCCAGGTGCCGGTGACGAAACGGCGGATCGTCGGCGACGTTCTCACCGCGACCATCTGGTCGGTGAGGCGCTGCGCCAGATGCTGCTGCAGGATCTCGCGCCGCTCGGCGAGCTGCAGCGCATCGACGGATGCTTGCGCGGCGCGTACCTGCCCCTGCAACTGCTCGGAGAGAAAGACGTCGATGCGGTTGAGGCCGCGCCGAAAAAGCAAGGTGTCGGGTGCCGTCGAACCGGCCATCTCTTCGGCGACCGCGCTGCTGAAGGCGAGAAAGGCCGAGAGGCGCGGGTCCTCGAGCCGCGAATAGCCCAAGCTGACCTCGCCAATCCGGTCGAGCAGGCGCCACACCGGATGCTCATACGAATCGAGCACGGCGTTCTCGGCGAGCACAACACGGAGGACGGCGATCTGCATGCGCGCGAAGGCCGGTCGGAAGGCATTGGGCAGTTGCGAATCGGCAAGCAGCGATTCGAAAAGTCGAGTCACCAGCTCGATCACTTGCCGATCGATTGGCTCGCTGGCGCTGGCCACGAGGGCGGCGCGATGCTGCTCGACGCGGCTGCTGCTGTTCGGCGTGCCGCGGCCGGACAGTGAGGTCTCGGCGGGGAGATGCCGAAGCAACTCGTCGAGGCGCAACAAAGCCTGTTCGAGCTCGGGGCTGCGCCGGCTCGTGCCGTCGCTGCGCACGCCGCGCGCGGCGACTGCAGGGTCGTCGGCCGGCGCGTCGCCACGGTTGCCCGACGGGTCGAAGGATGCACCGGGCATGCTCGAAAGCAGCGCACTCATCGTCCCGGTGCGCGAAGGCTCGGGCGCGGCGAAACGGCCGAAGCTCGCGCCGGACGGCAGGACGACCGTGCGGTATGCGCCGGGCTGAACGCCTTGGGTCTCGAGGCGAGTCGAAGCCGCCGCCCAGGCATTCTTGAGCAACCCGGCGACGACGCCGGCCGAGGTACGAAGGACGATGGCGCGCTGCGTCGGCGAGTTCACGACCGCGCACGTGGCGTCCCACAAGGCCGACGCATAGATGAGCGGGCGGAACGGATTCGAGTCGGCGTTGACGTGGCGCTGGCCCGTGAGCGTCGACGTGAACGTCTGCAGCTCGCGCAATTCCCATTCGGCCGTGCTGTCGATCAGCTGCATCGCGCGCGAGATCTCGATGTCGACTTCGACCCGCGATTCGTCCATCAACTCGAGGTCGCCCTGAGCTGCCTTGCTCTCTGCGAGGGGCGAGTCACGCTGGCCGTCGATCTCGTCGCGGACACGCTTGGTCAGCGATTCGACGAAGGTCTTTTCGTACAGGCCGGCGTCGCGCTGCAGGGCCTTGACGATTTCGGAGTGATGCGTCCGGTCGCCCGGGATCAGCGCGCCGTCTTTCGACTCGCCGAGCAGTTGCATCGTTCCTGCGAGCACACGTGCGACCAGCGCCGGCGCAAGCGCCAACTCGTCTTCGACGAAGCGATGGAACGGGGGCGCGGTCGACATGGGCCTCGAGCAAGAGAGCTGTGCGATTATCTCGCCGGCCGAAGCGCTGCCCAAATGGATTCGCCGCGCGCCGCAGGCTCGCAATGAACGGGCATGAAAAAGGGCTGCCGCAGCAGCCCCTTCAAGACAAGGCGGGTGCGCCGGACTTACATGTCCATGCCGCCCATGCCACCCATTCCACCCATGCCGCCGCCCATGCCACCGCCGCCCGAGGCTTCTTCCTTCGGCGCTTCGGAGATCATGGCTTCGGTCGTGAGCATCAGCGCCGCGACCGAGGCCGCGTTCTGCAGCGCCGTGCGCGTGACCTTTGTCGGGTCGAGGATGCCCATGTCGATCATGTCGCCGTACTGGCCGTTCTGGGCGTTGTAGCCGTAGTTGCCCTTGCCGGCCAACACCGTATTGACGACCACGCTCGGCTCGTCACCGGCGTTCTGCACGATGATGCGGATCGGCTCTTCGATCGCGCGCAGGATCAGCTTGATGCCGGCGTCCTGGTCGGCGTTGTCGCCCTTGATCGTGCCGGCGGATTGCTTGGCACGCAGGAATGCGACGCCGCCACCAGCAACGATGCCTTCCTCGACGGCCGCACGCGTCGCGTGCAACGCGTCTTCGACGCGCGCCTTCTTTTCCTTCATCTCGACTTCGGTCGCCGCACCGACCTTGATCAGCGCCACGCCGCCGGCCAGCTTGGCCACGCGCTCTTGGAGCTTTTCCTTGTCGTAGTCGCTCGTCGCTTCCTCGATCTGGACGCGCACTTGCTTGACGCGTGCTTCGATATCCGCGGTGGCACCGGCGCCGTCGATGATCGTCGTGTTTTCCTTGGCGACTTCGACGCGCTTGGCCTGGCCAAGGTCGGCCAGGGTGACCTTCTCTAGCGTCAGGCCGACTTCTTCGGCGATGACCTTGCCGCCGGTCAGGATGGCGATATCTTCGAGCATGGCCTTGCGACGATCTCCGAAGCCCGGCGCCTTGACGGCGACGACCTTGAGGATGCCGCGGATCGTGTTGACCACGAGCGTGGCCAGCGCCTCGCCTTCGACTTCTTCGGCGACGATCAGGAGCGGACGGCCCGACTTGGCGACCTGTTCAAGCGTCGGCAGGAGATCGCGGATGCTGCTGATCTTCTTGTCGAACAGCAGCACGAACGGGTTGTCGAGCGTCGCGGTCTGCTTGTCGGGGTTGTTGATGAAATAGGGCGAGAGATAGCCGCGGTCGANNTCGAACTGCATGCCTTCGACGACTTCGAGCTCGCTGGCGAGCGACTTGCCGTCTTCGACCGTGATGACGCCTTCCTTGCCGACCTTGTCCATCGCCTCGGCGATGATCTTGCCGACTTCCTCGTCGCTGTTCGCCGAGATCGTGCCGACCTGGGCGATTTCCTTGCTCGTCGTCGTCGGCTTGGACTGCTTCTTGAGCTGTTCGACGAGCACCGTCACGGCCTTGTCGATGCCGCGTTTCAGGTCCATCGGGTTCATGCCCGCGGCGACGTACTTCATGCCTTCGCGAACGATGGCCTGGGCGAGCACGGTCGCCGTCGTCGTGCCGTCACCGGCGATGTCGCTGGTCTTGGAAGCGACTTCCTTGACCATCTGCGCGCCCATGTTCTGGAGCCTGTCCTTGAGCTCGATCTCCTTGGCGACCGAGACACCGTCCTTGGTGACCGTCGGGCCGCCGAAGGAACGCTCGAGCACCACATTGCGACCCTTCGGGCCGAGCGTGACCTTGACCGCATTGGCGAGGATGTTCACACCTTCGACCATCCGCGCGCGGGCGTCGCCGCCGAATGAAACTTCTTTTGCTGCCATTTGAATTCTCCGATTGCCTTTACTTCTCGACCACGGCGAAGAGATCTTCTTCGCGCATCACCAGGAGCTCGTCGCCGTCGACCTTGACGGTCTGGCCGCTGTACTTGCCGAACAGCACGCGATCGCCCTTCTTGACGTTCATGGCGACAATGTCGCCCCGCTCGCTGCGCTTGCCTGGGCCGACCGACAGAACCTCACCCTGATCGGGCTTTTCGGCCGCGTTGTCGGGAATGACGATTCCAGAGGCGGTCTTGGTTTCCTGCTCCACGCGCTTGACGATCACGCGATCGGCCAACGGACGAAGTTTCATGGTATCTCCTTGATGAGTTCGAGCCAGCTTGCGATTGATGGAAGTGAGCGCTTATTCGCTCGAAGCGAACCGGCCCAGAGGGTGATGCACCGAATACAGTTAGCACTCAACGATATCGAGTGCTAGCAGAACCATTATAGGGAGTGAATGCGACGATTCAAGTCCGTGCCAGCGCTTTCTTGCCGGCGTCGTTCAAGCGACAGCGTCGCGACCGCTCGCTGGCTACAGTCGCCCATGCCCAAGCGTCTCATCGCTCTCGACGCCGACGGCGTGCTGCTCGACTTTCACGCCGGCTATGCCGGCGCGTGGCAGCGTGCCTTCGGCAAGAGGCCACCGGAGCGCGATCCGCACGCCTACTGGCCGATGGATCGCTGGGAGGTCGAACGCCTCGACGAAGCGCGGCGCGCGCACTTTCGCAGCCATTTCGACGAGACCTTCTGGACTTCGGTGCCGCCGATCGAAGGTGCGATCGAAGCTTGCCATCGTTTGCACGACGCCGGGTTCGAGCTCGTCTGTGTCTCTGCGCTCGAGCTCGAGTACGAGGCGGCGCGGCTGCGCAACCTGCGCGATCTCGGTTTTCCGATCGAGCGCGTCGTCGCGACGGGCAACGCTCCCGGTGAGCGAAGCCCGAAGGCCGATGCGATCGAGGAGCTCGATCCGCAAGCCTTCGTCGATGACTATCTGCCGTATCTGCGCGGCATCCCGGCGCATGTGCACACGGCCCTCGTTCTTCGCGCGCCGAACGGCAGCCCCAATACGGGCTCCGAAATGGCTCTGGCTCGCTCGGTGCATCACGACCTCGCGGCCTTCGCCACGCACTGGCTCGAGCGCTGAGGCGTTCCGGGGCGCTGCGGCTACTTGCGGACGTTGTCGAGCGTCGAGGGCGGCGTGTAGCCGAGGTCGCGGGCTCGCGTTTCGTACTGCGCTGCCGGCACCGGCTGCTCCTGGCGGCGGTAGTAGACGGCCAACTCGTACGAGGCGATGCCGTTGCCGAGCGCGGCCGCGTACTGCATCCAGCCTTCGTAGCGGTTCGGGTCGGCGCCGATATCGCCATCGCCGCGCAAGTAGGCACGGGCGATACGCGCGGCGGCATCCTTGTCGCCGCGCGCCGCCTTGCGCCACTCCGCCAGCCAGCGCGGCTCGGTCGTCTTCGGCTGAAAAGCGCTGCGATAGAGGCGAACCTCGTTGCTTCGCAGCGCCCGCACCGCATCGGCCGCGCCTTCGCGCGCAACCTGGGCGCCGCCGGACAGCTTGCTCAAGGGGTAGCGCTGCAGATAAGCCTCGGCGAGCTTGACGATGTCGGCCGGCCAGAGGTTTTCCTCCAGTTCGCGCCAGGCTTCGGCCTCCTCGGCGGCGCTGAAGTGCGGCAGGGCGGACTGTGCTGCCGGGCGCTGCGCGAGTTGAAAGCGCACCTGCGTGTTTTCGGCGATGAAAGGGATCTGCGTGAACTGGCGGATCGCCTGAACCGGGTAGTTCTCCATGGTCTGCTGGACGTCGAACTTGACGAGCCGGAACAGGTCGGAGAACGAGGTCTCGTCGGCCGCCGAAGCCAGAAGCTTGACGAGCGAAGCGGTATAGAAGGTATTGAGCGTCTCGACCGCGGGCGCTATCGCGGGTTTGCCGGCACCGGTCGAGAAAACGATGAGGCACCCGAGCGGTGCTTCGACCTGGTTGAATCCGTCGGTCGCCGTCAGTGCTGCGCGCAAGGAGGTGCGGCACGCGTCGACGACGGCGATCGTGAGACCGTCGGCGCGGCGCGGCAGCTGGTCGATGACGTCGCGGCGCAGATGCAGGCTGCTGCCGAGCAGCGTGTCCTCGCGCGAGTCGGGTGCGACCCCGGAGCCGAGCATCAGGTTCTCGGCATCCACCTGCATGCCGTGGCCGGTGTAGTAGAAGAGGATCGTCGCGTTCGGCGGGGAATCGGCCGCGATCTTGGCAAAGGCCTGGATCGTGGCGCGCAATCGCGCCGGATTCTGGTCGAGCGCGGAAGTCACCTTGAAGCCGCGTCCTTCGAGCGCGCCCGTCAGGTCGCGCACGTTCTTGTAGGCGGGTGGCAGCTCGAACGGCGCGGGATAGACGCGGTTGCCGATCAGCAGCGCGATGCGTGCTGTGCCCTGAGCGTCGGCGCCCGTGGCGGCTGCACTGGCCGCGAGTTGTGCGAGGGCGTTGTGGCCCCAGGCCGCACCTGCGGCGACCAAGGGCAGCGAGACGATGGCGCGGCGTCGTTCGTCGGCGTTCATTCGCAGCGAAGCGTACCCGGCTTCACGTCACAGCTTTCGGGCAGGCGAATCGATTCACGGCCCACCGTGGCCGGCCGACCGGCGCCGACCTCGGCGATCACGCCCGAGCGAAGGCGCGAGGAGACGTTTTCCGTACGCACCGCCTCCTCGAAGCGCTCGTGCCTCGCTTCCTCGATCAGCGCGATCACCGCGGCCAGGGCGCCGGCCTCCTGCGGCGTTCTCGGCGCATCGCCGTTGTAGAAGATGCGGATCTCGGTGAGCTTGCCGTTCTCGTCGTAGAACGGCCGCACGTCGGTACTGCCGCCGAGGAAGATAACGGCGTTTTCGCCGCCGACGCCTTTGGGATCGGCCGTGACGAAGCCGCCTTCGGCGCCGCCCGCCTGGATGAGGATGTAGCTGTTCGACGACGGGCCGCCGAAGCCGCCGCCCGTGGCCAGCGCCGCTGGCGCCATGACAAAGGTGATGCCGGATATCGAGGTCTGCGAACCCTGCACGTTGTTGAACGGCAGCCGCGCCCGGATCAGTCCGCCGGTGCCGGTCGTCAGCACGTCGGCGGTGAGCTTGATCACGTCACCTTCGATGCCGGCCTGCGTCACCGTCTGGTCGCCGTTGTTCGGGGGCGCACCAGCCACGTTGATCTGGCTCGAAGCGATGCGGATGAAGCCGAGCGTCAGCGTGCTCGCATTGGTGAAGCGGCTGAGATTGTTGTCGTCGAGCGTGCCGCTCACCGCCGAGATGCCACCGAGCAAGGTATTGCCGGGCTGGTCGAGTTGCAGCGTGCCGCCGTTCGGAGAGCGGAATGCGATCAGGCTTCCCGCAGCAGAGCCCAGCGTCGCTCCGGCTTCTTCGACGATCGTCGCGCTGGCTTCCTTGATCGGCACGAAGCCGAAGGTGTAGGGCCTGCCTTGCAGGGCGGGATCGGTGAGTCCGATGGCCGTCGGCGTCGCATTCGACGTGAGGATGAGGGTGCCACCGCCGAGCTGCAGCGCGCCCGTAAACGACAGGACGCCGTTGGCGTCTATGGCGCCGCCGCTGGCCAAGGTGATGGCTCCAAGCTGCAGATCGGCCGTCGAATGAAGCTGCAGCGAATCGGCGCTCGCCGAAACCGTGCCATCGAAGCGGTTAGTCGCTTGTGTCGCCGTGATCACGCTGCCAGCGAAAACGATGGGCACGCTTGCCGTCAGCGGATCGTTGTAGGTCTGCGCACCGGTCGTCACGACGCGCGCGCTGCCCGTGCCGTCGGCCGTGTCGAAGGTCGTGCGCTCGCCGGTGGTTCCGTTCCAGTCTGGGAAAGCCGCGTTGTTGTCGGTCGTCAGGCTTGTGAGCGGCGTCGTCACGCCAATCGGCCCGGTGATGCGTGTCGTGCCGCCACTGTTCAGCGTCAGGGCGAAGCCGCCGTCGACGCTGCCGCCGATGTCGATGTCGCCGCTCGAAGTCTGCAGCGTCGTGTCGGCGCGAAGCACGAGGTTGCCGCTACTGACGGTGCCGCTGCCATCGGCGCGGCCGATGACGTGAGCGCTGAAGCCGCCCGCGCCGTCGAGCACGGCCTGAGAGACCTGCAAGCTCCCGGCGCCGCCGGCGACACCGATCGATAGCGTCGGAGCGATCGGAGCGATCGTCAGCGTTCCCGTGCCGGCGATCAACGTGGCGCCGTTCAGCGCGTTCGTCTGCAGCGTGAGGTCGCTGGCGCCGCTCACCGGACCGCTGAGGGTCAGCGCCGCCCCGGTCAGACGCGCACTGCCGGAAAGTTGCAGTGCACCGGAATAGCTTTGTGCGCCGCTCGTCTCGATGCTCGGGCCGGCGAGCTGCACCGCGCCGCCGCCGTTGGCAGTCAGGCTCGCCAGCGGCGTGCCGGCGCCGACCGCCGTCGCGAACGACGACGGCCCGGCGCTTTGCAGCGTCAGGGCGAAGGCACCATCGAGCGTGTTGCCGAAGGCGATCGATGCCCCTGTGAGAGTCGTCGCCGCGCCGAGGGTCGCCGCTCCTGCATAGTTCTGCGGTCCCGTCGTCGTCACCGTGCCGGCGTCGAGCTGCAACGGGCCGGTCACGCTCAACCCGGTGAGCGGTGTCGTCGCGCCGATCGCCTGCGTGAGCGTCACCCCGGAGGTGCCGCTCAAGGCAAGCGTGTGCCCGCCGTCGATGCTGCCGCCCAGGTGCAGCGTGCTGGCGCTCAACGCGGCACCGGCGCTCAGCGTCAGCGCGTCGTTGTAGGCCTGGGCGCCGCTGGTCGTGACGTTGCCGCCGAGCTGCGTCGTGCCGGCGGCATCAGTCGTCAGGCTCGTCAGCGCCGTGGTACTACCGATGGCATTGCCGAAGCTGGTGTTCGCCGCGTTCACGGTGAGCGCGTGCGCTCCATCGATTGTGCTGCCGAAACTGACCGACGGGCCGGTCAGCGTGCTGTCGCCGACAAGCATCGACGCCCCGGTGTAAGTCTGCCTACCGCTCGTAACGATGCTGCTGCCGAGTTGCGAAGGGCCATTGACGGTGAGCAGGCTGAGAGGTTGCGTGCTGCCGACGGCGCCCGCGAACGACGTTATTGCGGTGGACGTGACGGTGAGACCGCGCGCCGGGCCGGCCGCGCTGTCGACGCTGCCACCGAAGGCGACGCTGCCGCTGCCGGCAGCGAGCGCGACGTCGGCGCCGAGCACGACCGCACCGGCGTAGGTCTGGTTACCCGTCGTCGTGACGTCGCCGCCGAGCGTGCTGTTGCCGGTGATCGTGAATTGCGCCGTGTTCGTGATCGGCGCGTCGATCTGGATCGCATTGGCGCCGGCGTTGCTGCTGGTAAGCGCGAGGCTGTTGCCGCCGCCGTTGGCACCGCCCTGAAAATCGATCATGCTCGCGCCGGCGTTGAGCGTCACGTTGCTGGAGAGTTGCACCGGCGTCGTGTAAATCTGGTTGCCGCTCGAGGTGATGTTGGCGCCAAGGTTGATGCCGGCGCTGCCGGTCAGCGTCAAGTTGTTGCCGCTCAGTGCGCTGTCGACGACGAGCGAGCCGCCGAGCGCTTGCAGGGTGAGGTCGGCGCTTCCCGTGCCGATGGGATTCGGGGGCAGCACGAGCGAGCCACCCGCGATAAGCGAGACCGGCTGATTGACGCCCGATACGAGGCTCGTCACTGTCAGGTCATTGACGTCGCGAACGCTGATCGCACCACCCGTCACCGCCAGGTTGCCTTGAAAGTCGTTGCTCGCCTGCGCGAGCGTGACGTCGCCGCTGCCTGCGTTGACCGTCGTTGCGCCGGCTGCGACGATCGCTCCCGCGGTTTGCGTGATCGCCGAATTGGCGCTCGTGAGGGAGAGCGTTCCCAGTGAGGTCAAGTTGTTGGCGAGCGTCAATGGCCCTCCCGACGTGAGCGCGACGTTTGTACCGCGCAGCGTGCCGACCGAAGTCAGGGTGCCACCGCTGCTGAGCAAGAGGGGGGCGCCACCGGTGTCGATCGCGGTCGCGGGCAATGTCAGCGCGCCGCCGGCATTGACGGTGACCGCATGGTTCGGGGCGCTGGCCAGCGATGTGAGGGTCAGCGCATTGCTGTCGACCACGCCGATGGCGCCGCCGGTCACGCCGAGGGTCCCGAAATCGTTGCCTGCATTGGCCAGCGTGACGGCGCCGGTGCCGGCGTTGATGTTGCTGGCGCCGCTGATGATGGCGGCGCCGGTCTGCGTGACGGCGCCGTTGCCGGCGCTCGTGTCGACGGTAAGGCTCGTCGCATTGATGGCGCCGAGGGCGAGCGCATTACTGTTGGCGATCGACACGGCGCCGCCGGTCGCGCCGACGCTGCCGAAGTTGTTGCCCGCGCTCGTCAATGTTACGGCGCCGCCGCCGGCGTTGACGGTCGTCGCCCCGCTGACGATTGCGGCCGTGTTTTGCGTGACCGCGCCGTTTCCGGCGCTGGTGTTGATTGCCACGCTCGTTGCGTTGATGGCGTCGAGCGCCAACGCGTTGATGTCGGTGATGACGACTGCGCCACCGGTCGCGCCGACGCTGCCGAAGTTGTTGCCGGCGTTGTTGAGTGTGATCAAGCTCGCGCCGGCATTGATCGTGGTCGCGCCGCCGACCACTGCGGCGGCATTCTGCGTGATGTTGCCGCCGGTGGTCAGGGTGAGGCTGATCGCGTTGATTGCGTCGAGCGCGAGTGCGTTCACGTCGCGCACGGTGACGGCGCCGCCGGTCGCACCGAAGCTGCCGAAATCGTTGCCTGCGTTGTTGAGCGTGATCGCGTTGGCGCCAGCGTTGACGTTGGTCGCACCCGAGACGACGAGCGCGCCGGTCTGCGAGACCGCGCCGCCATTGCTATTTGCCACGATGGAGGAAGCCGAGCCGCTGCCGAGGTTGAGCGCACCGGTGCTCGTGACGGTCGTCGCGTCCGTGGCGAGCGCACCCAGAGTGAGGGCGTTCGTATCGGTAACTTGCACCGCGGTGCCGGTCAGGTTCACTGCACCGGTGAAGTCGTTACCGGCGTTGGCGAGCGTGATCGAGTTGGCACTGGCGTTGAATGTTGCAGCGACGGCGCCGGGAGCCTCAGTGATGGCGCCGGTTTGCGTGATCGGGCCGTCGGCCGTGACGGCGAACGTTCCGGTGCCGACATTGGAGGCGCCGAGGACAATGGCATTCGCGTTGCTCAAGGAGACGTTGTGGGCGCCCGAGTTCGATACGCTGACCGCGCCGCCGAAGTTGTTGAGCGGGTCGAGGAGGGTGATCGCGTGGGCGCCGGCGCTGAAGCTCGACGTGCCGGCGACCTGGACGCCGCCGGCCGCCTGAGTGATGTCGCCGCCGGCGACGACGTTGAGTGTGCCGCTCAGGCTCACGGTAGGCACGGCGATCGCGGCGTTGGTGAACTGCAGGTCGAGGCTGTGCAGTGCGGCCAGCGAGAGCACGGGCAAAGCCGGTGTCAGGCTGTCGTTGCGCAGGCCGACGTCATTGAGCGTGGCGCCATTCGCCGTCGCGATCGTGACGGTGCTGCCGAAATTGTTGGCGTTCGTCGACAACAGCACATCGGCCGCGGGAGTCGTGTCGACCGTGAAGGTGCTCGTTCCGGTCACCAGGAGCGCGCCGGTTTCGGTGATGTTGCCTTTGGCCGTCACATCGAGATTGCCGCCGACCGACGAGGCGCCCAGCACGAGCGCGTTCGTGTCCTTCAGCGTGGCGTTGTTGGCGCCCGTCGTCGTGAGTCCGACCGCGCCGGTGAAGTCGTTGCCCGGGTTGGCGAGCGTGATCGTGTTGGCGCCGGCGTTTACGTTGGTCGTCCCGGAGACGCTGAGCGCACCGCTTTGCGAAACAGGGCCACCGTTGCTGGCAGCGACGATGGACGAAGCCGACCCGCTGCCTAGGTTGAGCGCACCAGTGCTCGCGGCCGTGAGGGCGCCCGTGGCAAGCGTGCCAAGCGTCAGGGCGTTGCCGTCGGTGATTTGCGTCGTTCCGCCGGCAAGGTTCACAGCGCCAGTGAAGTCGTTGTTCGCGTTCGTCGCCGTGATCGTTCCCGACCCGGCGTTGAGCGATACCGCTCCGGCGGAAACTCTGGCGTTGTAGGTCTGGTCTCCGGTCGTCGATGTGTCCTGGATGCTGGCCGTGTTGCTGTTGATCGTGACGCCGGTCAGCNNGCGTGATGGCGCCGCCGCCGGCGGCGAGCAAGGTCGTGCCGGCGCTCACACCGGCGCCCGCGGTGTTGACGGCGAGCGTTCCGTTCAGCGTCGTCGTGCCTACGCCGCTGTAGTTCTGCGCGCCGTTCGTCGTCACGGCTTGCAGGCTCGCGGTATTTGCGGCGATCGTGACGC
>PLZH01000160.1 GCA_003152055.1 Burkholderiales bacterium
TCGAGTACGTCTACCTGGCCCGGCCCGACTCGATCATGGACGGCGTCTCGGTCTACCAGGCGCGCCTGAACCTTGGCGAGACCCTGGCCCAGCGCCTCATCTCGACGATGCCGCCCTCGGAGATCGACGTCGTCATTCCGATCCCGGAATCGAGCCGGCCTTCGGCGATGCAGCTGGCGCAGAAGATTGGCAAGCCCTATCGCGAGGGCTTCGTCAAGAACCGCTACGTCGGCCGCACCTTCATCATGCCGGGGCAGGGCGTGCGCAAGAAATCGGTGCGACAGAAGCTCAACGCGATCGGCGTCGAGTTCAAGGGCAGGAACGTGCTCCTCGTCGACGATTCCATCGTCCGCGGCACGACCTCGAAGGAGATCGTGCAGATGGCGCGCGACGCCGGCGCGAGGAGGGTCTATCTCGCTTCGGCGGCACCGCCAGTGCGCTTTCCCAACGTCTACGGCATCGACATGCCGACCAAGGATGAGCTGATCGCGCATGGCCGCTCGATCGAGGAGATCCGCGAGTTCATCGGCGCCGACGCGCTCATCTACCAGGACGTCGCGGCGATGAAGCGCGTCGTCGCCGCGCTCAATCCGAAGCTCGACGGCTTCGAGGCCTCGTGTTTCGACGGCCACTACATTACGGGCGACGTCAGTGCCGACGATTTCGCGGCGATGGCGGCGCAGCGCGGCACCCAGGGTGAAGAAGACGAGGCATCCGACGATCGCTCGCGCCTGGCGCTGCAAAGCGCCGCCGAAGCCGCCTGATGGCCGAGCAGCGGAAAATCCCGCGCGTCGCCCTGCCGCCCGGAACGCGGCTCGACACGCTCGCCGTGCGCGAAGGCCTGCCGCCGAGCGCCTGGGGCGAGAACTCGGAGGCGCTCTTTCTCACTAGCAGCTTCGTCCAGCCCGACGCCGCGACGGCGGCGGCGCGCTTCGCCAACGAGGAAGAAGCGTTCGTCTACTCGCGCTTCACCAACCCGACGGTGACGATGTTCGAGCGGCGCCTCGCCGCGCTCGAAGGCACCGAGGCATGCATCGCGACCTCGTCGGGAATGAGCGCGATCCTGCTTCTCGGCATGGGCCTGCTCAAGGCCGGCGACCACGTCGTCTGCTCGCAGAGCGTCTTCGGCGCGACCATGATGCTGTTCGGCCGCGAGTTCGCGAAGTTCGGCGTCGAAACGAGCTTCGTCTCGCAGACCGACGCCGAAGGCTGGCGTGGCGCGGTCAAGCCGAACACCAGGCTGCTCTTCGCCGAGTCGCCCACCAATCCGCTGACCGAGGTCTGCGACATCCGGGCGCTTTCCGCGATCGCGCGCGACGCCGGTGCCTGGCTGGCCGTCGACAACTGCTTCTGCTCGCCGGCGCTGCAGCGGCCGGTCGAATACGGAGCCGATCTCGTCATCCATTCGGGAACGAAGTACCTCGATGGTCAGGGCCGTGTCATCGCCGGCGCGATCTGCGCGAGCGAAGCGCTCGTCAACGAGAAGTTTGTTCCCGTCATGCGCAGCGCCGGCATGTCGTTGTCGCCATTCAACGCCTGGGTCGTACTCAAGGGTCTGGAGACGCTTTCGATCCGCATGAAGGCGCAGGGTGAACGGGCGCTCGCGATCGCGCGATGGCTCGAAGCGCAGCCTGGCGTCGAGCGCGTCTACTACCCGGGCCTGGCCTCGCATCCGCAGCATCAATTGGCGATGGTGCAGCAATCGGGTGGCGGCGGCGCGGTCGTCACCTTCGTCGTCGCCTGCAAGCAAGGCGGCGCGCCGGCGGCCCGCAAGAACGCCTTTCACGTCATCGATTCGACGCGCATCCTTTCCATCACCGCCAACCTCGGCGACACGAAGACGACGATCACGCATCCGGCAAGCACCTCGCACGGCCGACTCAGCGAAGAGCAGCGCCAGGCGGCCGGCATCGTGCAAGGCATGATCCGCGTCGCGGTCGGCCTCGACGACGTCGAAGACATCCAGGCCGATCTGCTGCGCGGACTGGCGACCCTGTGAGCGGCACATCGGCGGTGCCGGTGGTGCATGGCCGCGTGCGCACACGCATCGCGCCTTCGCCGACGGGATTTTTGCATCTCGGAACGGCGCGCACGGCGCTCTTTTCCTGGGCCTTCGCGCGCCACCACGGCGGTGAGTTCGTGCTGCGCATCGAAGACACTGACGTCGCCCGCTCGACGCAGGAGGCGGTCGGCCAGATCCTCGAGTCGATGCGCTGGCTCGGCCTCGATCACGACGAAGGACCGATCTACCAGATGCAGCGGCTCGACCGCTACCGCGAAGTGACCGAGCGCATGCTCGGCGAAGGTAGCGCCTACCGCTGCTACGCGACGCCCGACGAGCTCGAGGCGATGCGTGAAGCGCAGCGCGCGCGCGGCGAAAAGACGCTCTACGACGGCCGCTGGCGCCCCGAGCCGGGCAAGACGCTGCCGCCGATTCCCGAAGGCGTGGCGCCGGTGATCCGCTTCCACAACCCGCCCGACGGCGTGGTGAGCTGGGACGATCTCGTCAAGGGCCCGATCACGATCTCGAACCGGGAGATTGACGACCTCGTCATCGTCCGTGCCGACGGCGTGCCAACCTACAACTTCGCGGTCGTCGTCGACGACTGGGACATGAGAATCAGCCACGTCTTTCGCGGCGACGAGCACGTCAACAACACGCCGTGGCAGATCAACATGTTTCACGCGCTCGGCGCGCCGCTGCCTGTCTTCGCGCACGTGCCCATCATCCTCGGCGACGACGGGCAGAAGCTCTCGAAGCGGCGCGGCGCGGTCAGCGTCACCGCGTACGAGGAGGAGGGCTTCCTGCCCGAGGCGATGCTCAACTATCTGGCACGCCTCGGCTGGAGCCATGGCGACGAGGAGCTCTTCACGCGCGAGCAGATGATCGCGTGGTTCGACGGCAGCCATCTCGCCAAGCACCCGGCGCAGTGGGACGGCGCCAAGCTCGCGTGGGTCAATGCGCACTATCTGAAGGGCCTGCGCGACGACTCCCTGCTCGCGCTCGCGAAGGCGCAGCTGTTCAGGCGCGGCATCGTGCCCGCGGACGACGCGGCGCTGCTGCGCGCCAGCCTCGTCTTTCGCGACCGCTGCAACACCGGCGCTGACCTGGCCGATTGGCTCGCAATGCTCCTGGCCGACGTTTCGCCGAGCGCGGACGACGTGGCTCGGTACGTCGGCAATTCGGTCCGGCCGGCGCTTGCGACGCTCGCCGGCAAGCTCGAGACCGTCGAGTGGGCCGCCCTCGCCATCAACGGCGCGGTGAAGGAAACGCTGGCCGCGCACGGCCTCAAGATGCCGCAGTTCGCGCCGGCGGTTCGCGTCCTCGTCTGCGGCCGCGTCCAGACGCCCTCGCTGGACGCCGTTCTCGCGCTGTTCCCACGGGTGACGGTGCTGGCCCGCCTGCGGGCGGCGTCGCCGGCCTCGCTATAATCGCGGTCTTTCCTAAAATGGAATCGATGGGGGTATAGCTCAGCTGGGAGAGCGCTTG